>NZ_SMNT01000140.1 GCF_004348265.1 Methylobacterium segetis
GCGCCGATGTCGAGCGTGAGCAGCGGGTTGCGGTTCTGCTGCTTGATCTTGTTCCAGGTGAACTCGCGCTCGGCGAAGATCTTGTACAGGTCCGGATAGGTCTCGATGATGTGCAGCGAGAGCTTGGCGAGGTCGCGGGCGGTGACCTTCTGGTCGGGCGCCGAGTAGCCGGTCGCGTTGCGGAAGGTCGAGCGCGTGAGGCCGATCTCCTTGGCGCGGGCGTTCATCATGCCGGCGAAGGCCCCCTCGCTGCCGGCCATGTTCTCGGCGATGGTGATCGCGGCGTCGTTGCCCGACTGGACGATGAGGCCGCGCAGGAGGTCGGACAGCTTGATGCGGCTGTTGACCTGCGCGAACATCGAGGAGCCGCCGCCCCCCGCGCCGCCGCGCCGCCATGCGTCCTCCGTCACCGTGAACTCGGTCTCCATGCTCAGGCGGCCCTCTTTGAGGGCGCCGAACACGATCTCGGTGGTCATCAGCTTGGCCATGCTGGCCGGGGCGAACGGCTCGTCCGCCGCCTTCTCGAAGAGCGTCGAGCCGGAATCCGCGTCGATCAGGATCGCGTGGGGCGCGCTCGTCTGGAAGTTCTGCGCCGCCGCGGGCCGGAACGCCCCGGGCGCCAGCAGCAGGCAGGCCGCGGCGAGATAGACCCGGATCGACGTCGTACGCATCCAACAACCCTCGCCTGCACGCCCGGCGCCCTGCCCTGCCGGAAGCGAGACCTTACAGCGGTTTCCCGCGCGAATCGAACGTCCAATCGCCGCGCGGAACGCGGGGCCGCCGCGCGCTCAGTTGACCTCGGCGAGGCGGGATCGACGCGGCGACGGCACCTTGCCGGGCGCGGAGGCCGGGCTCGGCTTGGCCTGCGGGTTCGCGGGCGGGGAGGCGGCGAGCTTGGCCATCGCGAGCCGCGATGCGGCGGGCATCGGGGAGGCGGCGAGGCGGCCGGTGGCGACGGGGCCGGAGCCTCCGGACTTGCCGGCGGGCGGCGCGGCAAGGCCGCGCGCCGTCGGGAGCGGGCCGGGCTTCGCGGCGGGGTGCGGCGCGGCGCTCGCGAGGCGAACCGACGCGGCGGGGGCGTCGGGCCGTCCCTTCGCGGCGGCCTGGGAGGACGGGGAGCGGATCGGGGCGGCCGCGAGCACGGGCCGGAAAGGGGCGCCGCGAGGGGCGGTCGGCTGGAGGGCGGGCGGCACGGGCGCCGCGGCGCGCGCGACGAGCACCGGAGCCGTCCGCCGCACCGGACGGGGCGCCTCGTCCGCCTGACGCTCCTCCCCTTGCCGCTCCTCGATCTGCCGCTCCTCCTGCGGCCTGAAGGCGAGCGGGGCCCGCGCGCGGGCCGGCTCGGGCGCGTCCACCGCGGCGTCGGAGCCGAGATCGGCGAGCATGACCGGGCCGCGCCCGCCGATCGCGGCGGGACGTCCGTCGGTGCGCAACGTCGCCAGGAGCTTGCGGTCGTCGCTGCCGGCGATCGAGGCCTTGCCGATATACTCGACGCGCACCCGCGTGGTGCCGCGCCGGTGGAACTCGAGGGACTCGGCCACGGCCTCCGACACGTCCATGACCCGGTCGGCGTGATAGGGGCCGCGGTCGTTGACGCGCACGATCATCGAGCGCCCGTTCGCGGTGTTCGTCACGCGGGCGTAGCTCGGCAGCGGCAGGGTCGGGTGGGCGGCGGCGATCGAGTGGCGGTCGAACACCTCGCCATTGGCGGTCTGGCGGCCGTGGAAGGCGCTGCCGTACCAGGAGGCGAGACCCTCCCGCACGTAGCCCCGCGCATCCTCCCGGGGCACGTAGGTGCGCCCGGCCACCACATAGGGCTTGCCCGAGAAGCGGCGCCCGCCGCCCTTCGGGATCACGTCGCCCTCGTTGTAGAGGCGCGGGCTCGCCTTGACGCCGTATTTCGGGTCGATCCCGTTGCCGGGCGCGGAGGCCGCGAGCTTCTGCGGGTTGTTGCTGCAATTGGCGGTGGCCAGCGCGATCGCCGAGACCGCGAGGATCCGGCGGAGCGGGAACGCGGCGAGCCACGCCGTCCCGTCCTTCGTCGAACGCACCATCACCAACACTCGGGCCTCACCGCGTACGCCACATGCCCGGCCCGGCGCGGTGAGCGGCCGGGACGGGTCCGTCCCGAGCGGAAGCCGCCCGGGACGACACCGAGAATTGTCGAGGCGACGTAAAGGAAGGCTGAACGAGACGGCCCTTCATGTCCGCCGAGGGGCCCGCGAGACGTTGAGGCGGCGGATGAAGATTTTCGCTCAACGCATTGCCGACATTGCCTGAACGTCACACGGCATTGGGCCGGATGCGCGCGCGGAGCCGAGAGCGTCGGTCCGGCCGGGGCCGAGGCCGGCATTCCTCATGCAAAAACACAGAAACAGCGCGCAAAGCGCTGTTTCTGCGACTGTTTTCGGAATGATGCTCCGTCGCCTTCCCACGCCCGCGGCAGGGCCGCCGCGTGGCGCCGGTCTCCGCGAAGGGCCGGACGGCGGACGGCTCAGCGCGGCGGTCCCTCGTTCAGCTGGTCGATCGAGCGGGCGCCGCGCTGCTTGAACAGCATGTCGAGCGCCTCCAGCATCAGGGCGTGCATCTTGGTGCGCTCGGCATAGGCGAGGTCGCGCAGCTGATCGTAGACCGGCGGCTCCAGGTAGACCGACATCTGCCGCGCCCGCTCCTTCAGCGTGGCGCTCGGGCGGCGGGCCGGGGCCGGCGCGACGTCAAGCTGAACGATCTCGGCGCTCTGCTGAACCGGCTGGAGAGCCTGAACCGGCGCGGGCTTGGCGGGTGCGAGCTTCGGCGGGGGGGCCGCCGCCGCGACGATCGAGGCGAGGTTCAGCTTAGGCGGCTTTGACATGCTTGGCCCCCTGCATCCGCCGCTCGATCCAGGACCAGAGCCGGCGCACCTCGCTGGCCGCCTGGCCCTTCGGGTTGAACTCGGTCACGCCCTGGCCGACGCCGATCGCGTCCTGGTGGTCGGTGCGGGCGACGATGTTCACGTCGGGCAGGACGCCGAGCACGGCGAGGCCGTCGGCCGCGTCGCGGATGCGGTAGGAGCGGGGCGGGGTCTGGTTCAGGACGAAGGCGAATTTCTTCTCCAGGCGGTAGACGGCGGCGAGCGTCGGCTTGAAGGCGCGCAGGTCCGCGGGCGTCGGGCGGCAGGGGATGATGCAGAGATCGGCGGCGCGGATCGCCGAGAGGGTGCCCGTGGAATCGACGCCGGGCGTGTCGATGAAGACGTAATCGTAGGCCGACTCGCGCAGCTGAGCCATCACCGCCTCGATCTGCGTCGCGTCGATCTGGGCGACCTCGGGGCCCTGGGCCGTGCGGTGGTCGAGCCAGTCGCTGATCGTGGCCTGCCGGTCCATCTCCAGGATGCAGACGGAGCGTCCGGCTTCCTGGGCCGCGACGGCGAGGGAGATGCAGAGCGTGCTCTTGCCGCTGCCTCCCTTCTGCGTGACGAACGTGATGGCTTTCATCCTGACGTCCTCTGCAACCGGTTTCCGGATCTGCGGCGGCTTCAGCAACTTTAGGTTACATAGGACCGGAGGCCGTCTCGCCGGATCCCGGACCCTCAGCGGGTCCCGTCCCCATCCGGCGCGGCACGGCGTCCTGTGACCCAAGGATGCGATGATCCCGGTTTGGCCCATCATGGTTAACGACCGGTTAAGCGGGGCTCCCGGCCCCCTCCCGGCCCGGCGGGCGCTCGCCCGCGAAGCGGGCCGGAGCGCCGGGCGGGTGCATCGAGGCCCGATCGCCGATCCCTCGGGCCGGCGAATCAAGTCACGGCCGGACTCGATCAGTATAATCTGAGGTTGCGCAACTTGCGTCCTCACGAAATATTGCCCTTTCCGTTGAGAAGGCAGTACCCTAGATCTGATCGCACGGCGCTTCGGCAGAGCGCCTTATAAACCTCAAGTTAATTTGCGCGGCGGGATCTGCGGCCGGCGCGGAGCCGTTCCGGCTCGAGGACCAGCATGGGTGAAGCCCTGACGCTACCGGGGACCGGCGACCTGCAGGCGGCGCTCGACGCCTCCGGCGTCGTGGGGGCCTGGGAGCACGATCTCTGGAGCGGGCGCCTCTCCCTGTCGGCTGCCTTCGCGCGCCTTCTCGGGATCGACCCGGACGTGGCGGCCAAGGGCGTGCCGCTCGCGGCCTTCCTGGCCTGCACCCATCCGGAGGACCGGGTCCGCGTGGAGAATCACCTCCATGCCTCCAGCGAGGCGGCCGGTCCCTTCGAGGCGGAGTTCCGGACCGGCGATGCCCGCACCGGGGTGCGCAGCCTCCTGATGCGGGGCCGGATCGACCGGGACGAATCCGGCCGGGCCGCGCGGGGCTGCGGCATCGCCATCGACCTCACCGAGAACCGCGCCGCGAACCTGCAGCACACCGAGCGCCTCGTGAACCGGATGGCCGAGCACGTGATCGCCCTGCGCAGCCTCGCGGGGGCCCTGCACCGGCCCGCGCTCGCCAAGCTGGTCGACGGGCTGATGATCGAGATCGGCTTCGAGCTCGCCCGCTACCTGCGCGACCCGACGGACGGGCACAGGCACTGAGCGCGGACGGCCCGGAGTTCGACCTCCCGCGGCACCCCGCCCCGTCCCGTCAGCGGGCGGTGCGGAACACCTGCAGGTCGAGGTCGCGCACCTTCTTGCGCAGGGTGTTGCGGTTGACCCCGAGGAGCTCCGCCGCGCGGATCTGGTTGCCGCGGGTCGCCGCCAGCGCCGCGCCGATCAGGGGTCCCTCGATCTCGCGCAGGATGCGGTGGTAGAGGCCGGGCGGCGGCAGGGTGTCCCGGTAGCCGGAGAAATACTCCGACAGGTGCCGCTCCACGGCGCCCGACAGGGTCTCGCTCTCGCCCGCCCCCTTGCGGCCGGACGCTCCCGCCGGGGCGGCGGCCGGCTGGGCCAGGGGCAGGGTGTCGAGCTCGGCCTCGATCACCGGGCCGGTGATCGTCTCCTGCGGGTAGAGGGCGGCGAGCCGCCGGACGAGGTTCTCGAGCTCGCGCACGTTGCCCGGCCAGCGGTAGCGCTTGAGCCGCTCCATGGCGTCGGCATCGAGCGTCTTGCGGGTCAGGCCCTCGCGCTCGACGAGGACGAAGAAGTGGCGCACGAGGTCCGGCACGTCCTCCGAGCGCTCGCGGAGCGCCGGCAGGCGCAGCGGCACCACGTTGAGGCGGAAGAACAGGTCCTCGCGGAAGATCCCCTGCTGGATCGAGACCCGCAGGTCCTTGTTGGTCGCCGCGATGATGCGGACGTTGGTCTTGATCGGCACGCGCCCGCCGACGGTGGTGTACTCGCCCTGCTGCAGCACGCGCAGCAGCCGGGTCTGCGCCTCCATCGGCATGTCGCCGATCTCGTCGAGGAAGAGCGTGCCGCCCTCCGCCTGCTCGAAGCGGCCGGCCGAGCGCGAGAGCGCGCCCGTGAAGGCCCCCTTCTCGTGGCCGAACAGCTCGGATTCGATGAGGTCGCGCGGGATCGCCGCCATGTTGACGGGCACGAACGGGCCGGTGCGGCGGCGCCCGTAATCGTGGAGCGCGCGGGCCACCAACTCCTTGCCGGTGCCGGATTCGCCCGTGATCATCACGGTGAGGTCGGTCGGCATCAGGCGCGCCAGCGCCCGGTAGATCTCCTGCATCGCCGGCGATCGGCCGACGAGGGGGATGTCCTCGTTCTCGGGGCCCGCGCCCGCCGGCGCCGCGCCGCGGGGGCGGGAGAGGGCACGGCCGACGATCGCGATCAGCTCCTTCAGGTCGAAGGGCTTGGGCAGGTACTCGTAGGCGCCCCGCTCCGAGGCGCGGATCGCCGTCATGAAGGTGTTCTGCGCGCTCATCACGATGATCGGCAGCTCGGGCCGCACCCGCTTGATGCGGGGCAGGAGGTCGAACACGTTCTCGTCGGGCATCACCACGTCGGTGATGACGAGGTCGCCCTCCCCTTGCGCCACCCAGCGCCAGAGGGTCGCGCAATTGCCCGTCGTTCGCACCTCGTAGCCCGCCCGCGACAGGGCTTGGTTGAGGACGGTGCGGATGGCGGCGTCGTCGTCCGCGACGATGATATGGCCGTTCGGCATGACTCTTACTCGGCCTCCGCGACCGATTCGCGCCCATCCCGGGCGCTCGACATGGGGAGGAGAAGGCGGAAGGTGGTGCGGCGGGGCACGGGATCGCACTCGACGATACCCCCGTGATCGCCGACGATCTTGGCCACCAATGCAAGACCGAGGCCGGAGCCCTGCGCCTTGGTGGTGACGAAGGGGTCGAACAGGTCCGGCAGCAATTCGGCGGTGACGCCGGGTCCGTTGTCCCGCACCGCCACCTCGATCGGCAGGCTCACCCGCTCGCGCGAGCCCGGGATCTGCAGGCGCAGGCCCGTCCGGAAGGCGGTCGAGAGGGTGATCTCCCCATCGACCGCGTCCGCGCCGATCGCCTCGGCCGCGTTCTTCACGAGGTTGAGGATCACCTGGATGAGCTGGTCGCGGTTGCCGAGGACCGGCGGCAGCGAAGGATCGTAGTTCTCGACGAAGCGGATGTGACGGGCAAACCCCGACTGCGCCGAGCGCTTCACCTGGTCGAGCACCCCGTGCACGTTGACGGAGCCGCGCTCGACGGGGCGCTCGTCGCCGAACAGCTCCATCCGCTCGACGATGCGCACGATCCGGTCGGACTCGTCGCAGATCAGCCGGGTCAGCACCCGGTCCTCCTCGGCGCCCGATTGCTCGAGGAGCTGGGCGGCGCCGCGGATGCCGGCGAGCGGGTTCTTGATCTCGTGGGCGAGCATGGCGCCGAGCGCGATCATCGAGCGGGCGGCGCCCCGATGGGTGAGCTGGCGGTTCATCTTGTCGGCGATGGTGCGCTCCTGGAGCATCAGCACCACGGCGTCGCCCTCGTCGCCCAGCGGCGTCGCGAACACGTCGACGCTGCGCTCCTGGCCGGAGCGGGGCTGGGTCAGCTCGACCCGGTACTCGCTGACGCTGGCCCGCCTGCGGCGCACCTCCGCCACGAGGGCGATGATCGGCGAGGAGAAGGGGATGATGTCGCGCAGCCGCCGCCGCTGCATCAGCCGCGCCGAATGGTCGAAGAAGCTCTCGGCGGCGTGGTTGCACTGGAGGATGCGCTCGTCCGCGCCGACGGTGAGCACCGGCAGCGGCAGGGCGTTGATCACGGCCTCCGAGGTCGGCGAGCCGCGCCCCCGCCCGTTGGCCTCGCGGCCCGAACCCCCCTCCTCGCTCATGCCGCCTCCCCGATCGGTTCCGCCGGCGCCGCGCCGGGCGCCGGCTCCAGGAAGGCGCGCCGCAGGAGCGTGAGCGCCACCTCCGGATCGTGGGTGGTGAGGAGCCGGGTGCGGTCGGCGGGCGCGAGCGCCGTCCCCTGCGTCCCGGCCGCCTCGACATAGGCCGCGAGGTGCTTGCGGGCGTGGCGCACGCCCATGGCGGCCCCGTAGAGGTCGATCAGGCCGCGATAATGCTCGGCGGCGATGTCGGCCTTCTCGGCCGGCCCCGGCTCGCGCACGGGCCGACCGGCCAGTGCGTCCGCGATCTGCCCGACGAGCCAGGGCCGGCCGACGGCCGCCCGCCCGACCATGACGCCCGCCGCGCCGGAGGCTGCGAGGCAGGCCTGCGCATCGGCGAGATCCGTGACGTCGCCGTTGGCGATGACGGGGATCGAGACGGCCGCCACGACGGCGCGGATCGCCGCCCAGTCGGCCTGCCCCTTGTAGAATTGCTGGCGGGTGCGGCCGTGGACCGTGACCGCGGCGAGCCCGAGTGCCTCCGCCCGGCGGGCGAGGTCCGGCGCGTTGAGGCTCGCATGGTCCCAGCCGAGCCGCATCTTGACCGTGACCGGCGCCCGCACCGCCGCCCGCACGGCGGCCAGGATGCGGGTGGCGTGGTCAAGGTCGCGCATCAGCGCCGAGCCCGCCTCCCCGCCCGTCACGGTCTTGGCCGGGCAGCCCATGTTGACGTCGATCACGTCGGCGCCGGATGCCTCGCAGAGGCGCGCGGCCTCGGCCATCGCTTCCGGCGCGCAGCCCGCGAGCTGCACGACGTGCGGGCTCACCCCCGCCCCTTCCGCGCGCAGGCGCGCCTCGCTGGCGCCGCGGGCGAACTCGGCTGCCGCCACCATCTCGGAGACGACGGCGCTGGCGCCGAGGCGCCGCGCGATGCGGCGCATGTGCAGGTCCGTGACGCCCGAGAGCGGCGCGAGCAGCACCGGCGGCGACACGATGCCGTCAGCGTCCGCGGAAGCCCCCGAGCGCACAACGCTCAAATAATGATCATTCGTCATTCTGCACAAGGAATAGACAAAAGCCGGCCGGACGCAAGCCGCCCGCGCGATTTGATTTCGGGTCGTGCCCCGCTTAAACGAGCGGCGGGCGGGCAGGGCCGGCGCGGGGCGCCGCAGCGATTCGGCCGGTCCTGACCGAATGTCGCACCGCGGCCCGGCGTGATTACGGCACCCGCCCGGACGGGCGATGCCGGGGCGTGGGCCTGAAGAGTATCAGAATCTCTATGTCCAGCACCGCGTTGAGCGTTGCCGCTGTGGTCGTCGCGGCGGGTCGCGGCATCCGCATCGGCGGCGGCATGCCCAAGCAGTACCGTCGCGTGGGCGGGCAGGCCGTCCTCACGCGCACGCTCGCCGCGCTCGGCTGCCATGCGGGCATCGCACGCATCCAGCCCGTGATCGCGCCGGACGCGGCCGCCTTCTACGAGGAATGCCTCGCCGATCTCGACCCGATGGTGCGGGCCAAGCTCGCGGCCCCGGTGCCGGGTGGCGAGACCCGCCAGCAATCGGTCCGCGCCGGCCTCGAGGCGCTCGAGCAGGGAGGCGCGCCCGACCTCGTCCTCGTCCACGACGCGGCGCGTCCGCACGTCGATTTCGGCCTGATCGACCGGGCGATCGCGGCGGGCCGCGACCACCGCGCCGCTGTGCCCGGCATCGCGGTCAGCGACACGATCAAGATCGTGGAGGCGGCGGGCGCCGGCATCGGGCGCGTCCGCGAGACGCCCGCGCGCGAGGCCCTGCGCGCCGTGCAGACCCCGCAATCCTTCGCCTTCCGCCCCCTCCTCGACGGCCACCGGGCCGCCGCGGAGGCCGGCCTTCACGGCTTCACCGACGACGGGGCGCTCGCCGAATGGGCGGGCCTGCCGGTCGTCACCTTCGAGGGCGATCCGCGCAACCGCAAGATCACCCAGCCCGCCGACCTGATCGAGGCCGACCGCGCCTTCGGCTCGGCCGCCTCCGCTCCGGGAACCTCCGCCATGACCCATTACGTCACCCGCCTCGGCACCGGATTCGACGTGCACGCCTTCACGGAGGGCGACCATGTCTGGCTCGGCGGCGTGCGCATCCCGGCCGACCGGGGCGTGCTCGCGCATTCGGACGGCGATGTGGCGCTGCACGCGCTCACCGACGCGCTCCTCGGCGCCATCGCCGACGGCGACATCGGCACCCACTTCCCGCCGAGCGACGAGAGATGGCGCGGGGCGGCGTCCGACCAGTTCCTGGCCCATGCCTGCTCGCTGGTGCGGGCGCGCGGCGGGCGGATCGACCATCTCGACATCACCGTCCTGGCGGAGGCCCCCCGCATCGGGAAGCACCGCGAGGCGATCCGGGCGCGCATCGCCGAGATCGCGGGCGTGCCGCTCTCGTCCGTCTCGATCAAGGCGACGACGACGGAGAAGCTCGGTTTCGTCGGCCGGGCCGAGGGCCTCGCCGCCCAGGCCGCGGCCACGGTCCGGCTCCCCGAGGAGGAGGGCGCGACGCTCCTCGATGCCCAGGCCGAGACGGCCATGCGCCAGGGCTGAGCCGGTGCTCGCCGACGCCGCCCTCCTCGCCCGGGCCGAGGCGCTCGTCTCGGGGTACGCGGCGGCGGGGCTCACGCTCGCCACCGCCGAATCCTGCACGGGCGGCCTCGTGGCTGGCCTCATCACGGCGGTGCCGGGCTCCTCAGCGGTGCTGGAGCGCGGCTTCGTCACCTACTCGAACGCGGCCAAGAGCGAGGCGATCGGAGTGCCGCCCGATCTCGTCGCCGCCCACGGCGCGGTGAGCGAGCCGGTCGCCCGCGCCATGGCGGCGGGCGCGCTCGCCGCCTCGCGGGCCGACGTCGCCGTCGCCGTCACGGGCATCGCCGGCCCCGGCGGCGGCAGTGCGGAGAAGCCGGTCGGCCTCGTCCATTTCGGGCTCGCGCTGCGGGACGGCACCCTGCGCCACCGGGAGCGCCGCTACGGCGATCTCGGTCGGGCCGAGATCCGCGCCCGCGCGGTGGCCGACGCGCTGGGGCTGCTCGAGGGCGCCCTGCCCCGCTCCGGCTGAGGGCACGCGGGACGCGCCTTTCCGGCCCGGTCGTGGCATGCTCGGCCGATCCTTCGCCCGCTTCTCCGAGCGGGCATTCCCGTGCCCGACCGGACCATGCCGCCGCATTCGACCCGGGGACGCCCCCGCACCCGCCGCTCGATGGCGCGCCTGCGCAGCGCCTCCCTCGACGCCTTCGCGATCTGGCGGCGGCGCCTCCTGTTTCTCCTCGGGGGCATCTGCGTCGGCCTCGCCGCGGTGCTCATGGCCAAGCTCGCCGATGCGGCTCAGGCCGGCTTCCGGCAGGTCCTCGCGGTCTCGCCCCTCCTCGCCCTCGCCGTGACGCCCGCGGGCTTCGGGATCGCGGCGCTGCTGGCCCGCACGGTCTTCCCGAACTCGCAAGGGTCCGGCATTCCGCAGGTGATCGCGGCCCGCCACACGCATGATCCGGGCTTGCGCCACGCGCTGATCTCGCTGCGCGTCGCCTTCG
>NZ_SMNT01000141.1 GCF_004348265.1 Methylobacterium segetis
CCGGCAGGCTCTTGGGATCCGGCAGGCTCTTGCGCCGCGCCGCAGGATCGCGCACGGGACGGGCATGAAGCAGCTCGAAGCCCTCATCGCCTGGACGCCGGCGCGCTGGGCGGACCTGCGTCCCGAGACGGCGGGGCATGTCGTCGTCCTGCCCTTCCCCGACACCGAGGGGCGCGCCAAGGGCTTCATGATGAGCGCGGGGGCGAGTTCCTCCGCCCTGCGGGCCTTGTCCGAGGAGCAGCGCATCGCGCGGCTCTTCATCGACTTCAACACGCTGGTGGTGCGCGACGGGCTCGATCCGCAGGCCGTGCACCGGGCCTTCCTCGCCATCGACGAGTATCGCTTCCGGATCGCGCCGGACACCGAGGGCGCCGAGTTCGAGGATCCGCCCGAGGAGGACTGAACTCCGCGGGCACCGGAAACATTCCGCGACAAAATTCAACCCCGGCCGCGGGCCGCCACGCCTCGACAGCGGCGGCGGCGCCCTACCTGAGGGCGGGCCAGACCATCGCGCCGGAGGTTTCATGCCAGCGACCCGCCGCACCATCCTCGCCGGGGCCGCGCTGCTGCCCGCCCTGATGCCCGCAGCGCTCCGGGCCGCGGACGGGCCGGGCGAGTTGATCCGGCGGCCGATCCCGTCCTCCGGCGAGCGGCTTCCCGCCATCGGCATCGGCACCTCGCGCCGCTACGAGGTCGAGCCGACGCCCGACAAAATCGCACCCCTGCGGGAGGCGGTGGAGCGCTTCGTGGCGCTCGGCGGCTCGGTCATCGACACGGCTCCGAGCTACGGCACCGCCGAGGACGTCCTCGGCCACATCCTGCAGGGGCCCTTGCGCGAGAAGGTGTTCCTGGCGAGCAAGGTCAGCGAGAGCGGGCGCGAGGCCGGCGCGGCCCAGATCGCCCACTCCTTCGAGCGCCTGCGCACGGACCGGATCGACCTCGTCGCCGTGCACAACCTGATCGACACGGGGGCCAACCTCGCCACCCTGCGCGACCTCAAGGCCCGGGGCCGCATCCGCTACGTCGGCGTCACGGTCTGGCGGGACGGGCAGTTCGACGGCCTCGAGCCGGTGATGCGGGCCGAGCCGCTCGACTTCGTCCAGGTCAACTACGCCATCGACAACCGGGCCGCGGCCGAGCGCGTCCTCCCGCTCGCGGCCGAGCGCGGCATCGCCGTGATGGTCAACGTGCCCTTCGGGCGCGACCGGCTGTTCAAGGCCGTGCAGGGGCGCGAGCTGCCGCCCTGGGCGGCCGAGTTCGACTGCGCGAGCTGGCCGCAATTCTTCCTGAAATACGTCCTCGCGCACCCGGCCGTCACCTGCCCGATCCCGGGCATGGCGAAGGTGTCCTACGTCGAGGACAACCTCGGCGCCGCCCGCGGGCGGCTGCCCGACGCGGCGGCGCGGGCCCGGATGGAGGCCTTCATCGATGCGCTCTGACCTCACCCGCCGCGCGGCCCTCGCCCTCGCGCTCGCCCTCCCGGCCCTTCCGGCCGGCGCCCAGGAGGCGGCGGGGCAGAAGCCCCTGCGCATCGGCATCATCGGCGCGGGCAAGATCGGCGGCACCATCGGCGCGCTCTGGGTCAAGGCGGGGCACGAGGTGATGTTCTCCTCCCGCCACCCGGAGGAGCTGACGGGTCTCGTCGAGGGTCTGGGCGCGCGGGCGAAGGCGGGCACGCCGGCGGAGGCGGTCCGCTTCGGCGAGGCGGTGTTCGTGGCGGTGCCCTACAAGGCCTATCCCCAGCTCCGGGCCGATCTCGGCGAGGCGCTCAAGGGCCGCATCGTGCTCGATGCCGGCAACGCGACCCAGGCCCGGGACGGCGACCTCTACACCGAGGCGCAGGCCAACGGCATCGGGACGACGAGCGCCAAGTACCTCGCCGGGGCCCGTCTGGTCCGGGCCTTCAACGCCGCGAACTACCGGCTCTTCGAGGCGAACGCGAACCGGCCGGCGCCCCGCATGGCGGTGCCGATCGCGGGGGACGACGAGGCGGCGCTGGAGATGGGCCGGCGCCTTGTCTCGGAGGCGGGCTTCGACCCGGTCGTCGTCGGCACGCTGACGGACGCGGACCGGTTCGCGATGGGCTCGCCCGGCTTCGGGCACGTCCTCGGCGCGTCCGAGCTTCGCGCGAAGCTGGGGCTCGCGCCGTGAGGCCTCCCTCCGCGGCCCGGCCCGGCCCGCGCCTACGCTCTCCCCGCGGGGCGCGCGGACTCCTCCGGCGCCCCCCCGCCCATGCCTGATTCGCCCTCCGCGGAGCGCGGCCTCCTCGCCCGGCTCGTCGACGTGCGGCCGGGGGAGGGCCGGGCGCTCGCGTGGGCGTGGGCCTACATCTTCTCGATCCTCGCCGCCTACTACGTGCTGCGCCCGATCCGCGACCAGATGGGGGTGGCGGGCGGCATCGAGAACCTGCCCTGGCTGTTCACGGCGACGCTTCTCGGCATGCTCGCCCTCAACCTGCCCTTCGGCTGGCTGGTGAAGAGCCTGCCGCGGGCCCGCTTCGTGCCGCTGACCTACCGGTTCTTCGCCCTCAACATCCTGCTCTTCGCCCTCGCCCTCCACCTCGCCCCGCCGGAGGCCGACCTCTGGATCGGGCGGGCGTTCTTCGTCTGGCTGTCGATCTTCAACCTGTTCGTGGTGTCGATCTTCTGGGCGACCATCGTCGACGTGTTCTCGACGGAGCAGGGCAAGCGCCTGTTCGGCTTCATCGCGGCGGGCGCGACGCTCGGGGCCATCGCGGGCTCGGCCACCACGGCGTTGCTCGCCCGCGCGGTGCCGACCTCCGCGCTCCTCCTCTGCGCGGTCGTCCTCCTGGAGGCCGCCGTGTTCAGCATGCGCGGCCTCGCCCGCCTCTCGGAGCGCCTGCACCACGTTCCCAGCGAGGCGCCCGAGCACGCCCCGATCGGCGGCAGCGCGCTCGCCGGCATCACCCGGACGCTCGCCTCGCCCTACCTCCTCAACATCGGCCTGTTCCTGCTGCTGTTCTCGGTGACCTCGACCTTCCTGTATTTCGAGCAGGCGGGCATCGCGAAGCGCAGCTTCCCCGACCGCGGCGCCCAGACCGCCTTCTTCGCCAGCGTCGACCTGCTCGTGAACGCGCTCACCCTCGGCGTGCAGCTCTTCCTGACGGGGCGGATCGTGCGTGCGCTCGGGATCGGCTGGACGCTGGCCCTGCTCCCGGCGGCGAGCGTCCTCGGCTTCGCCGCGCTCGCCCTCTCGCCGACCATCACGGCGATCGTCGCCTTCCAGGTCTTCCGGCGGGCGGGCAACTTCGCCATCGCCCGGCCGATCCGCGAGGTGCTGTTCACGGTGGTGCCGCGGGAGGACCGCTACACGGCGAAGGGCTTCATCGACACCGTGGTCTACCGGCTCGGCGATCAGGTCGGCGCGTGGTCCTACGCGGGCATCGCGGCGCTCGGCTTCGGGGCGACGGCGGTGGCGGCGACCGCGGTGCCGCTCTCGCTCGCGTGGCTCCTGAATGCGCTCTGGCTCGGGCGCGCGCAGGAGAAGCGGGCGGACGAGGCGGACGCCGCCCGGCCCGGTTCGCCGGCCTGATTCAGCCCCGCCGCGCCCGCCCGCGTCCGGCCGCCGCGGAACGGGCCGGCACCGGGCACAGGCCGGGACGCGGAGCGGGACCCGCGGCCCGCGAGGCGGCGTAGGCCGCCAGGAGCAGGGTGATCGAGGCGGTCAGGGAGGCGGCGAGGGGGCTGCCGCTCAGGTGCTCGGCCCACTGGACGATCGTCATGGCTCAGCCCTCCGAATCCCGTTCCGAAGCGTGGTCCCCGCAGGGTTAACGAGTCGTTAAGGCCGCTCCTCCGGGACGAGCAGGTCGAGCCGGGCGCGGCCCGCCTCTGTGATCTCCCAGATCGCGAAGGTGCCGCCGATATGCGGGCCGGCCTGCGTGCCGATCCATTGCAGGCGCCCGGCGCGCTCCAGCACGCGCAGGCGGGCGTGGTCCCGGGGCCAAGCCCGGTCCGGGCTCTGCTTGATCGAGATGCGGCCCTCCACCGAGATGGCGGCCTTCGTGAGCAGTCGACGCTCGTGGCGCGGCATGAATCCTCCTGTCCGACGTTCTGCGGCGGCCCTGCGGCCGCGCGGCGAGGGCCATCGCCGCCGGCGCGGGGCGATGGCTGAGGAACCGTGCGGCCATCCGCCCGGGAGCGAGAGAGGCCGTTCGGCGCGGTTGGGATGGGCCCGACGCACGAGGGTCGAGGCCCGGGGCATCCGGAGGGATGCGATCGCGCGAACCCTGCTGCGAGGGGTGGACCCGCCGAATCGGCCGGGGCTCCGGAAGCGCGGCCGAAGCTTAACCGCAGGATTGCCACACGCAAGCCAAAGTTGAGACGGTCGATCAAAGCCCGCTCCGGATGCAGGCGCGGGGCGCCCCGCACGCTGCCAAGCCGGCCTCGGGGCACTGGACGCGGGGCCACACCGTCCTGTTTAAGGCGTCTGTTAACCATGATCCGGGGAACCTGCCGCCGGGCTCCGGGGTCACCCCGGAAGCCGTGCGGGCACCGTCGCGCCGCGGCGTCCCATCGGGAGAGGGTGTTTGCAGGGATTGCGACTGAGTCTCGCGGGCTGCCTCGGCCTCCTCGTCGCGGAGGCCGGGCCGGCGCGCGCCGAGCCGCCGCCTCCGGATGGCTCCGCGCAGCCCCTGTTCCTGCGCATCCGGCCGCAGGGGGCTCCCCTCGAGACCGGGGCGGCCGGAGGTGCAGCGCCGCTCTCGGAGGCCGAGACGGCCCGCCGGGCCCTGGCGGCGCGGGAGGCGGTGTGGGAGCGCGCCACGATCCGGGCGCGCATCGCCATCGCCTCGGTCTGCACCGGCTGCCTTCGGCCCGAGGCCGCCCCCGCCGCGCCGGCGCCCGAGCCCGTCCGGGCGGCACCGGAACCCCCGGCCGCAACGCGAACCGCAGAATCGTCCACCGGAGGAGATCCATGACGCAAGCCCATCCGACCACCGGCGCCGAGCCGGACCCGGACTGCCCCGTCTCCCTCGACCGCCTCGGCGAGGTCTACCGGGCCGACGAGTACGACCTGCCCGAGATCCTGGCCGGGATTCCGGCCCCGACCCGGGCGAAGCTCGCCGTCTACCTCTACGGCAAGAGCCACATGCACCAGCTCGGCCTGAAGGTCGCCCGCGCCTGCGAGCGGGACGACCTCGTGCGGGCGGCCGGTGAGATCGGCTCGGTGATCCACGGGCAGGCGCACCTGAAGCCGGCGCGCCCGGCTCCGAGCGAGCCCGCCGCGCGGCCCGGCGCCGCCAAGGCCCCCGCGCCCCGCAAGATCAGCCTCGGCGGCTCGGCCGCCAAGGGGCGCAGCTTCGACGATTGAGGGGCGCAGCTTCGACGATTGAAGGGCGATCACGCGCCGCGCCGGGCCTTGCGGAACCCCGCGGGCCCGGCGCGGCGCTGGCGGCGGCTGGGACGGAGGCAGGCGGATGTTCGGTGTGTGGTGGAAGCTCGGGATCGACGCCACGATGCTGGCGCTCGAGTCGCAGCAGGTGATCGGCCTGCGCCTCGTCAAGCTCTCCGCCGGCGGCGCCGCCGCGCAGGTCGAGGCGCAGCGGATGGTCAGCGAGAAGATCATGGCCGCGGGCGAGGCCGCGATCCTCGTCGCCACCGGCGGGTCCGCGGCCGGCGTCGTGGCAGGGTACCGCCGCAAGGTCCGGGCGAATGCGCGGCGCCTCGCGAAGGGCTGAGGTCTGCGGGCCGGCCGCACAGTCTCGCCCAATATTGGGAGGCCGGTTGCTCGCAATTCGCCCAACAACCGCCGTTAACCAACCCTTAACCCTGGCTTCGCATCGTCCGGACGGGGCGATGGGAAGAGGGTGGACGATCATGGTCGAGCAGCAGGTGCGCGAGCGCGCCTATTACATCTGGGAAGACGAGGGCCGGGTCTTCGGCCGGGCCGAGGAGCATTGGTTCCGGGCCGAGGCCGAGCTCGGCGCCGCCGGAACGCCGGCCGTCGGCGAGACGAGCGCCGCGGCCAGCGCCGCGGATCGGGCTCCGGCCAAGGCCGCCAAGCCGGCCACGGTCAAGCCCGCCACGGTCAAGCCGGCCACGGCCAAGGCGGATGCCAAGTCCGCCGCTAAGCCCGCCGCCAAGTCCGCCGCCAAGCCGGTCAAGGCCGCTGCGAAGGCCGAGGCGACGGCCGACGGGAAGGCCAAGGAGCCGGCCGGGAAGGCCGCCAAGGCCAAGGCCGCGGCTGACAAGCCCGCCGCCAAACCCGCCGCCGCCAAACCCGCCGCCGCCAAGCCCGCTGCCGGCCAGAAGGCGGCCAAGGCCGAGTCCGTCGCCAAGGCGAAGGCCTCCCGCGCGCCGAGCGCCTCCCTGCACTGAGCCGCCGCGGCACGCCGCGCTTGAAGGGCCCGCCCCCGCCCGGGGGCGGGCCCTTCGCGTTCGAGGCCCGCCGATTCCCGGTCACGGCCGGAACGGGCCATGGGCTCGGCCGTTGTCCGGCAAAGCTTGACTCGCCCGAATCCGCGCATCCGAGAGAGGCGCCCCATGCCCCTTCCGTCCAAAACACCCGCCAAAACACCCGCCAAAACACTGGCGAAGACACTGGCGAAGGCACCCGCCGCCCTTCTCCTCGCTCTCCCGCTCGCGGCGGCGCCGGGCGCGGCGGGGGCCGGCCCGCAGGCCGCGCCCTACGGCTACGGCGGCCCCTCCGCCGGGGCGCTTCCCGTGACGGTGGGCGGGCGGGCGCCCTGGAACCGGCCCTGGGAGTACGATTCGGGCAGCGACAACGACCGCCGGCCGGAATTGCCCTACTACCAGCAGGGCCGCGGCCAGCAGACCGGCGGCCCCGCCCGCAACCTGCTGCCCGACGACGGGCTGCACCTGTTCCCGCGCTGAGACGGGGCGGTTCCGCATGCGCGTGAAGGCGGTCATCTTCGACATCGACGGGACGCTCCTCGACAGCGTGGACCTGCATGCGCGGGCCTGGGTCGAGGCGTTCCGGCATTTTGGGGTCGAGACCGAGGAGGCCGCGGTCCGGCGGCAGATCGGCAAGGGCGGCGACCAGCTGATGCCCGTCTTCCTCTCCGAGGCGCAGATCGCGCGCGAGGGCGAGACGATCGAGGCCTACCGCTCGGACCTGTTCAAGCGCGCGTACCTGTCGAAGGTGCGCCCGGTCCCCGGGGTCCGCGCCCTGCTGGAGCGGATCCGTGCCGACGGGCGCCGGGTGGCGCTCGCCTCCTCCGGCAAGAAATCCGAGGTGGAGCGCTACACGGAGATCCTGGGCATCGGCGATCTCGTCGACGTGGCGACGAGCGCGGACGACGCCGACCGCTCGAAGCCGCATCCCGACATCTTCGCGGCCGTGCTGGAGAAGCTGCGGCCGATCGGGGCCCGGGACGCGCTCGCGGTGGGCGACACGCCCTACGACGCCGAGGCCGCCGCCAAGGTGCGCCTCGCGACGATCGGCCTCCTCTGCGGCGGCTTCCCCGAGGCCGACCTCTCGGCGGCCGGCTGCACCGCGATCTACCGCGACCCGCAGGACCTGCTCGACGGCTACGAGAGTTCCCCGCTCGCGCACTGAACGGGGGCCGCGGCCTTCCGCGTCAGGTCCCCGATCGCCATGGGCAGGGGATCTCTTGCCGCCGGAGGCCCGGAGCGCCGCGTCGGCCACCTGCCCCCGGGGCGGCCTGTGGGTTGGTGGGGATGCTGTTGCGGTGATGCGACATCGGTAACGTGCCGGCTACCAATTGCTCCCGAGATGGCTGGCGCGGGGCGCGCAAAGGGTTTAGCGAGCCGCCGCGAAAGCCAGGATCCTTCGAGGACGAGCGCGGAACATGTCTCAGCCGGCCCAGTCGATATCCGAGACGGCACCCACGTCGCTGCAGGAGCAGATCGCCGAGGCGGTCCGCAACCAAGCCGTGCCGATCAGCCAGTTGCTGAGGCTGATGTCGGCCCTCGACGCGGACGAGAGCGCGAACGAGAACCTGCGCCTGCAGCTGCGCGCCCGCATCGGCAGGCCGCTGAGCGCCTGACCGGCGCCGACGGCGTCAGCGCCGCCGGCTCCGCCTCGCCTTGCGCGAGCCGCCCCCGGCCGCCCGCTGCATGCAGGCATTGTAGATCTGCCGCCCGATCGCGTGGGGGCCGAGGCCGGACGGATCGGGCGTCGAGAAGACGCGGGCCCGGGCCTCGTTGCGGCAGGCCGCGTCCTGCGGGCTGCGGATCGGCGGTTCCGCCCGCGCCGCATCCCCGAAGCCGGCCACCCCCAGGATCAGGCCGAGACTGAGCACGACGTGCGGCAGGATGAGGGGAAGGGGCCGGCGGGTCTGGGGCGTGTCGAGCATGGATGTCGATCCTCTGCGGGTTGCGGGGCGTTAGATAGGGCGGTGCCGGGGTGGATTCGCGCCGACGATGAAGCTCAGTCGCGCGGGGAGGCCGGCCGGTTCACCAGGCAGGCGAGAAATCCGGCCGACGGGACGCGCCGGGCGCTCAGGGCAGGAGCCAGAGGCAGGCCGCGGAGCCGCGCACCGCGAGGCACTCGAAGGGGGCGCCGCCGATCATGGCCCGGCGCTCGACCGCGCCGATCGCGTCCCGCGGCACGCGCCGGCAGGCGGGCTGGCTGGCGAGGCGCGCGGCCGCTGCCGCTGCCGCATGGTCGCCCCCGGCGCCCGCCGTCAGGAGACGCAGGGCGACGAGGGAGTCGCAGGCGATGGCCTCGTCCGCCGGCGCCGGCTGGGCCGGGGCGGCTCCCGGCCCGAGGACGCCGAGCCACAGACCGAGCGCCGCCGCGCACCTCCTCCGACCGGCCCGCATGGGAGCACCCCTCCGATATCCCGCCTGCCGCACGAGCTAGGGCTCGGGCGGCCCATGGCGAGCCCGGCCTGGGCGCCGGCTCAGTAGGGATGGAACCCGTAGGGACGATAGAAGGGCCGCGGGCGGTAATAGCCGTAGGGCCGGTAGAAGGGCCGGGGCCGGTAATAGCCGTAGGGTCCGTAGAACCGGCGGCGCCAGTAGGGCCGCGGCGGCCCGTAATAGTAGCCGAACTGGGCAGGGATCGCGCCGGCCGCCGCGACGGCGAGACCGGGATCCGGGGCGACGGGCGCGGCCGAGACGGCCTGAGGGCCCGCGAGGATCGCACCGGCGGCGAGGGCCGATGCGAGGAAGAAGCGCTTGCGCATGCTTGTCTCCAGTCGAACCGGGCGTCCGCGCCGTGGGGCCCGGACGTCGCTCGGAGACGATCGGGGCGGCCCGCTGAATGCCGGCTGAAAGGAGGCCGCGGGCTCAGCGCCGCGGCCGCTCGGCAGCGGGCTTCGCGCGGGGCGCGGCGCCGGCCGCCGGGGTGACGAGCCCCGCGAGGGTCCAGTGGCAGATGCCGGTGCCCTGAAGGCTCAGGCAATCGTAGGCCGTGCCGCCGAGCTCCACGTGGTCGGCGAGGGCCTGGACGCGGTCGCGGCCGACCAGGGCGCAGCCGAGATGATCCGCGCGCTCGTCCGCCAGGATCGCGGCGACGGCGGGGAGTTCGCCGCGGTTCGAGCGCAGGAGAAGCCGCAGATTCGCGAGCGACGGGCACCCGACGAACGGGGCGGCCGCGTTCGAGGGCGGGGCGGGGGCCGCCTTCCGCGCGGCGGGGCTCGCGGATTGCCCGGTTCCCTGCGCCGCAGCGGGCGCCGCCGCGAGAGCGAGGAGGAGCAGGACGGGTACGCGCATGCCGCAGCCTCGGAGCGCCTCGGGACGGGGAGCCCGCGAGCCTATCAGGCGCCCCCGCCCGCCGCCATGCGGCGCGGCCTCAGCCGCCGCGCTTGCGGAAGCGCTTCAGCACCCGCTCCCGCCGCAGCCGGGACAGGCGCTCGATCCAGAAGATGCCGTCGAGCTGGTCGATCTCGTGCTGGTGGCAGGCGGCGCGGAACCCCTCCGCCTCCTCCTCGTGCCAAGCCCCGTCGAGATCCTGGAATCGCAGGCGCAGGCGCGCGGCGCGCTGCACCGTCTCGGCGACGCCCGGCATCAGCACGCTGCCCTCGGTCGCGGTCGCGAGATCCGGCGACACGTCCAGGATCTCCGGGTTCACGAAGGTCTCCGCCTCGGCGCCCGGCTCGAGGCGCAGCACCACGAGGCGCTGCAGGCGGCCGATATGCGGGGCCGTGAGCCCCACGGCCTGGGCCGCGTCGAGGGTGTCGCGCACATCCCGGGCCAGGTCGCGCAAAGCCTCGTCGAAGACACGGACCGGCTCCGCCCGCAGGCGCAGGCGCGGGTCCGGGTAGAAGATCAGCGGTTGTACGGCCAAGGATGTTGTCTCCTGATCATCGCGAGGGGCTCATTCAGCCCTGGATTGTGAAAGATCGGCGCGCAGCCACCGATGGCAGCATCTGAACTGCCGGTCGAGGGACGAATGCTTACGGGCGCGATGCGAGATCCTGGCGTCTCCCGGCCGATCATCGGAACGATGCCGGCGGCCGCGGGTTGGTCCGCCAACGTTTCGAGGAGAACCCCATGAAGATCCTTCTGGCCGGCGCCCTCGCCGCCGCATCCATCGCCG
>NZ_SMNT01000142.1 GCF_004348265.1 Methylobacterium segetis
GCTGGGGGGCCGCCGCGAAGGCGGCGAGTTCCTGGCGGCCGACCGTGAGGAAGGCGCGCAGGGGCGCTTCGCCCAGAGCCGCCACGGCCTCGGGCACGCTCCCGACCTCGCGCCAAGCGTCGGCCGCCTGCCTTTCCCAGGGCGGGCGCCGGATCGCGAGCAGGGGCACCCCGGCCATCGCCGCCGCCTCGGCGGCGTTGCGCGAGATCCGCGCGGCGAAGGGGTGTGTGGCGTCGACGAGCCGATCGACGCCGTTCTCCGTCAGATAGCGGGCAAGCCCCTCCGGGCCGCCGAAGCCGCCGATGCGGGTCGGCACCGCCTCGGGCTTCGGCGCGGCGGTGCGGCCGGCGAGCGACAGGGTGACGGCGTGGCCGGAGCCGGCGAGGCCCCGCACCAGGGCGCTCGCCTCGCCCGTGCCTCCGAGGATGAGGATGCGCATGGCAGACTTCTCCGCTAGCCCCGCGCCGGAGTCGAGCCGCGAGCCCTGGCCGTCGCGCGAGCCCTGCCTGTCGCGCGAGCCCTGGCTGTCGATCGTCGGGATCGGGGAGGACGGCCGCGCCGGGCTCTCTCCGGCCGCGAGCGCCGCCCTCGATGCGGCCCACGTCGTCTATGGCGGCCGGCGCCACCTCGCCCTCGCCGCCCCCCTCTCCGGCGAGGCGCGCCCCTGGCCGAGCCCGTTCGCGGGGGCCTACGACGCGATCCTGGCACGCCGCGGCGAGCCGACCTGCATCCTCGCCACCGGCGACCCGTTCCACTTCGGCATCGGCGCCGAGATCGCGCGCCTCGTGCCGCCCGGCGAGATCCGGGCCTTCCCGCAACCCTCCGCCTTCAGCCTCGCCTGCGCCCGCCTCGGCTGGCCGCTGGCCGAATGCGCCTGCCTGACGCTGCACGGCCGCGCGCTGACGCGCATCCTGCCCCATCTCCAGCCGGGCACCCGCCTCCTCGTCCTGTCCTGGGACGAGACGACGCCGGGCCGCGTCGCGGCCCTGATGGCCGAGCGCGGGCTCGGCGCCTCGCGCCTGGCTGTGCTGGAGGCGATGGGCGGGCCGCGCGAGCGAATCCGCAGCGCCACGGCCGAGGGCTTCGGCCTCGACGGGATCGACCCGCTCAACACCCTCTCGATCGAGGTCCTTGCGGCCTCCGACGCCAGGGTGCTGCCGCTCGCCCCCGGCCTCGACGACGCGCTCTTCGAGAATGACGGGCAGCTCACCAAGGCGGAGATCCGCGCGGTGACGCTGGCGGCGCTCCGGCCCCGCCTCGGCGAACGGCTCTGGGATATCGGCGGCGGCGCCGGCTCCGTCGCGATCGAGTGGATGCTGCGCCATCCCGCCATGCGGGCGGTGGCCGTCGAGATCCGCCCAGACCGTGCCGCCCGCATCCGCCGCAACGCCGAGGCGCTCGGCGTGCCCGACCTCGCGGTGGTGGAGGGCGCCGCCCCCGCCGCCCTCGACGGATTGCCGGCACCGGACGCGGTCTTCGTGGGCGGCGGCGTCTCGGAGCCGGGGCTGCTGGCCCGCGCCGCCGCTTGCCTGCCCGCGGGCGGGCGCCTCGTCGCCAACGCGGTGACGCTCGAAGGCGAGGCGGCACTGCTCGCCGCCTTCGCAGACAGGGGGGGCGCCCTGCGGCGCCTCTCGGTCGCCCGGGCCGATCCGGTCGGCGGGATGCATGGATGGCGCGCGGCCATGCCCGTCACCCAGTGGATCTGGACGAAGCCGTGACCGAGGCCCCTCCCCTCGTCGCCGGCATCGGGTTCCGCCGCGGAACGGAGCCCGCCGAGATCGTCACCCTGCTGCGCCGCGCGCTCGCTGAGGCCGGGACGGATGCGCCCCGCCTCGCCGCCATCGCCACGGCCGAGGACCGGGCGGCGGAGCCGGCCCTGCGCGAGGCGGCGCGCGCCTTCGCGCTCGCGCCGACGCCGGTGTCGCCGGAAGCCCTCGCCGCCGCGGATGCCCGGGTGCTGACCCGCTCCCCCCGCATCGAACGCCTGCGCGGCGTCGGCTCGCTGGCCGAGGCGGCGGCGCTCGCGATCGCCGGTCCCGATTCCCGCCTCGCCCTTCCCCGCATCGCCAGCGCCGGCGCCACCTGCGCGCTCGCCGTCCCGAGCCCGTCCCCATGACCGTTCACTTCATCGGCGCCGGCCCCGGTGCCGCCGACCTCATCACGGTGCGCGGCCGCGACCTCATCGCCGCCTGCCCCGTCTGCCTCTACGCGGGCTCCCTCGTCGCGCCCGAGATCCTGCGCTGGTGCCCGCCGGGCGCCCGCATCCTCGACACCGCGCCCCTCGACCTCGACGCGATCGTGGCCGCCTGCGCCGAGGCCCACGCGGCGGGCCAGGACGTCGCCCGGCTGCATTCCGGCGACCTCTCGATCTGGAGCGCCCTCGCCGAGCAGACGCGCCGCCTCGACGCGGCCGGCATCCCCTACACGGTGACGCCGGGCGTGCCCGCCTTCGCCGCGGCCGCGGCCCTGCTCCGGCGGGAACTTACCGTGCCGGGCCTCGCCCAATCCGTCGTCCTGACCCGCACCTCGGGCCGCGCCAGCGCCATGCCGGAGCGGGAGACGCTCGCGGCCTTCGCGGCGACGGGGGCGACGCTCGCGCTCCACCTCTCGATCCATGTCACCGAACAGGTCGTCGCCGAGCTGACCCCCTTCTACGGGCCGGATTGCCCCGCCGCCGTGGTGTTCCGCGCGACCTGGCCGGACGAGCACGTGATCACCGGGAGCCTCGCCACCCTCGCGGCTTCCGTCGCGGAGGCGGGGCTGGAGCGCACGGCGCTGATCCTCGTCGGGCCGGCGCTCGCGGCGCACGACTTCCGCGAGAGCGCCCTCTACGCGAAGGGCTACGACCGCCGCTTCCGCCCGACCGGCGCGGGCCTCCCGCCCGCATGAGCGCGCCCGGCCTCCTCGTCGCCGCCCCCCGCTCGGGCTCGGGCAAGACCACCGTGACCCTCGCGCTGATGCGCGCGCTCGCCCGGCGTGGCGTGGCGGTGCGCGGCGCGAAATGCGGGCCGGACTACATCGACCCGGCCTTCCACCAGGCCGCCACCGGCCATCCGAGCGTCAACCTCGACAGTTTCGCGATGGAGGACGGCCTCCTCGACGCGGTCGGGCGAATCGCCGCCCAGGGTGCCGACCTCGTGATCGCCGAGGGCTCGATGGGCCTGTTCGACGGGATCGTGGCGGGCGAGGGCCGCACGGGCGCCAATGCCGACATCGCCGCCCGCTACGGCTGGCCCGTCCTCCTCGTCCTCGACGTCTCGGGCGCGGCGCAATCGGCCGCCGCAATCGCCCTCGGCTGCGCCCGCTACGATGCGCGGGTGCGGGTCGCGGGCGTGGTGCTGAACAAGGTCGCGAGCCCGCGCCACCGCCGCCTCGTCGAGGCGGGGCTTGCCCGGATCGGGATGCCGGTGCTCGGCGCGCTCGCCCGCGACGCGAGCCTCGTCCTGCCCGAGCGGCATCTCGGCCTCGTCCAGGCGCGGGAGACCCAGGATCTCGAGGCGCGCCTCGACCGCCTCGCGGATCTCGCGGAAGCCGGGCTCGACCTAGACGCGATCCGGGCGCTGGCCGGCGGCGCCGGGCCGCCCGCCGGGGGCGGGGATGGGCTGCCGCGCCCGCCGGGGCAGCGCGTCGCCGTCGCCTCCGACGAGGCGTTCACCTTCCTCTACCCGCACATGGCGGCGGGCTGGCGGGCGATGGGGGCCGAGATCGTGCCCTTCTCGCCGCTCGCCGACGAGGCGCCGCCGGAGACCTGCGACGCCTGCTGGCTGCCCGGTGGCTACCCGGAGCTCCACGCGGGGCGCCTCGCCGCGGCGGGCCGCTTCCTCGACGGCGTGCGGCGTTTCGCGGCGGAGAAGCCGGTTCACGGCGAGTGCGGCGGCTACATGGTGCTGGGGCAGAGCCTGGAGGACGCCGCCGGGCAGACCCACGCCATGGCGGGTCTCCTGCCGGTCGCGACCTCCTACAAGGCGCGCAAGCTCCATCTCGGCTACCGGGTCGCGCGGCTCGTCGCGGACGGCCTGCTCGGCCCGGCCGGGACGCGCCTCGTCGGGCACGAGTTCCACTACGCGAGCGAGTTGACGGAGCCTCCCGGCGCCGACCTCGCCCTGGCCGAGGTCACGGATGCCGAGGGCAGGCCCCTCGGCCTCGCCGGGCACCGCAGGGGCCAGGTCACCGGCAGCTTCTTCCACCTGATCTCGAGCCGCGCGGCGGGCTGAGCGGCGTCAGCCCGCGGAAGGCCGCCCGCGTTCGGTCAGGCCGTGCCCTCGGTGGCCGGCGCGTGGCCGAGCCGGGAGGCCGTGCGGACGATGGCGAGCACGTCGCGGCGCAGTTGGTCGTCCCGGATCGCGGCGTAGGCGCGCAGCAGCTCGATCGCGCCGTGGGCGCTGAGGAAGCCGAACACGTCCTCCTGCGCCTGGCCGGCCGCGTCGCTCTCCTCGAAGAAGGCGGAGACCGGCACCTCGAGGAGGCGGGCGATCTCGCGTAGGCGGCCCGCGCCGACGCGGTTCTGGCCCTTCTCGTATTTCTGCACCTGCTGGAAGGTCACGCCCACGGCCGTGCCGAGCGCCGTCTGGCTCATGCCGCGGGCCTTGCGCAAGGCCGTGATGCGGAGACCGACAAGGCGGTCCACGTCGGTGGTCTGCTTAGGCATCATCGTTCAACGTGGTCCTTCTTCCTGATCGCTCGCTCGCCGCCGGACCTCCGGCGAGACGAGCTATTTTCAACGGCGGCCTTCGGGTTCCGAGACCCGCGGGACGGGCCGGCGGCGACGGAGGACCGTGGCCGGATATTCCCCTCGCGCGGCGGCCCGACCAAATCACGAGCGCGTGCAGGTCGTGGCGGCGTCTCGGCGTACCCGAAGGTTGCCTTAGCAACAACTTGACCACGAAGGCCGGGGAAATTGCAAGTCGTGCTCCGGGGCCTTCAGACCTTTTGCGAGGCGAGAAGTACGGAGTCACTGATCAGTGATGCGCAATTCACGCACTTGCGGCGAGGCGCCCGATTTCGCGCGCCCGAAGACAGGGGATAGGATTCCCGCCCGAGCGAGACCGGATGTTCCGGTCTTCGGACTTTCCAGCGACAGGAGCCCCGCATGTTCATTGCCATGAACCGCTTCAAGGTGGTCAAGGACGCGACCCAGGAATTCGAGCAGGTCTGGCTCGGGCGCGACAGCCACCTCGGCGAGATGGCGGGCTTCGTCGAGTTCCAGCTCCTGCGCGGCCCCGAGCATGAGGACCACGTCCTCTACGCCTCGCACACGATCTGGCGCTCGCGGGCCGATTTCGAGGCCTGGACGCGCTCCGAGCAGTTCCGCAAGGCCCACAGCCGGGTGCCGACCACCAAGCCGCTCTATCTCGGCCACCCGCAATTCGAGGGCTTCGAGACGATCCAGACCGTCTCCCCCGCGGGCGCGGCCGACGCGGCCTGAGGAGCAGCCCCGCGCAGGTCGAGGCCCCGCCCCGACGTGCGCCGGCGCACCACTCAATCCAAAATACAACCGGAGATCGAAACCCGGCGGGCGCCGGGCCCGTATCCCCGCGGCGCCGCGCCTTGCGCGGCGTGCAGGCAACCCGTAAGCGCAAATTTGAATTGGGCGCAATCGATCCGGACGGGTCGGTCCGAGGTCCGAAGGTTGCTCGGTCAGGCCCGAGCACCCGGGCCGCGGCGAGATCCGTATCAGTCCGGGACGAAGCGTGGTTCACGACGGAACAGAGCGCCCGATGTTTCAGGATCGACTTCCCGAGACTTACCAGAGCGTCCGCTCTCCCGGCGGGCGCCGGCACGTCTGGTCGGCCCTGCTGCCGCGCCGCAGCCGCGCCGCCTTCCGCCTCGGGATCTCGGCCACCGTCGCGGTCGCGGACGTGCTCACGATCTGCGGCCTCGGCCTGCTCATCGAGGCGACCTACTACTTCGCCCATGCGGGGACGCTGATCCCGGGTTCCGAGATCCGCAGCCTGCGCATCGCGGGCCTCGTCGCCCTCATCGTGCTGCTCACCAACCTCGTGCGCGAGGAATACAGCATCGAGACCTCGCTGGCGCAGCGCCCGCACCTGCGCCGGGCGGCCACGCTCTGGCTCGTCGCCTGGGCGGTCGTCCTCGTCTTCGGCTTCGCCACCAAGACCACGACCGACTTCTCCCGCGTCGTCACCGTCACCCTGTTCGTGCTCGGCCTGCCCGTGATGCTGAGCGTGCGGGCGGCGATGATCGCGCTGGTGCGCCGCGGCATCACCCCGGCCTCGGCCTCGGTCAGCCGCGTGCACCTCGTCGGCTTCGAGGAGGACATCGCGCGCTTCTACGCGAGCAACGATGCCGAGGCCCTGGGCCTGCGCGTCATCGGCACGAGCTACCTGCGCCGCGTCGACACGGGGCTCGACGAGGCCGCGCGCCAAGCGCAGCTCTCGGAGGATCTCGACCTCGCCGTCTCCGTGGTGCGCTTCCTGCGCCCGGACGACGTCTTCATCCTCGTGCCCTGGACCGACAACGCCGAGGTCGAGCGCTGCATCGACGCCTTCCTGCGCGTGCCCTCCGCCCTGCATCTGCGGCCGGGGCCGGTCCTCGACCGCTTCCCCGACCTGCAGATCGCCCGGGTCGGCCGCCTGTCCGGCATCAATATCGGGCGCCGCCCGCTCAATCTCGGCGAGATCCTGATCAAGCGCGCCTTCGACCTCGCGCTGTCGCTGACCGCCCTCGTGATGCTGGCGCCGCTGCTGGCGGCGGTCGCGGTGCTGATCAAGCTCGACAGCCCCGGGCCGGTCTTCTTCCGGCAGCGCCGCTACGGCTTCAACCAGCAGCCCTTCGACGTCTTCAAGTTCCGCAGCATGAAGGTCGAGGAGAATGCGGGCTTCCGTCAGGCGACGCGCAACGATTCCCGCATCACCCGGATCGGCGCGATGCTGCGCCGCTCGAACATCGACGAATTGCCCCAGCTCTTCAACGTCGTGCTCGGCGAGATGTCGCTGGTCGGTCCCCGCCCGCACGCCCTCGCCCATGACCGGAGCTTCGAGCGGCGGATCGCGCTCTACGCCCGCCGCCACAACGTGAAGCCGGGCATCACGGGCTGGGCGCAGGTGAACGGCCTGCGCGGCGAGACCTTGACCGACCTCGACATGGAGCGGCGCGTCGCCCACGATCTCCACTACATCGACAATTGGTCGATCTGGTTCGACATCCAGATCATCGTCCAGACGGTGATCTCGCCCCGCGCCTACCGCAACGCGTTCTGAGCCCCGCGGGGGTGCGGGCTCAGGCGCGCCCGCGCCGGAGCCGGCGCGCCGTCACGTGGCGCAGCACCGTCGAGAGCTGCTCGGCCGAGTACGGCTTGTGCAGGAGCTCGAAGCCGTGGGCCCCGTCCTGCGCCAGCACGTGGCTGTAGCCGGAGGCCAGGACCACGGGCAGATCCGGCAGCCGGCGCTGAAGATCCCGGGCCAGCGCGATGCCGCCCATGCCCGGCATCACCACGTCGGAGAACACGACCTCGAACCCGGCGCCATCCTCGCCGAGCTTCGTCAGCGCCTCCTCGGCATTGACGGCCCAATCGGTCTCGTAGCCGAGATCCTGCAGGATCTGCGTGCAGAACCGCCCGACCTCGAGATTGTCCTCGACCACGAGGACGCGCTGACCGGCGCCCACCGGCGCGAGGCTGCTCGCGTCCTCCGCCGGGCGCTCGGGCTGCCCCTCGACCGTGATCTCGGGCAGGTAGAGGGTGAAGGTGGTGCCCTCCCCCGGCCTGCTGCGCACGTCCACGTCCCCGCCCGATTGCTTGGCGAAGCCGAACACCTGGCTCAGGCCGAGGCCGGTGCCCTTGCCGACCTCCTTGGTGGTGAAGAACGGCTCGAAGATCCGCCCGAGCTGGTCCGGCGCGATGCCCGCCCCCGTATCGGTCAGGGACAGGGCCGCGAAGGCGTTCTGCGAGCCGGCATGGCCGCGGATCGGCGGCATGGCGCTGCCCGAGGTCAGGCGCAGCGTCAGCGTGCCCTCGCCCTCCATGGCGTCGCGGGCGTTCACCGCGATGTTCACGAGCGCCGTCTCGAACTGGCTGAGGTCGGCCCGGATGAAGCTCGGCTCGTCCGGCACCTGCGTCACCACGCGGATCCGCGCACCGGTCACGGTGTCGAGCATGTCGGCGATGCCGCGCAGCTTGGCGCCCACGTCGAATACCTCGGGCTTCAGAGCCTGACGCCGGGCGAAGGCGAGGAGCTGGCCCGTCAGCTTGGCCGCGCGGTCGACCGTCTCCGAGACCGCGTCGAGGTAGCGCGCCTTGCGCGCCTCCGGCAGTTCGGGCCGGCGCAGGAAATCCACCGACGAGCGGATGATGGTCAGCATGTTGTTGAAGTCGTGCGCCACCCCGCCCGTCAGCTGGCCCACCGCCTCCATCTTCTGGGATTGCCGCAGGGCCTCCTCGGCCCGCATCAGCTCGCCCGTCCGCTCCGCGACGCGCTGCTCCAGCGTGTCGTTCAGGGTGCGCAGGGCCACGATGGCGCGGTCGCGCTCGGCCTCGACGGCGCGCCGGTCCTCCACGTTGATGAGGACGCCCGGAAATCTCAGCGGCGTCCCGTCCGGCGCGCGGTCGACGCGGCCGTTCGCCTCGATCCAGTAGTAATTCCCGTCGCTGCGCCGCACCCGGTACTGGTGGGCGTAGGCGCCCCCGCGCGCGACCACCTCGTTGATCGCCGCGACGAGCCCCTGGCGGTCCTCCGGGTGGACGGTCGCGATCACCTGCTCCAGGCTCAGCCCGACCCGCCCGAGGGCGGGATCGAGCCCGAAGCTGCGGGCGAAGGCCTCGTCGACGGTGAACTGGTCGTTGGGCAGGTCCCAGACCCAGGTTCCGATGATGGCGCCGGCCGACAGGGCGAGCTGGATGCGGTCGGCATATAGGTCGGCGAGCGCCTGGCTCTCCTGCAATTGCCGCGCGGCCAGCACCCGCTCGGTGGTCTCGACCACGACGGCGATCACCCCGGCCGGCCGCCCGGCCTCGTCGAGGACGGGCGAGTAGTCGAGGTTCATCCAGACGGGTTCCGGCCGGCCGTAGCGATACAGCGTGAGTTCCTGGTCCTTGTAGGCGAGCGTGCCGCCGGCCAATCCCACCCGCATCACGTTGTCGTTGAACTCGGCGACCTCGGGCCAGCCCTCGCGCACCTTGGAGCCGAGGAGCTGCGGGTGCCGCCCGCCCGCGAAGCCCGAATAGGCATCGTTGTAGATCATGATGCCGTCCTCGCCCCAGAGCAGGACGATCGGCACGGGCGACAGCAGCACGGTGCTCACCGCGGAGCGCAGGCTCTGGGGCCAGCCCTCGATCGGGCCGAGCGGCGTCGCGGCCCAGTCATGGGACCGGACGATCGCGCCGAGCTGGCCGCCGCCCGGCAGGATGTCAGCCATGCTCATGCGGCGTGGGCTCGCCCGCTCCCGCCACGCGCCCGCCAGGCGACCGTCGGCGGCTCGAAGCCGAATGGGGGCATGACGGTTCCGCGCGGGAGCATGGGCAATGCATTGCCGGTAACTCAATCTCTGACAAGTGAGTTGCCCGCACACCGCATCACCAGTCGCCCGATCGGCGGAAGCGTGGGGACGCGGGGTGCCGCCGGACACGGGCGATCGCGCGGCGTCCGAGATCGAGGCCGCTCCGGTGGGGCGTTCCCGCAGCCTGCCGAGGGCGAGGCCGCGCCGCCTAGTCGGTCTCGTCGATCGCGAAGCTGATCGTGGCCGTCATGATGCGCCTGTTCTGCGCGTCGCGGACATCGGCCCGATACTGAACGGTCGATCCCCGGTCGGGCGCGCTCTGCATCATGTCGGACAGGGCGCGATGCGCATGGCGGCGCGCGGCGGCGCGATCGGGCAAGTCGGTTCCTTCGTCGTCGAAAACGACGAGGCCGTCGAAGGTGTCGAAGAAAAATCGCGGCATGTACTCTCCGTGTCGAAGGCGAGAGCACAAACCTCCCTCAGTCGCTGGTGGGCCAGTTCGAACCGGGCGATAGACCGACGATGCCGGGATGTCGATCCTCGTTCAATCGCATGCTTTAAGGGCGGCGGCGGATTCCGGCGCAGGCGCGCGCTTCTTTCGAGGTCCGGGCTCGCCCCTGGGCCGCGATGGGCGCTGAGCCATCCCGACCCGCCCGCACCAAGTCGTCGAAATCTGACGCGTGGCACCCATTCGTGAGCGGCTGCTGGCGACCCTGAGAAGCCCTTCGGTCGGTCAACAATGAACGACCGCTGACGAAGGCATGGCGGACCTTGAAGGCGATCTGCCAGCAAGGCAGGGAGCCAAGCGATTCGATTGAGTTCCGACACCTCGACGAGCAAGGGGTTCCAGAACCCTAGGCCCTTCGATCGGAATGGGTTGGGTTAGCGGTCTGGAACGTTTCACACAGGCAAGCCCCCGTGGAACAGCGTCGGCCGACCTTCTAGCGCACCAATAGCATTATTCTGCTTGCCATGATGCCTGGCATACCAAATAATGCATATATCGCACCCAGCAGGGGATTGTGATTCGGCGTTGTCAAGGACGGCGTCGCACTAGCGTACGCCCCAACCAACAAGCCGTCAGATGTCCGTCAAGGACGAGGGAGAACGCCCATGGTAACGCCCGTTGCCGCGCCCGCCGCGGTGAAGCCGTCACCCAATCGCTGGTTGCAAATCGTTCTCGGCGTCGCCTGCATGGTGGCGGCCGCGAACATCCAGTACGCCTGGACCCTGTTCGTCCCGGAAATCCAGAAGACCTTCGGCTGGGATCGCGCCGCGATCCAGGTCGCCTTCACCATCTTCGTGATCGTGCAGACCTGGCTCACCCCGATCGAGGGCTACTTCATCGACAAGTACGGCCCGAGCCGGGTCGTCATGTTCGGCGGCCTGATGACCGGGCTCGCCTGGGTGATCAACTCCTACGCCACCTCGCTCACCGGCTTCTACGCCGGCGCCGTCGTCGGCGGCATCGGTGTCGGCTGCGTCTACGCGACCTGCGTGAACAACGCCCTCAAGTGGTTCCCGGACAAGCGCGGCCTCGCGGTCGGCCTCACCGCGGGCGGCTACGGCGCCGGCTCGGCGCTGACCATCCTGCCGATCGCCAAGATGATCGACGCGGGCAGCTACGCCCAGGCCTTCTTCGTGTTCGGCCTGATCCAGGGCGCGATCATCATCCTCGCCGCCGCCTTCATGCGCTCCCCCGGCAAGGA
>NZ_SMNT01000143.1 GCF_004348265.1 Methylobacterium segetis
CAGGAGGCAAGCACCCGGGCCAGCCAGGACAGCGCGCAGGCATCGCTGATCAACGACGTGTCGGCGGTCACGAACGCTGGCACGGCGCAGGGACGCTTCTCGCTGTTCGCCCGCTCGGGCGTTTCGGGCGTGTCGGTGCGCCTCGAAGCCTACGCAACCGTAAACCGCGGCGGTCAGATCCGCGGCGCGGGCTGGTACATCGACCTGCTCGACAATGGCTCGTCGCGCTTCGTGATCGACGCCAACCTGTTCGCGATCACGGCCAACGGAGGGCTCACGTACCCGTTCCAGTTCGACGGACAGACCCTCACCATCCCGAACCTCGTAGTAACGACGAGCCTCATCGCGCCGAACGGTTCTTCCGACCGAGTCGTGCGCTCAGGCGGTGTCGGCGATGCGCGCCCGAGCAGCCCCGGATTTCGTGAGATCCCAGGCTGCTCATACGACTTCTACGCCGATGGCGATTGGTCGGTGCTGATTGCTTCAACGGCCGACGTCTACGTTGAAGCCAATGGCACAGCCAATGTGCAGCAGTCATCCGCGTTGACGGTCGCCATAGCAATCGACGGTGTGCCGCTGAATAGTGGCCGCGGCCAGCAAAGCTATAGTGTCACAGCGGGCGGAAATACAACCAAGGCAACCTATCAAACCGGTCCGATTGATTACACAGCGATGCGTGTCATCGGAACCGGAAATCATCGTATATCACTGATGTTCAAGTGGGAGGGTGGCGCAAACTCAGGCGCTACTGTCTCCGCAAATATGTACGTGGTTGTCCTCAAGCGCTGACCGCGCTCGTCTCTTCGCATCTTCGCCCGCCGCCATCCTCAACCCGGGGACGCTTTCGCATGTCTCTCTACTACTCCTCGACCGGCACCGCCTCCGTTGCCGCGAATTCCAATCTCGTCACCGTGGCGGGCCTCGACCTGACCACCGTGCAGCCGGGCATGACGATCCATTTCGGCTCGCGGAACAAGCTCGTCGGTGACGGCTACCTGATCGCTTCGAAAACCCGGAACAGCGATCCGACCACGGGCGGTACGATCACCCTTGTGGATCCGGTTCCATCGGCGCTCACCACGGTCGCCTTCATCATCAACACGCAGAGCTACAACGGCACGCAGGACGCGTTCGGCGCTGCGGAGTTCGTTCAGCTTGCGGTCGCCCTCACCCGGCTCACGGGACCAGCGACCACGCTCTACACCGGCTCGAAGCAACTTTCGCTGGACAAGAAGTCGTCCACGGCGGTCGGGCGCGTGCTTCATGCCATCGACGGCCGCAACTGGTTCGCCGCCACGCAGAAGCCCTCCACGATCGCCGGGCAGACCGTCGAGAGCTACGTCATCGAAGCCTATCCGGACGGCACGACGGCCGTGGACGCGATCCGCGTCAACGCGAACAACGGCGCGGTCGACGCGCGCATCGAGGAAGGCGCGATCACCGCAGCGGCGACCACCGACATCGGGTCGCTCAACACCCACCTCGTCAACATCACGGGTAGCGGCGTCGCCATCACGTCGTTCGGATCGCGTGCCTACTGCGATCGGCGCGGCCGGTTCTCTGGCGCCTGCACGCTCACGCACAACGCGACGTCGCTGATCCTGCCCGGCGGGAAGAACATCACCACCGCTGCCGGCGATACCTTCGAGGCGACCTCGGACAGTGCCGGCAACTGGACTGTGCGCAGCTACAACGCGGCGAGCGGCGCAGCGGTTGGCGGTGCGCCCGGCACTGCCTCGAAACGCAACCGCATCATAGACCCCGGCATGCGGGTGTCGCAGCTGAACGGCAACAACGCGGTCACTATCGCGCCGAACACTTTCGACTTTCCGTCAGACTCTTGGCTCGCGGAGCGTGCCGTTAACACGACAGGCGGCCTAACAGCCCAACGGATCGCGCAGCTTACACCGGGCGGATCTCCTTATCGGATCCGGGCAACGGTAACGGCTGCAAATACGCCCGCGGCTGGGGATCGCGCCCAGTTCCAGACCCGAATCGAAGGGCTGGATGTCTCCGACCTGAGGTTTGGCTCCGCTTCCGCAAAGACCATCACGTTACGCTTCGGCGTCCGCGCGAGTGTCGCTGGAAATTACACCATTGCGGTTCTCAATGGCACAGTAAACCGGTCGTGGCTCGGTTCGATCACTGTCGCGGCTGGCGAGATCAACACCGATGTTGTGAAAACTGTCACCCTGGTTGGTGACACCACCGGGACCTGGGCGACGGACACAGGTATCGGGTTTATTGTCTGTGTCGTCTTCTGTGGTGGCACGTCAATGCAGGGCGTCGCCGGCTGGCAGTCTGGAGGCTTTTACGCTCTGCCGGGACAGGTCAATTTGCTCGCGACGAATGGCGCTACGTTCGATCTATTCGATGTCGGTCTGTACGAGGGCGGCGTTGTGCCACCATTTGAGCTTGGCGACTTTGCAGACGATCTGCGAAAGTGCCAGCGGTACTTCTGGCGCCAGAACTACATCACAGATCCTCTTTGCATGGGCCAAGCATTCTCTGGAATCGGCGCCTATGCCGGCGTTGTGCAGTTGCCGGCGCCCATGCGGGCAGCGCCCTCATGTTCGATTTCGTCGCCCGCTCACTTCTCAGGGTCCAGGGCAGACAGTTCGGTGGCCGCCTTCTCAAGCGGAGGTATCGCATATTCGTCCCCGGAAAGAATTGGCTTCAACTTCTCGGGGGCGCCAGCGTCTAGCTTCACAGCGGGCAACGCTGTGGGATTTTATTTCAACAACTCCGCTGCGTTCATCAATGCGAATGCGAGGCTCTGACAATGAAGGCGAATTACATAGCGCTCGCTAAGGCGGCGATTGCAGTCACGCTCGATGCTGGCGACCAACTCGGCGACTTCGTTGGTCCGGTCGAGTTCATGGTCCCGTGGCCGGCGCCAGGCAACAAGGAGGCTGCCGCCCTCGCCGCGCTGGTCAAGGCCGGCGACATCGTGATCGCCGACGCAGAGGATCTGTCGCCCGACGTCCCGGAGGTCATCTCGGATCGTCAGTTCGCGCAGGCTCTCGCCAAGCAGGGTGTGATCTCCAAGGAGGAGGCACTCGCCTTCGTGAAGCGCGGCGAGGTGCCCGCGGCGTTGCAGGCGGTGATCGACGGCATCCCTGACGACGAGGATCGGTTCGACGTCGACATGGGCGTGTCGGGCGCGACCACCTTCGAGCGCAGCAATCCGTCGACCGCTGTGCTCGCCGCTGCCCTCGGCTGGTCGGCCAAACAGATGGACGACCTCTGGCGCTTCGCCGCCACCATTCGCTGAGGCCGCCATGATCGAGCCGCCGATCATCTACCTCTACGATCCGGAGTCGGGCCGGCTGGTCGACTCCCGGTTGGCGGAGCCGGTGCCGGACACCTGGGGCAGCTTCCGGATCCCCGACCACGCCACCGTGATCGCCCCGCCGTCGTTCACGCCGCCCGGCAAGGCCCCGGCCTTCCGTGATGGGGCGTGGACCTTCGTTGACGCAACAGTCTGAGCAACCAACATGATCACCATCACCGAGACGCACACCACGCAGCGCACGCTTGAGACGGAGGAGGACATCGCCGCCTACCTGACGAGCGAATTCGAGCGGCGCGCAGAGGCGGCGGGCTTCCGGCCGGGCTCTCTCGCCAGGCTCTCGAACAGGAACGGCGTGAGCGCGCTGATGGGCGCCGGGACCGTGGTGATCGTGCTCGCCTGCGATCCCGCGTCGTCCCCGCTCGCCACCGTGCTCGGCATGAACACGTCGGGCGGCGTGATGCAGTTCTTGGTGCCGGCCGAGATCCTGGCGCCGCGCACGGCCTGACCTGCAGCCTGCGGGCGGCGCTCAATCTCATCCTGGAGACCTGACATGGAGCTCAGCCCCATCGGCGAGGCGGTTCTGATCGCGCGCGAAGGCCGCCGGCTGAAAGCCTACAAGGACAGCGTCGGCGTCTGGACCATAGGCATCGGCGTCACGACGATCGACGGCAAGCCGGTCACCGCCGGCATGACCATCACCTCGGCGCAGTGCGATGCGCTCTTCGACGTGACGGTCGCCCGCTATGTGTCGGCGGTGAACAAGGGCCTGAAGGTGCCTGTCAGCCAGAACGTCTTCGATGCCCTCGTGTCGGTCTGCTACAACATCGGCATCGGTGCCGCTGCCCCGCGGTCCGGCTTCCTCGGCTCGACCTTCCTGAACCGCATCAATGCCGGCGACATGGCCGGCGCGCGCGACGCGATCCTGATGTGGAACAAGCCGGCCGCGATCATCGCCCGGCGCCAGGCCGAAGCCGAGCAGTTCGTCACCTCCTACGCGCAGAGCCTGCCGCGGCAGACCTCCGGTTCGAAGCCGATCAAGGTGGCTGCTCCTGTGATCGAGGTCCTGCACCCCGAGGTGCCGACCCCGGTCATCGCGCCGGTCACCGTCGAGGCCAAGCCAAACGTCTGGATGCGGCTGATGCGCTGGGTCGACGACACCTGGGGCGACCGGCCCGCGGCGCGCGCCGCCTGACCTGAGTTCCCGAGCCGGCCGGGCCCGCCGCGCACATCACCATCAGGATCACCATCATGACCCGCAAGCTCACGCTCGCGGCGCTGGCGCTCGCCTGCGTCGGTCCGCTCCTTCCTGTCGATGCGCTGGCCGCCGGTGCCCTTCCCGGGGATGGCTCTGGCGCTCACGGCCTCGCGGTCGGTCTGACCGCCCTCGGCGCCCTCTCGGCGCTGATCGCGATCTCGCTCTGGCGTCCGCTGCTCGTCGCTGCGGTGACGTTCGTCCTCTGCATCGGCTACGCCTTCGCTGCCGAGGTCGTCTCCGCAACCCCAGCCACGGCGGTCATTGTCCCCTGGGGCGATTGGGTGGTCGCCATCGGCCAGGGGCTGACCGCGATCCTCCTGCCCATCCTCGTCGGCGTCGTCACCAGCGCCGTCTACCGCGTGGCGCCCTGGGCGCGTCTCGTGCTGACGCAGGCCCGCATCGAGCAGATGACCAAGGCCGTCACGGATTATGCCCTGAACTCGGTGGCGGGCGCGGCCAAGGGGCAGGTGCTCACTGTTCCGGTGGGATCCGCCGTCATCACCAAGGCGGTTCAGCGCGCCGTCGATGTGGCTCCGGCGAAGGTGGTCGCGGCGGCCGGCGGACCGGCAGGGGTGGCCGAGCTCGTCTTCAGGACCCTGCACCTGGAGGACAAGGCGAATGCCGCCAATACGCTCGCGCCGGCGCAGGCCGCCATTCCGGCGAAGTAGCGCCGGTCAGCTGTAGGCGATCATGACTGATGCGCGCCGGCGGAAGCCTGAAGATGAGCATGTCTGCCGCCGCGCCGCGACACAGGCGGTGGGGCAGGGGCTGCGAGAGCAGATCCCGCTGCCGCAGCGCGGCCTGGGGGAGGACGAGATCCGGCGTGCCTACGACATGGATGACGACGACGACCGACGCCCGCTCAGAGCCGCTTCGCACGTTCGCAAGCTCATCAACGCCCTCAGCGAGGCCGACGTCGCGAAGCTGGAGAAGCTGCTGAGCTTGAAGCCCGAGACGGTCGCCTGGGTCGACGCCAAGAACGATCGCGAGCTCAAGAGCCTCGACGGCGCAGTCGACTTCATCAACTCGTCCCGTACCGCCGCCAAGGTGCTGATGTGGGTCTGCGGTGTAGCCGTGACCTTCGTCACAGGCACCGTCGCCCTCGCCAAGTCGGGCTACGACCTGTTCGCCCTGCTGCGAGGAGGCAAATGACCCTGCGGATCTTCGGCTACTTTTGCCTGTCCGTCATCAGCGGCGGCATCCTGTTCGCCGCTTTCACTCTGGCCTGGTTCGCGGGCGACCGGCGGCTGCCCGTCGAGATCCTGCAGACCGACGTGCTCACGCCCGTTGTGAAGCCGGGCGGCAAGCTCGTGGTCAGCGTCCGGGTCCGCTACCTGCGGGAGTGCAAGGGGCACATCGACCGCGCCCTCTACGATAGCCACACGCACCGCTTCTGGCTGCCGGACATCGACTACGAGCGGCCGCCGCAGGGCCTTGGCGAGTTCACCTACACCACGGAGATCGATGTGCCGGATTTCTTCGGCAGCGGGCCGGCCGAGTTCCGCGGTGTGCCGACCTACGCCTGCAATCCGCTGCAGCGCTACTACTGGCCGATTACACGCGACGACATCGTGGTCCCCTTCGAGGTGGAGAGCCCGCAATGAGGTGCTTCGTGCTGCTCCATGCGCTGACGGGGGACCCGGGTGGATCACCGCCGGAGATCTACGTGAACCGGGACCTGATCACCGTGGCGACACCGGTCCGGCTAGAGCGCGGCTCGGCCTATGCCGGTGCGAACACGCTCCTCAGCTTCAACGGCAATGCGCTGCGCTGGGTCGTGGAGACGCCCGCCGAGGTAATGAAGGCGCCCTGCTTGCTGGGGAGGGGCAGTGCACCGGATTGACCGCGGGCGGTTTGCCTGCAACGATAGGTCCTCCATAGATCTTGACTTGAGCCCGCCCGGTCCGCCGAGGCGGGCTTTTTGTGCGCTTCATCCAAATGGATGTTGACAGTGACGCCTACTTGCTGAGCCGCACTGCGGCAGAAACACAGAAGGTCAAGACCCGCCACTCCTCCGTTTTGCGTCTTGACACAGGAAAATGGTGCGTATCTAACATTGGGCCGCCGTCAGCGCTGGCGACCAATGTCTCGCATTTCGCAACTACTAAGTTGCGGTTTTTCTATGCAAGGAGGGCAGGCGTGGTTGCAATCATTCGCGGATCGTCCGCGTCGGAGACCTTTAGACCCGCATCCCACCCGGGATCGAATCCTTTCGGAGAAGACTCGTCTCTGGTCTACGGCAACGGAGGCAATGATAGCTTCTTCGTTCTCGGGACACAGAACGATCTGAACCGGGTCGATATCGTCGCCGGCAGCGGAAATGACACGGCGGACGTGAATTACGGCAGGGGCAACTTCCTCGCCGGCGCCGGCAATGACACCCTGGTCCTGCATCACGGCGTCTACCAGTACGACGCGGATGCCGGTACGGACACCCTCGCGTTCGACGATTCCATCGGCAGTTACAATATCTTCGCGGCGGGTGCCGGGACGACGATCTTCCGCGGTGCCCTCGACAATCCTGATCTGTACGTTCAGAGCAGCGAGGTCGAGACGTTCCGCTTCTCGAACGTCACGGTCAATCAGGGGGACGGCAACCAGCTCGTCGACGACCTGCACTATTACAGCCGGAACCTCGACGTGGCGGCCGCCGGCATCGATCCGGAGGCGCATTACGCGGCTTTCGGTTGGAAGGAAGGCCGGGATCCAAACCTGTTCTTCGACACCAAGGGCTACCTCGCAGCCTATGGCGACGTGGCGGCGGCCGGCATCAACCCTCTCGAGCATTATCTCCAATACGGTTGGAAGGAGGGCCGGGATCCGTCGGGCCTGTTCGACACCAGCGCCTACCTCGCCGCCAACCCGGACGTCGCGGCGGCCGGCATCAATCCGCTGGCGCATTACCTCACCTACGGCGTGAACGAGGGTCGCGCGTTCTTCAACGACGGCATCATCGACGTCTAAGGCAGCTCGCCCGGCGAGCACCTGAGCGAAATCAGGATGCGAAAACCAGAGCCCGCCCGGTTCGCCGTGGCGGGCTTTTTCGTCAGACCCCGTTTCATAACGGGGTGAGGGCGTGCTGATGGGGTGAGCGGCGAGCATCGCGGGCGTTGGGGAAGTGTCTGACGCTACCCCGGATCGCCGATGTGGACGCCCGCCGCCCGCGCAGAACTTGCGCGCGAGAGCCAGCCTTACGCAACCAGCCTGACCGATGCCGAATGGGCAGTCGTTGCCCCTCTGCTACCCGCCCCCGCCACGACGGGCCGTCCGCGCCGCTGGCCGATGCGCTCCGTGCTCGATGGCATCCTGTACGTGCTCAGGACAGGGGGCGCCTGGCGGCACCTGCCGCACGATTTTCCGCCTTGGTCGACCGTGCATCGCTGGTTCTTGCGCTTGTCCCAGGCGGGCGTGTTCGAGCGCCTCGCCCACACCCTGACGATGGCAGATCGCGAGCGAACTGGATGCGAAGCAAGCCCCAGCGGTGCCATCCTGGATGCCCAGGCGACGCGCTCGGGCGGCGTCGGTGTCGAAGGTCCACGCGGCTACGATCCAGCCAGGCGTGTCGTTGGGCGCAAGCGTCACGCGCTCACTGACACGGATGGGCGCCTGCTCGTAGCTGCTGTCTCGCCTGCTGATCTGCACGACAGCCACGGCGGCCTCGCGCTCCTGCGCGCCTCGCGCCGCCTTTGGCCCTTCTTGGCCCACTGTTTCGCCGATCGCGCCTACAGAGGCGATCGTTTGGGCACCGCCACGGCCATCACCGTCGAGATCATCGTGCCCAAGGAAGGACAGAAGGGCTTTGCCG
>NZ_SMNT01000144.1 GCF_004348265.1 Methylobacterium segetis
TGCGCGACTGTCGCGGCGAGCCCGCACTACGCTTGGTACTACGCGTGGCTCGCGCTGCCTGCGACGGTGTCCCCGAGCCCAGCGGTGATCTGGCTCTCCGCGGCCCCCGTCCTCTTCTACATCGACCCGTTCAACGAGCGCTTTGCCTGGCCAAGCCTCGTCTTCGTCCCGGCTCTTGCCCTCGCGTTGCGCGCCGGCCTGCGCGACCAGTCCGTTCCCATCGCGGTCAGTCCACGAGGAGCGTCCTGATGTCGATATCCGCCACGCTCAAGGACCCGCGACGCTACTTCGAGGGGATCGGCGCACAGCGCTCAGCAAGGTCCGAAGTGCTTCCGATCTGCCTCTACCTGGAGGTGACGAACCGTTGCAATCTGCTCTGCGAGACGTGTCCCCGCACTTTTGAAACGCTGGAACCCCCCGCCGACATGAGCTGGGAGTTGTTCACCCGGATCGTCGATCAGGTGCCGAACGTGGCTCGCGTGGTGCTTCACGGTGTCGGCGAGCCGATGCTGGTGAAGTCGCTGCCGCGGATGATCCGCTACCTGAAGAGGCGGGGCATCTACGTGCTGTTCAATACGAACGGCACGCTCATGCAGCCCAAGCGCTTCCAGGAACTGATCGACACTGGGCTCGACGAGCTACGTGTGTCGCTCGACGCTGCGGACCGCGCCTCATACTTGCGGGTGCGCGGCAAGGACTTCTTCGACCGGATCGTCCGCGATGTGGGCCAGTTCGTCGCCTATCAGAGGAGGATCGAGGCCGTCGTGCCGAAGGTCTCACTTTGGCTCACCGGCCTGAAGGAGACCATCGAGCAACTGCCGGCCTTCGTGCGGCTCGCAGCGGAGATGGGCGTGCACGAGGTGCATCTGCAGCGCCTCGTCTTCGACGAGGTCGGGTATGGTCTTGCCCGGGCAGATCACTCGCTGTTCGAGAACACGCAGGCTGAGGAACGCGCAGCGATTGAGGCCGCGCGGGCGATCGGGGCGGATCTCGGCGTCGTCCTCGACGCCTCCGGGGCGACCGAACCAGGCCTCAGCCTCAAGCGGCAGGCCGACGAGCAACCCTGGGCGACCTGCCGCCGCCCGTGGTCGCTGATGTACTTCACCGCTCACGGGCGGGCGCTGCCCTGTTGCATCGCGCCGTTCTCGGTGCGCGGATACAGCCACTACACACTCGGCGATGCGACCCAGGCTTCCCTGCGCGAGATCTGGAACGGCACCGCCTACCGCGACTTCCGCGCCGCGCTCCTCTCGGACGCGCCCCCCGCTCCCTGCCGGAATTGTGGCCTGCGATGGAGCCTGTGAGCGTCATCATTCCGACCCTGAATGAGGTCGAGACGATCGGCGCCGTGCTGCGCGGCATTCCTCCTGCCTATGCGGGAGATCTGATCGTGGCAGATGGTGGCAGCAGCGACGGTACGCCGGCCGCCGCTGTTGCCGCGGGCGCGCGAATGATCGCGGCCGGGCGCGGCTATGGCCGCGCCTGTGCGTCAGGCGCGGCGGCTGCGCGGCCGGAGAACCATGTCCTTGTCTTCCTTGATGGCGACGGAGCCGACCGCGGGGACCTTGTCGCGGAAGTGGCGGGTCCGGTGCTCAGGGGTGAGCGGGATTTTGTCCTGGCTTCGCGGACGCGCGGCGTGCGCGAACCAGGCGCGATGCTCTGGCACCAAGTGCTCGCAGGGCGGCTTGCAGGCTACAGCATCGGAGCGCTCTACGGGGTCCGCTACTCCGACATGTGTGCCTTCCGGGCGATCGACCGCGACGCCCTGGCGCGGCTTCAACTGCGTGAGATGACCTATGGCTGGAACATCGAGATGCAGATGCAGGCTGCTCGCGTCGGCTTGCGGATTGCCGAAATCCCGCTGCCCTACCGGCGCCGCGCGGGCGGCACCTCCAAGGTAGCCGGATCGCTGTTCGGCACGCTGCGGGCTGGCAGTCAGATGATGGCGACATTCCTGCGCGTCGCTGCCGGACCAACACCTCAGCCATGAGCGAGGCCTTCGCGCTCGCAGCCTTCTTGGCGCGCTGGAGCCCTCTCGTCCGGCACGACCTTGCCGCCTCGCATTCCGAGCCTCTGCCCCTCTCCTGGCTGCTTGCCGCCGCCGACGCGGAGGACCGGCGCCGTTGGGAGGCCCTCGACCTCGGCTACGCCCATCCCCAAGGTGCTCCCTGGCTGCGCGCGGCTATCGCGCAGCGATACCGCGGTCTCACGGCCGACGACGTGCTGTGCTGTGCGGGTGCCCAGGAATCCATGAGCTGCCTGTTGCGCGCCGTCTTGGGACCGAATGACCATGCCGTGATGGTGTTGCCCCTCTACGGGCCAACCGAGACGGCTGTGACCACCGTCTGCGCCGCGACCGGTGTGGCGCTGAGCGACGACGGCGCATGGTCTCTGGACATCGACCGGCTCGCGGCCGTCCTGCGCCCGAACACCAAGCTCATTCTGACCAACATTCCGAACAGCCCAACCGGCGCATCTCTCCAAACTGCCGCGCGCGACGCCCTCGTGTCACTCTGCCGGCGCCACGGCCTCTGGCTCGTCAATGACGAAGTCTACCGCGAGACTGATGTGGAATGTTTGCCGCCCATTGCGGACGCCTACGAGCGCGGCGTCTCCATCGACGGATTGTCGAAAGGCTTTGGCCTGCCAGGTCTGCGCGTCGGCTGGATTGCCTGCCGGGAACGGGATCTGCTCGCCCGCACCCTCGTTATTAAGAGCGGACTGTCGAGTTGCCTATCCTCAGCGAGCGAGGTTCTGGCGCACATAGCGCTCCGAAATCGGCACTGGATCGTTGCGCGGACGCGCGACATCGGGCGCCGCAACCGGATCCTCCTCGACGCGCTTCTCGCGCGGCATGCCGCGCTGTTCGACCCGGACGGAGAGCGCAACCTCGCCTTCGCCTTCCCGCGCTACCGCGGCGTCGACGCCGAAGCCTTTGCCGTCGACCTTGCGTGCCGCGGTGGCCTGCTCGTGTTGCCCTCGACTCTGTGGCACTCGCCGCTTGCGCGGCTCCCGGCCGACCGCCTTCGTATCAGCTTGGGCCATGCCAGCGTCGCGCCGGCCCTGGAGGCCCTGGATTCGTACCTCGCCGAGTGCGGGCGCTGAATTTCGAGGCATCGTTGGAATACAAGGTCAGGCGAAGCTCGTCCCCTTGCGGACGAGATCGGCATCGTAGGCACAGCCAGCTTGCATGTGCCTCGGCTGAGGCTACTCAATCGTTTCCCTGAACTGGCAAGCGTTGCTGGAAAACTTGGGCAGGGCACTGTTTCCGTGGACTCGCACCAGAAGGCTGACCAGCACTTCACAGCCGAGCCAAAACGAACGTGGCTCGCCAAGTTCTGGCGTGGGTACACGCGTATCCTGCACGCCGCCTTCGCGACCCTGGTCGGCGCCACCCTACTCGTCCTCGGCGCCCTGTTCGTGAATTACGTGGTCCTGTCGACGCCGAAGGCACGGGCCTACCGCGATCTCGACCCCGCCGTCCCCGAATGCAGCGACGGGCTCGCCCGAGGCTGGACCGTCCTGGCGGATACCGGGCGCCGGCCGCTCGCTGGAACCGACCTCGTCGATGACGGTGGATGGATCGATGCCAGCAATGACGAGAACGCCGCTGCCGCCAGCGATCCGCGCTGGCGAACGCGCTTCCGCTGCGCCCTGCAACGCCACATCGTCACCGCGGAGCGCCCGGACGGCAAGCCGCTCGACTACACGCTGGGGTTCCTGGAATTCCAAGAAGACGGTGAGCCCTACGCCCTCGTGTCCCGCAGCGGCGGCAGTGACGTGGCCAACACAAGCGCGATGCTACGCCACGCGATGGAGAGCCAGATGCGCGCGAGCGGGAGAGCCGCGGCCGGCATCAGGCCGGTGATCACGCAGCTCGACGCGCTCAAACAGCACCTCTCGAGTGGAGCGAACTACGTCCTCGTATTCGTCCATGGCTGGCGCCACGACGCTCGCATCGGCGACGGCAACGTCGCCGACCTGCGCCTCTATGCGGCGCATGTCGCCCGCTTCCTGCAGCAGCGCTGCCCCACCGACCCGAGGGCGTGCGAGACCAAGGTCACGGCCATCTACGTCGGCTGGCGCGGCGCACGGGTCGACGAGCAGGGTTTGCGGGATCTATTCGGCGACGCAATCGGGGGCTTTCTCGGCGACGTTTCAGCGGCCGCTACCCTGTTCGATCGAAAACCGGTCAGCGAAGCGATTGCGCCCGCGGCGATCTCGGCCCTGCGGTCCATCGAATCGGTGCTGGCCACTCCGCGCCCGGATGGCAGCCAGCGCAACAATCGCTTGATCGTCGCCGGGCACAGTCTCGGCGGCAACATGCTCGCCACCGGCCTCAAGGACGACGTGCTGAAAGCGGTGCGCCGTCACGCCTTTGGCAAGACGCTGCCGCCCGTGCTCGGCAATCTCGTCGTGCTGATCAATCCAGCCTCCGAAGCGAGTAAGTGGACGACGGTCCAGCGCGCGGTCTGGGAGCGCATCGCGCTCCGCGCCGACGAGAACACACTAGCCGCCGAGATTGTTCGTGACACCGGCTTCTTCCCACCCGAGCAGCGCCCCGTGATGATATCGGTAACGGCTGCGCTCGCCTTCCCGGCGGGCGGGCTGCGGCCAGGTGATTGCGCCTGGATCGGCCTCGACATCGACGACGGGTACCAAGCCGCACGGCAGCGCATCCGGCAGCGGCTTGCGAGCACCGACGCCATGTTCCATTCCGGCGTCGACTATGATTGGGCGACGCACGATCTGTTTCCGACTTTCAAGCTGGATTTTCGCCCTGCGGGCGGCTTCCTAGACCGCGTCGCTGCCCGTTTCGAGGGCCGTCAGCCCCGAGGGATGACGTGCACGCCGCCGAGGGCCGCCGCGGCTCTCGAGGCGCTCCTGACGCTGCCGCTGCGCGCGCTGGCGGTGATTGCCGAGACCTTCCCGTTTCAAGTCAGTCTCCGCGAGGAGTCGCATACGATCGGCAACCTCGATCCGCCGCGGCCGGCGGCCGGTGTCCTCGCGGATACGCAGCCCTCGGCGGCACCTTTCGGTACGACTCACGAACTGCTCGGCTTGCACGACACGGGGCGGGAGCGCCACCACGCTTACGCGACCCTGGCCGACGCGTCGATCGACTGCCCGCGTTCGGACGGCTGGCTCACGCGGGCGCGGTTGCGGAAGCAGGACCATCACGGACAGTTCTGGGACAGTGAGGATCTTGCCCTGGCCGATCCCGCGGGACCGAGTTTCGCGAAGCCGGCCGCGCGTTTCGTTCACGGGCTCCACCTGACTGGCATCGCGCCGATTACTCTCGCCAACGACCCCTTCTGGAACATGCGGGCCTTCGACAATGCGCTCTCGCGCCACGACGGCTACCGTCTCTCGTCCTTCATCTGCGCAATGAACCAGCTCGTGCTGGACGACATCACGGAGTCCACTCCGCAGATGATCGACACGATGGGAGTTCCGGGCGTCCAAAGCTCCGATGTCAGGCCCTAAGCTGTCACGGATATCGGGGCTCGGACATCTGCGACCGCCGTGAAACCGGGGGCTGCGATAGCCCTGGCTGTGATCGTCAGCCCGTCGGCATCCAGCACAAGCTCGTCGACCTGCACACCTTCCGGAACCGAGGGCACGACGGGTTCGAGATCCGCATCGCGCGCACCCTCTGCCACTCCGAGGATCAACGCGCCGCAAAGCGCTCAGCACCGAACCTGCGGAAGAACCTTAAAAGGGGCCCACGCAGCGATCCGGCGACGCGCCGAGAAGGCTGCCTCTCAGCCGCGGGTCTTCAGCCGCCAGCTGACGTCGCCCGTCTCCAAGATATCGCAGTGATGCGTCAGACGGTCGAGCAAGGCCGTCATCTTCGCGTCGCCGAACACACTGGGCCATTCGGCAAAGGGCAAGTTGGTGGTCACGATCATCGAGGCGCGCTCGTAGAGCCGGCTGATCAGATGGAAGATGCCCGGCCGCTCAGGCAACCGGGCGAGTGTTGCTTAGCGGTCGCGACGTTCGCGGACGGTCGTGCGCTCCTCGCGCCGCTCGATGCGCTCTCTGCGCGGCTCGGGATCAACGCCGAGCACACCACCAACAGTGCCTGTTGCTGCGCCCACGGCTCCGCCGACCACCCCGCCAACTGGCCCAGCTGCGCGGTTGCCGTCCTCGACACCACGTTCTGCACCCCGCACTGTGCCTTGCGCGCAAGCAGGCCCGGTGACGGCGAAAGCAGAAAGAAGAAATGTTGCAGTCAGGAGTGCGCTCTTCATGAAAGATCCTTTCAGCTCGTTGCGTTTGCTTTCAGCTGTAGCTCGCAAGCGAGCCGGCTGAGATGCCTGTCAACGCATCGGCTCCCAAATGGCTGCACTCCGCCTGAGGCCCCCGGCGCCTTCATGAGCAAAACATTTTCGGCAAGCCTTGTACCTCACCCTCCAATCACCATCTCCTGAACATCCAGCGGGATGGCGTCAGGTGTTTCAGAGATGGCAAGCAACATTCATGAGCTGCGGTCGAAGGGTGCCGACAGCGAGAAAATCACGGTCAATCTAGGCTTTGTCGATCTCGGCCGCATAGACCTCATGGTGCGCGACGGCTTCTACGCCAACCGCTCCGACTTCATCCGCACGGCTGTGCGAAACCAGCTCGAGCGGCAGGAAGATGCCGTGCGCCAGTCAATGGCACGCAGGCAACTCAGCCTTGGCCTATCGCACTTTACCAAGCGTGATCTCGAGGCGGCCCGGGATTCCGGAGCGCCGCTTCAAATTCAAGTCATCGGGCTCGCGAGCATCGCAGACGATGTCACCCCCGAACTTGCCCGGGCGGCCATCCGCTCGGTCGAAGTTCTCGGTGCCTTTCAGGCGAGTTCGGCAGTGAAAGCCGCTCTCGCCGACCGGACAGCCTGAACTTCAGACTCGTCATCCCACCGCAAGACCACCCGCACGGCAGCCTCTGCTGGGGCGAACGAAGGATCATGACCATGAGCGCGTTCAGCAAGATCGACATGAGCGAGGTGACCCGTCTCACCCGAGCCGGCAAACTCGCGGAGGCGATCGCACTCCTTCAAGGCCGTGAGGGCCCGGGCTCAACCCACGATGATCAGGGCCAACAGGCGCGTCAGGCAGCCTGGAGCACAGAGCGCGCAGGGCCGATGATCGATATGGTCACGCCCGCGTTCCCAAACGGCGCTTGGACGGAAGCGGGTCAATCGCCGGCCTCGTCTTCAGGCGCCTCCAAGCCTCGCGAGTGGGTCGCCAAGATCCGCAATCTTTCCGAGACCATGTCTGGATTCCACGGACGCCTTGCCGAACCGGGCTCGCTGCCTGGCCTCGGCGAGGGCCTCGGATCTAAACGGCAGGCACCGCTTCCCGTGCCGGATGGGGCTCGCTTCGAGGAGCGGACCTTCTCCAATGATGCGGGCAGCCGCACCTACAAGGTGTTCGTTCCGAGCGGCCACACGGGGCAGGCTCTTCCGGTCGTGGTCATGCTGCACGGTTGCACCCAGAACCCAGATGATTTCGCTGCCGGCACACGGATGAATGAGTTGGCCGAGGAGCAGACCTTCCTTGTCGTGTATCCACGCCAGCCACAATCAGCCAACATGCAAAAGTGCTGGAACTGGTTCAATGCGAATGACCAGCGGCGTGAGGGAGGCGAGCCGTCGCTGATTGCCGGTATCACGCTTGCCGTTGTCGAGGAATTTTCAGCCGACCGGGCCCGCGTTTATGTCGCCGGTCTCTCGGCGGGCGGCGCCGCGGCTGCCATCATGGCCGTGACCTATCCGGATCTGTTCGCCGCGGCCGGCATTCATTCCGGGCTGGCCTGCGGTGCGGCCAGGGACATGCCATCGGCCTTTGCTGCCATGAGCGGAGGCGGGACCGGCCGGGCAAGAGGAAACGGATCCATGGTGCGGACCATCGTCTTCCACGGTGACAGCGATAACACGGTCAAACCGATCAACGGTGATCAGGTGATCGCCCAGGCCACGCCGGCTGCCGCGTTGACCCGGACGACAACCTCCGGGAGGTCCCCGGGCGGGATCGCCTATACAAGGACGGTCCAAGCCGACGAAACTGGGCGCGAAGTCCTTGAGCAGTGGCTATTGCACGGTGCCGGCCACGCCTGGTCCGGCGGCAGCACGGCCGGCTCCTACACGGAACCACGTGGTCCCGATGCCAGCCGAGAAATGCTGCGCTTCTTCCTCGCGCCCACGATCACACCCGCTGACACGCGTCACTGAGTTGGCGGTCTGGGCAGCATGTGCGCATTCCGCATCGGTCGGAATTGGAGCTTATCAGGGCGATGAAGGTAACCATGAACATCGACTGCACGCCCGAAGAGGCGCGATTATTTCCCGGCTTGCCCGACGTAAAGCCGGTGCAAGCTGCGATGCTGGCTGAGATGGAAAAGCGGATGATGGCCGAGATGGAACGGTTCTCGCCTGACGCTCTCCTGAAGAGTTGGCTCTTGGCAGCCCCTCAGGGGTCAGATCAGATGCAGCAGGCGTTTGCCCGCATGTTTCAGCAGGGCTTCGATGGAGGTATGGCACCGCCGAAATGAGGCGCCATGAATTTGGCCGTATCAGACCAGCGCCTCCGGGAAGAGAAAACGGTTTAGGCGCTGGACGTCAGGCAGGGATGATCGCCGCTCTACCTGCGAGCGGAAGGACGACTCAGTGCCCGAGCGCTTGCTAGGGCAGAAGCTTGCTGGACACCCGATCGGCCTGGCACCATCTCCGAGCGTGGTGGGACCGAGGGGCTGACCGATGCGTGGGATGGTTCAGCCCACGCTACCGGAATGGACGCAGATCACATGAACTTCGAAGTGGCTTAGCTAGGCCGCTTTCTTGTCATGTAAGCGGGTTGGAAGCTCGATATCGAGATCGAGCCTCGAAACCTCCTGCCGCTGATCAACGCGGATTTGCACTTTGTCACGCTCGATCGCGACATGCTTGGCGATGACGGCGAGGATTTCCTCGCGCAGGATTTCAACAAGGTGCGACTGCCCAACCTCTGCGCGTTCATGCGCGATGATGAGCTGAAGCCGTTCCCGAGCTACGGGAGCGGTTCTACGCATTGCGAGAAGGCTGAGTAGGCTCATGCCGCCCTCCGTGTGAAGATCTTGCCGAGGAAGGACTTGCGCTCGCTGGGCACGCTCATCGGCACGGTCTCGCCGTTCAGGCGGCGGACCGCGTCGGTGTAGGCGCGGGCCGGGGCCGAGAGCGGGTTGTTGAGGGTGACCGGGCAGCCGACGTTCGAGGCGCGCAGCACCTCCTCGCTCTCCGGGATGATGGCGAGCAGCGGGATCGAGAGGATCTCGAGCACGTCGTCCACCTTCAGCATGTCGCCGCGGTCGGCCCGGGTGGGGTCGTAGCGGGTCAGGATGAGGTGCTTGTCGATGGTCTCGCCCTTCTCGGCCTTGACCGTCTTCGAGTCGAGCAGGCCGATGATGCGGTCGGAGTCGCGCACCGAGGAGACCTCGGGGTTCGTCACCACCACGGCCACGTCCGCGTGGCGCATGGCCAGCGTCGCGCCGCGCTCGATGCCGGCGGGCGAGTCGCAGATCACCCAGTCGAACTTCTCGCGCAGCTCCTCCATGACCCGGGCGACGCCCGCGTCGGTGAGCGCGTCCTTGTCCCGGGTCTGGGAGGCCGGCAGCAGCGAGAGGCAGTCGAGCCGCTTGTCGCGGATCAGCGCCTGCGGCAGCTTGGCGTC
>NZ_SMNT01000145.1 GCF_004348265.1 Methylobacterium segetis
CGCGCGGTCTCGATCCGCAGGGGCTCGGCGACGGGATCGAGCGCCCGCTCGACCTCGGCAGCGAGGATTTCCCGCACCTCGTCGGGTGAGATCCCCTTCTCGTAGCGGCCCTTGCCGACCGCCTCGGAGACGCGCGTCGCGGTCTCCACGCCGAAATCGGCCTGGATCAGGGCGTCCTCCAGATCCTCCAGCGTCGTCGCGTCGAGCTTGCGCTTGGTGAAGAGCCCCGTCACCCGGTCCGACAGGGAGGTCGAGGTCCGCTTCATGCCGGCGGTGAGGCGCCCCCACCAGCCGCGCTTGCCCGGGGCGTCCGCGAGGTCGAAATCCTTGGCCGCGTCGGTGGCCAAAGCGGCCGCCGTGTCGACGGGCTGAATGTCGGGGTCGGGGGCCGACGTGCCGGGTTCCAGGGCGGAGGGGGTCGGCTCGGCCGGTTCGGGCGCAGCCGATCGGGGTTCGGCCGGCTCGGGTTCGGCCGGCTCGGGCTCGAAGGCCCGGGAGGTCGTGTCCGCCGGCTCCGCCCCGCGCGCGGGCGCGTCGCCGGCCGTGCCGGCGGGCGGGCGTTCGGTGTCTCCCTCGATCGGCTGGAGGTCCGCGCCCTCGATCTCGTCGGGCACCGCGTTCTTGCCCGCCTCCTCGGGCGCGGGCTCGGAGGGCGGCAGCGGCACGTGGCTGACGTCGTCGGCGCCGGTGGCGAAGTCGGGCTGGCCCTCGGAGGCCGAGGCGGGCGAGTCCGGCGGCGGGACCGGGCTCTCCTCCGCGGCCGGCATGCCCTTGCGCCCGAACAGGCGGCCGAACCAGCCCGGCTTCTCGTCTTGACTCATGCGTCCCTGCTCCCGCAGGCCGGGCTCTTCGCGCCGGCCCACCACTCGCGTATCACCGATGATCCTGCCTGACATAGGCGCCCGCCTGCTCTACCGCGATGCCCTGCTGCTCGTCATCGACAAGCCGGCGGGCCTGCCGGTGCATCCCGGCCCGAAGGGCGGCGAGACCCTGACCGACCATCTCGACGCGCTCCGCTTCGGCCTGCCGCGGCGCCCCGAGGTGGTGCACCGGCTCGATCGCGACACGTCGGGCTGCCTCGCGCTCGGGCGCCACGCCAAGGCGCTCGCCCGCCTCAACCGCCTGTTCGCGACCGCCTCCGCCGAGAAGGTCTACTGGGCCCTCGTCGAGGGCGGCCCCGTGGGGGAGGCGACCAGCATCGATCTCCCCCTCGCCCGGCGCTCGGACGATCCGCGCAGCTGGTGGATGAAGGCGGACCCGGCGGGCGAGGCGGCGCTGACCCATGTCCGGGTGCTGGGCCGCAGCCCGGACGGGGCGCGGAGCTGGCTGGAATTGCGGCCCGTCACCGGCCGCACGCATCAGCTGCGCGTCCATTGCGCCGCATCGGGATTCCCGATCGTCGGGGACGCGATCTACGGGAGCGCCCCGCGCTCCGGCGGCCCCGGCTTGCAGCTCCACGCCCGCGCCCTCTCCCTGCCGCTCTACCCGAAGAAGCCGCCGGTGCGCGCCGAGGCGCCGGTTCCTGAGCACATGCGGGCGGGCCTCGATGCCTGCGGCCACCGGTCCTGAGGGAACCGCGCGGCGCATCTCCCGTCCGGGAGAGGCTTGGGGTGAGGCGGGAGCGCCTGCGCCCTCACGCCGCGATCAGCGCGCGCCCGTCGTGCCCGGCGATCCGCACGCTCCGGATCTCACCGGGCTCCGCGGCAAGCCGCACCGGCGTGAAGCCCTCGGTGCGGCCGGTGCCGCCGCGCTCGGCCAGGACGAGGCGGGTCTGCCCCACCTCCGCGTCGAGGTGCCGCCGGAGCGCCGCCGCCCCGGCCTCCCGCAGCCGCGCGGCGCGCTCGCGAACGAGGCCGGGATCGACCGGCGGCATCCGGGCGGCCGGCGTGCCGGGCCGGGGCGAGTAGGGAAAGACGTGCAGATGCGTGAGCCCGCACGCCTCCACGAGATCGAGGGTGCGGGCGAATTGCGCCTCGGTCTCGGTCGGGAAGCCGGCGATCAAGTCCGCCCCGAACACGGCGCCGGGGCGAAGCCCGCGGATGCGCTCGCAGAAGCGGATCGCGTCGGCGCGGGCGTGGCGGCGCTTCATCCGCTTGAGGATCAGGTCGTCGCCCGCCTGGAGCGAGAGGTGGAGATGCGGCATCAGCCGCGCCTCCTCGGCGAGGGCGGCGACGAGCTCCTCGTCGGCCTCGATCGAGTCGATCGAGGAGAGCCGCAGCCGCGCGAGGCCCGGCACGCCCGCCAGGATCGCCCGGACGAGTCGGCCGAGCCCCCCGCCCTGAGCCAAGTCGCGTCCGTAGGCGGTGAGATCGACGCCGGTCAGCACCACCTCGCGGCCGCCATGCTCCACGATGCGGGCGACCTGTTCGACGACGGCCGCCTCCGGCACCGAGCGCGAGCGGCCGCGGCCGAACGGGATGATGCAGAAGGTGCAGGCGTGGTCGCAGCCGTTCTGCACCGGGACGAAGGCGCGGGTATGCCCGGCGACCCCGGTGATCGCGGTCGGCGCGAGCGTGCGCGCCTGCATGACGGTGCCGGGCGGCGTCGGCTCCCGCCAAGCCCGCGGCGCGAGCTTGTCCGCGTTGCCGACGAGGCGGGCGACCTCGGGCATGGCGGCGTAGAGGCCGGTCTCCACCTCGGCGCCGCAGCCCGTCACCACGATCTCGGCCTCCGGCCGCTCCCGGGCGAGGCGACGGATCGCCTTGCGGGCCTGCCGCCCGGCCTCCGCCGTCACCGCGCAGGTGTTGACGACGACGCGCGCCCGCGCGCCCGCCTCGGGCCGTGCGGCGGCGCGCATCACCTCGGACTCGACGATGTTGAGGCGGCAGCCGAAGGTGAGGGTCTCGACGTCCATCACGGTGCCGGCCCGAACAGCTCCGGCGCGAAGCTGCCCTCCCCCTCGAGGAAGACGGGGCCCGTCATCAGGACATGGTCGTCGGCGCGCCACTCGATCACGAGCTCGCCCCCGGGCAGGCTCACCGCGGCGCCGCGCCCGATCATGCGCAGGCGCGAGGCCGCCACCACCGCGGCGCAGGCGGCCGTGCCGCAGGCGAGGGTCAGCCCGGCGCCCCGCTCCCAGACCCGGAGCTTGATCGCCTCGCGGCCCGTCACCCGGGCCACCGAGATGTTCGCCCGTTCGGGGAAGATCGGGTGGTTCTCCAGCATCGGCCCGATCCGGGCGAGATCGTAGCTGTCCGGGTCGCGGTCGACGAAGAAGATCGCGTGCGGGTTGCCCATGCTGACGGCCGCGGGGGAGTGCAGGATCGGATCGTCGATCGGGCCGATCTGCAGCTCGATGCGGCGGGTGTCGGGGAAGGGATCGCGCAGGGGGATCTCGTTCCAGGCGAGCCGCGGCTGGCCCATGTCGACGGTGAAGGAGCGGTCCGCCACCCGCTTCACCTCGACGAGGCCGGCCTTGGTTTCCAGGGTCAGCCGGCCGCTCTCGGCGGGCCGGGCCATGGCGGGGTCGTCGAACATCGCGAAGGCGACGCAGCGGGTGCCGTTGCCGCAGGCGCCGGATTCCGAGCCGTCGGTGTTGTAGATGCGCAGGAAGGCATCGGTGCCGGGGGTCGCGGGATCGTGCACGACCATGAGCTGGTCGAAGGCCGAGTGCGGGTCGTCCGCGATCGCCCGCGCCTCCTCCGGACGCACGCGGATCTCCGTGCCGCGCAGGTCGAGGACCACGATCGCGTTGCCCGCGCCGTGCATCTTCAGGAATCTTCGGTTGCTGAGCGCGCTCATGCTGTCCGGCGGTTCGAAGGGCCCGTCCGGGGCCGGGACCGCTATATGGCAAAGTGCGCAACGGCGCGCGACCCCGCCGGAAGCGGGGCTGCGATCCCGGTTCCGCGAGGACCGGCCCTCGCAGGCGGCCCGCTTCGTCACTAGTTTCCCCGGGCCTTCACCGCCGGACGCCCGATTCGGCGCGCCGGCCCCTCGCCGGAGCGACACCGTGACCCGCCTTCGTTCCCTGCTGTCCGCCGGTCTCCTCGCCCTCGCGCCCGGCTCCGGCCTCGCGCAGGAAGCAGCGCCCCCGCCGGCCTCGAACGCGCCCCCGCCCGCGGTGACGAGCCCGCTGCCGACGACGACCGTGCCCGACACCGGCAAGCCCGACCCGAACCGGACGACCGCGCCCCAGCCCGAGAAGGCCCTCGGCCCCCCGGCTGGGTCGCCCGCGCCCTCCGCCGCGCCCGCGCCCCGCAAGACCCTGGTCGAGACGCCCGGCGACGCCAACGACGTCGACGAGGTCTCGCTGCCGCCGAGGCCCGCCGCCATCCTGTCGGGCAAGGCGAAGTGGGAGGAGGCGGTGCCGAGCCTCAAGGCCGCCTTCGCGCGGATCGAGGCCGAGCTGTCCAGGGCCGGCGTCCCGCCGACGGGCCGCCCGATCGCGGTCTTCGCCAAGACCGACGACGACGGCTTCCAGTACGAGGCGATGGTGCCGGTGGCCGAGATCCCGGCGGGCAAGGCCGCCGAGAAGCCGGCCGACGGCGAGGGCATCCGCTTCGGCACCACGCCGAGCGGCAAGGCCCTCCGCTTCCCCCACAAGGGCTCCTACGACGAGATCGACGGCACCTACGAGACGCTGACCGCCTATCTCGACGCCAAGGACATCGTGGTGCAGGACCGCTTCATCGAGGAATACGTCACCGACCTGAACGACCGCGCCGACGAGAAGCTCGACGTGAACATCTACGCGCTTGTGAAATGAGGCGGTTGATTTCGCTCCCGGCGGCTGATCTCATTTTGAAGCCCGATCCATCGGCTCCGGAGCAGCCATGCCGCTGATCGTCACCGTCCGCTACGATCCCGAGGAACAGGTCTGGTACGTGCACGACTCCGAGGTGCCCGGCCTGCACGCAGAGGCGCAGACGCTCGACGCCTTGGTCGGGGTTATCGGCGACCTCGTGCCCGACCTCGCGGCGGTGAATCTGCCGCAGGAGAACGCGGGAGGCGGACGGGAGATCGCGGTCTGCATCCAGCACCTTATGAGCGCTAAGCCGGCACATGCCTGCTGAATGGGCTCGAACCTCTACCCGGAATTGGTTCGCCTGCTTCGCGAAGCCGGTTGCACGTTCGTGCGCCAGGGAAAGGGCTCGCACGAGATCTGGCAGAGCCCGATCATGGGGCGTCGCATCGCGGTTCCCCGCAACACGGTGATGATGCGGACCGCCAACGGCATTCTTCGGGACGCAGTGCTGCCCAGGGCCTTCTGACACGGTGGCCGAGGGAACCCCCGCCGCGCCTCGCGGATTCGCGCCTCATGCCCATCGCATCCGGACATGAGCGCGCCGCCCCGCGTCCCCGCCGCCTCGGAACCCAGGCGGCCCCCGCCGATCCCGATCTCGCCGCACGGGCCCTCGAGATCCACCGCCGGCTCTGCCCGGTCTACGGCTGCCCGATCCCCTACTTCCACAGCCTCGACCCGTTGAGCGAGCTCGTCTCCTCGCTCCTCTCGCACCGGACCCGCAACGCCGATTCGGGCCGTGCCTTCAAGGCGTTGCGCGCCCGCTACCCGGACTGGGCGCAGGTCCTCGACGCGCCCACGGCCGAGATCGAGGCGACGATCGCCGGGGTGACGTGGCCCGAACTGAAGGCGCCGCGGATCCAGGCGGTGCTGCGGGCGGTCGCGGAGCGGCGGGGCGCCCTCGATCTCGGCTTCCTGAAGGACATGGAGGTCGATGCCGCCCGCGCCTGGCTGGAGGCGATTCCCGGGATCGGGCCGAAGACGAGCGCGGCCGTTCTCTCCTTCTCGGTCCTGCGGATGCCGGCGCTGCCCGTCGACAGCCACCACCACCGGGTGGCGCAGCGCCTCGGCCTCGTCGGGGCGCGGGTCGATGTCGGGCCGGCCCACCCGGTGCTGCGCGCTCAATTGCCGCCCGATTGGAGTGCCCAGGACCTCTACGACAATCACGAGATCCTGATGCTGCACGGCCAGCAGGTCTGCCACCACCGGAACCCGGCCTGCGGCCGATGCGTCCTCCTCGATCTCTGCCCGACGGGACAGGCCCGGCGCGCCTCCCTGTGAGGCCGTGCCCGCTCCCTTGACCGGTCCCGGCCGCCGGTCCAGAACCGCGCGCCTGCGCGGAGGAGCCGTTCCGACGCGGGATCCGCAAGTCGGGCAAGACGTCGGGGGGAGACGCAGCGATGGCCGCGTTCAAGAAACTCGTGTTTTCGGGCGTTCAGCCGACCGGAAACCTGCATCTCGGCAATTATCTCGGCGCCATCAAGCGCTTCGTGGAGATGCAGGAGCGGGCCGATTGCCTCTACTGCGTCGTCGACCTGCACGCGATCACGCTCTGGCAGAACCCGGCCGAATTGCGGACGCAGATCCGCGAGGTCACGGCGGCCTTCATCGCGGCCGGCATCGACCCGAAGCGCTCCATCGTCTTCAACCAGAGCCAGGTGCCGCAGCACGCGGAACTCGCCTGGATCTTCAACTGCGTCGCCCGGCTCGGCTGGCTCAACCGCATGACGCAGTTCAAGGACAAGGCCGGCAAGGACCGCGAGAACGCGAGCGTCGGCCTCTACGATTATCCCGTCCTGATGGCGGCCGACATCCTGGCCTACCGGGCGACGCACGTGCCCGTCGGCGAGGACCAGAAGCAGCACCTCGAACTGACCCGCGACATCGCCCAGAAGTTCAACACCGACTTCGCGGAGTCGATCGAGGCGCACGGCCACGGCGAGGGCTTCTTTCCCATCACCGAGCCGCTGATCGGCGGGCCGGCCGCCCGCGTCATGAGCCTGCGCGACGGCACCAAGAAGATGTCGAAATCCGACCCGTCGGACTATTCGCGCATCAACCTCACGGACGATGCCGACGCCATCGCCCAGAAGGTGCGCAAGGCCAAGACCGACCCGGAGCCCCTGCCCTCGGAGGCCGCGGGCCTCAACGGGCGCCCCGAGGCCGACAACCTCGTCGGCATCTTCGCGGCGTTGCGAGGCGCGACCCGGGAGGCGGTGCTCGCCGAGTACGGCGGCGCCCAGTTCTCGGCCTTCAAGGGCGCGCTGGTGGAACTCGCCGTCGAGTCGCTCAGCCCCCTGAGCGCCGAGATGAAGCGGCTCGTGGCCGACCCGGCCCATATCGACGCGGTCCTCGCCGACGGCTCGGAGCGCGCCGCGGCGATCGCCGCCCCGACGCTCGATGCGGTGAAGGACATCGTCGGCTTCGTGCGGCGGGGTCGCTGACGGAGGCGTGGGCCGCCTCGCGCGGCTCGACGAAACGGGGGATGCGGACAGCGCGGGCCTCCTCCCGGACGGGAGCGGGGCCCGTCCGCGTCAGGCCTCTCCGCGGGCGACGAGCGACTCGTACTCGGACACCTCCAGGCGGCCCTCCTTCGCCACCCGTGCCCGGTCCTCGTCGCTGATCACGTCGCTGGCGAGGTCGAGGCGCTTCCAGGAGGCGAGCGGCGTCTCCCGGTCGGGCGTCGGCACGTACTTGTTCTGCGCCACCTTCTGGTACTTGTGGATGTAGCGCGGGCAGTTGACCCAGATCTTCGTCACGTCGACGCGCACGAGGTACTTGGCCTCTTTGTACTCCGCCATCAGCGGGTCGTCGCGCAGGAGCGTCGCGTGGCCCTGGACGCGGACGCGGTGCGGCGTCTCGAAATCGATGAAGAGCAGGCCGACCTTGGCCTGCCCCTCGATGTTGCCCATCGAGTAGAACATGCCGTTGCCGTCGAAGCCGGGGAAGACGAGGCTGCTCTCGCCCGTCACCTTCACGAAGCCCGGGCTGCCGCCCTTGTAGGAGACGGTCGGCATGCCGTCCGGATCGACCGTCGACAGGAAGAACATGTCGCGGCTGCCGATGAAGGCGGCCTCGTCCTCCCGGATCGTCTCGTGCACCCAGTCCGTGTCCAGGCGGTTGGCGAGCTTGACGGTGCCGAACTCTTCCTGGAGCGCGCGGTGCGCGTCGAAATAGAGCGATGCCATGGGTATCCTCCGCGGCAGCCTTCTCCGGGCCTGCCGGCGCGCATGAAACCCGCATTCGAGCGTGGCCGCAACTGCCGCAGTCGACCCTGGCGGATGAGGTCGCGCGGACGGGAGGGCAGGCGGCACACCGCTGGAACGATCACCCTTCCTCGCTCAGGGAGACCTGCGGCATGGCGCGACGCATGTACTCGTCGAAGAGGGGGACGGTGAAGGCTGTGTCCCCGTGTGACGGCGAGTAGATCATGCCTTTCCTGATGAGGGCACTGCGTGTCGGGGCAGCGGAGGTCACCTTGAGGCCGAGCTTGTCGGCGATGTCGCCGGACCGGTGCTTGCCCCGTCCAAACTCGGCCAAGGCCCGCATGTACCGTCGTTCTGCTGGACTGCATCGATCGAGCCGCACCTTGAAGAAGCTTTGATCGAGTTCTCTGATCGCAGCTTCGCTGGCGCGCTCGATGACAGGCAGATCAATCGTTTCATGCTCGGCGGCATTCCAGGCTTCGTAGGCCCATTGCTGCAGAAAGTACGGGTACTTTTCGGTGACGCTGATGATCCTCTCGACGGCGTCTGTCGTGAATGTTACGCCTTCGCTGTTGGCCGGTCGCTCGACGGCGCGGATTGCATCCTCCGTGCTGAGCGCGCCGATTTCCGGATAGCGAAACAATCGTTCGGAATAGGATTTCGAATTTCCGGCGAGGGCGCGAATCTGCGGAAGACCAGCGCCGATCAGGATCAGCGGCAGGGATCGTTGATTGACTCGGTGCACGGCCATGATGAGCGCGCTGAACTCCGACTCGCTCAGGTATTGCAGTTCATCGAGAAAGATCGCGATCGGACGGTTGGCCGCCTTGGCAGCCTCTGCAATGACGAGGACGAGTTCCGGAAGATCGTTCTCGATGCGTCCGCTATCGGCCAAGCCGGTCTCAGGGTCCATGCTCAGCCCGAACTCGATATCATTGATGGAGACGTTCAGGCCTCCGAGAAATCCTTTGAGACCGCGCAAGCCGCGGCGTGCCTTCTCCTTCGCGCCTTCGATCACGCTTAAGCTGTGAAGGATGCTTCGCAGGCTTGGTGCGATCAACTCGGGGAGCGTCTTTCCCTCGTGCGCCTCAATGAAAACCGCCTTGAACCGCTGCGTCTCCGCTTCCTCGTGCAGCCGATTGAGAAGCACCGTCTTTCCCACGCCGCGGAGCCCGACCAATATCAGGCTCTGGGTTGCCTTGCCGATGGCGACACGCTGCAGCGCAGTCGTCCCGGCAGCCAGCACGTCGGAGCGGCCGGCGAGCTCCGGCGGAGGTGTTCCTGCCCCAGGTGCGTAGGGGTTTCTGACAGGATCCATATTGAGCGATCTTAGGGAGTTATAGCGAAAAATCGCTATAACTCCCTAAGATCCATATATCAAGGCCATATTCCTATCATCGGAATGCATGCCGAGCTTTGAAAGCGCCATCGCGCGGGCCGGGTTGGATCAGGTGCCGCCCGGCCCGCACTCCCAAACGATCAGTTGCGGGACTTGTCGACCAGCGCCTTCTCGGAGATCCACGGCATCATGCCGCGCAGGCGCGCGCCGACCTCCTCGATCGGGTGGGCGGCGAGCTTGGCGCGCGTCGCCTTGAACGAGGTCTGGCCGACCTTGTTCTCCAGCATCCAGTTGCGGGTGAAGATGCCCGACTGGATGTCGTTGAGGACGCGCTTCATCTCGGCCTTCGTCTCCGGCGTCACGATGCGCGGGCCGGTGACGTACTCGCCGTACTCGGCGGTGTTCGAGATCGAGTAGTTCATGTTGGCGATGCCGCCCTCGTAGATGAGGTCGACGATGAGCTTCACCTCGTGCAGGCACTCGAAATAAGCCATCTCGGGGGCGTAGCCCGCCTCGACCAGGGTCTCGAAGCCGGCCTTGATCAGCTCGACGAGGCCGCCGCAGAGCACGGCCTGCTCGCCGAAGAGATCGGTCTCGCACTCCTCCTTGAAGGTCGTCTCGATGATGCCGGCGCGGCCGCCGCCATTGGCCGAGGCGTAGGACAGGCCGAGATCGTGCGCGTTGCCGGACGCGTCCTGCGCGATCGCGATGAGCGTCGGCACGCCGCCGCCCTTCAGGTACTCGCCCCGCACCGTGTGGCCGGGGCCCTTCGGGGCGACCATCAGCACGTCGAGGTCCTTGCGGGGCTCGATCAGGTTGAAGTGGACGTTGAGGCCGTGGGCGAAGAGGAGCGCGGCGCCCTCCTTGAGGTTCTTCTCCAGGGATTCCTTGTAGATGTCGCCCTGCAGCTCGTCGGGGGTGAGCATCATCACCACATCGCCCCACTTGGCGGCGTCGGCGACCGACATCACCTTGAAGCCCTCGCCTTCCGCCTTCTTGGCGGTGGCCGAGCCCTCGCGGAGCGCGATCACGATCTCCTTCACGCCGGAATCGCGCAGGTTCAGCGCGTGGGCGTGGCCCTGGCTGCCGTAACCGACGATGACGACCTTCTTGCCCTTGATCAGGTTCAGGTCTGCGTCGCGATCGTAATAGACCCGCATGGCGGCTTGTCCTTTTCGTGAGGTGTCGATGAGTGCGCTCCGGCGCCCTCGTTCGCGCGGCCGTGCGATGGCGGCGCTTTTAGCGAGGCGATCCCCTTGACGAAAGGGGAAATCGCCGCATGGCAGCCCTCGCGGGCCGACAGTCCCGCCCCGCCGTCAGGCCGGCAGCGGAAGCCCCTCCCGCGCGAAGGCCCGCTGCACGGCCGGGCGCCCGGCCATGGCGCGGGCATGCGCCGTCCAGGCCGGGAAGCGCTCGGCCATGTCGAAGCCGAGAGCCGGCCCGCGGCCCCAGGTCCAGAACAGCAGGAGGTAGGGATCGACCACGCTGTAGCGCCCGCCCACCGCCCATCCGCCGTTCGAGAGCCGCACCTCCGTC
>NZ_SMNT01000146.1 GCF_004348265.1 Methylobacterium segetis
TGCGCGGCCGCCTCGGCTACGCCTTCGACCGCACCCTGCTCTACGGCACCGGCGGCTTCGCCTACGGCGCCGGCAGCAACGAGCAGCGCTTCGGCGGCTTCCGCGGCAACGACGACTTCCGCACCGGCTGGGCGGCGGGCGGCGGCATCGAGTACGCGCTGCCGACCGACTCCTTCCTGAACTTCTTCCGCTCCTCGGCCGTGACGCTGAAGGTGGAAGGCCTGTACGTGAACCTCGACCGCGGCAACCGCACCGCGGGCGCCCTGGTCGTCAACAACCAGACCGGCGGCGTCGTCTACGCCGTCCCGAACTTCGTCTCCCGCCGCAACGACGAGTTCGCCGTCGTCCGCGCCGGCCTCAACTACAAGTTCGGTTCCTACTAAGACCCGGCTGGCCCGATCAGGCGGTCCCTCGGGACCGCCGCCAGCACGCGAGAGCCCGGCCGAGAGGCCGGGCTCTTCGCGTTTCGGGCACCGCGCGGCTGCTCGGGCGGGCCGCGCGATTTTCATCCCGCCTCCGGCCGGAATCGTGCCGCGGCCGAACATCACGGCGAAGTTCACGCGCCGCCCCCTGACAAAAGCGCCGCACCCACCCCATGTCGTCCCTGCCCGCGCGGAGTGCAGACAGCCTCCCGCTTGCCTGTAGGAGGACGACTCCATGAACAGCGAAGAACGCGACGTCATCAACGGCATCTTCCAGCGCCTGGAGCAGGCTGCCAGCCAGCCCCGGGACGCCGACGCCGAGCGCTTCATCGCCGACAAGATCCGGGCTCAGCCCTACGCGCCCTACGCCATGGCGCAGCTCATCTACGTGCAGGAAGAGGCGATCAAGAGCCTGAACGAGCAGCTCGAGGAGGCGCGCCGCCAGCAGCAGGCGCAGCCGCAGCAGGGCGGCGCGGGTGGCTTCCTCTCGAGCATCTTCGGCGGCGGCCAGCGCCAGCCGGAGCCGCAGCCATATCCGCCGCAATACCAGCAGCGCCCGGCCGGCCAGCCCTGGGGGAACCAGGGCGGGGGCGGCTATGGCGGCCCTCAGCAGGGCTACCCGCAGCAGGGCTACGGCAATCAGCAGGGCGGCCCGTGGGCCGGCCAGCCTCAGGCACCCGCGCGCGGCGGCGGAGGCTTCCTCGCCACGGCGCTGCCGATGGCGGCGGGCGCGGCGGGCGGCATGCTGCTCGGCAGCGCGCTCTCGAACGCCTTCGCGGGCGGCCACTCGCAGCTCGGCAGCGCGGCGGCGGCGGGGCTCGGCGCGCCGGCCGCGGGCGGCACCGAGGATTTCGGTGCGGCGCTCGGCGGCGGCAGCGGCGGGGGCGACTTCCAGGACGCGTCCTTCGACAATGATCCCGGCGGCGATTTCGACGGGGATCTCGGCGGCGGCGACGACAGTGACTGGGTCTGATCGCCCGCCTCTCCGGACAGAGTGAGGCCCGGCCCCGCGGATGCGCGGGGCCGGGCCTTCTCGTTTCGATCTACAGCACCTCGACGCGGGTGCCGACGCCGGCGCGCTCGTAGAGGTCGATGACGTCCTCGTTCATCATGCGGATGCAACCCGAGGAGACCGACTGGCCGATCGTGTGCGGCTCGTTGGTCCCGTGGATCCGGTAGAGCGAGGAGCCGAGATAGAGGGCGCGCGCGCCGAGCGGGTTCTCGGGGCCGCCCTCCATGTGGCGCGGCAGGTCGGGCCGGCGCCGGATCATCTCGGGCGGAGGCGTCCAGTCGGGCCATTCCCGCTTCTGGGTGATCGTCTTGAGGCCCGCCCAGGTGAAGCCCGGCCGCCCGACGCCGATCCCGTAGCGGATCGCCTGGCCGCCCGGCTGCACGAGGTAGAGGAAGCGCGCGGGCGTATCGACCACGATGGTGCCCGGCCGCTGCGGCCCCGCATAGGGCACGACCTGGCGGGCGAATTGCGGGTCGATGGCGCGGGCGATGCGGGTCTCGTCGGGCCCTGCGGGGAGGGCGGCGAGGCGGACGGGCTCGCCGTAGCCGGCGGGCACCGGATCGCCTGATTGCAGCCGCGGGCTTCCCGGCCCGCCATAGCCGTAGGCGGCCGCGTGGGCGGGCAGCGTCGAAGGGGCGGGGCCGGCCGGGTTCGGCCGCAGGGCCTGCGGGCGCTGCGCCTCGCCCGTCACCAGGAACTCGATGAAGCCGCCGCCATAGGCGCCGGCCGCCGCCTGCTGCTGGTAGCCGCGGCTCTGCGCCTGCGCGGCGCCCCCGGATCCCAGGGCGGCGAGCGCCACCGCCACGCACCACGCTTCACGCATCCTCGCCCCCTTGCCGTCCGGCGCCCCGTGGCGCGACGCCCGGGCCTGCCGCCGGGCACGGGACAGGTTTGCGGGCGGGCCCGTGAAACCGGTGAAGGAACGTGGTGAATCGTTCACGCCGACGCACTTGTCCGGCGCTGGACTGTCCGCATCCTCAACGCCGCGTAAAAGCGTCGATGCGGGCCTGACCATTCAGCAACTGGCAACCAGTTTCCGCCAAATTCGGCATCGTCCCTCATGCCGGCTGATCCGAGACGATGACTACCAAGCGATACCGCATCGAAGACGTCCTCGGATTGAGCCCTCAGATGCCCGCCGCCGCGGCGCCCGCCTCGGAGATGTCCGCCGCCCAGGGCGCCCGCCTCGAGGAGATCCTGTCCGCGATCCAGGACCTGCGCCGGGTCACGCAGGCGAGCACCAGCGAGACCATCGACGCCTGCCGGCGGGAGCTCTCCGAAGCCTTCTCCATGCGGGGCGAGCTCGACCTGATGAAGGACGCGATCACCCGCACCAAGCAGGAGATCGCGGCGCTCCACCGATCCGAGCATACCGGCAAGGGCATGCGCCGCGCCGCCGACGAGCTCGACGCCGTGGTCGAGTCGACCGAGCGCGCCACCACCTCGCTCCTCGGCGCCATCGAGGAGATCGAGACCAACGCCAACATGCTGCGGGCCTCCCTCGGCAAGGCCGGGCAGGACCATGTCGACGTCATCTTGGAGAAGGTCATCGTCGCCTACGAGGCCTGCAACTTCCAGGACCTGACCGGCCAGCGCATCAGCAAGATCGTCGGCGTGCTGAAATTCGTCGAGGACCATCTCGACCGGGTCATCGAGGCCTGGAGCGGCCTCGACAGCTTCCGCGACTTCGCGAGCCTGCAGGAGACCGGCCCCAGCATCGACGACGAATCCTCGCTCCTCAACGGGCCGAAGCTCGAGGACGATATCGGCCACGTCGACCAGACCGACATCGACGCCCTGTTCGACTGAGCGCCCGCCCCTTCCCTCGCGAATCGGCCGGGCCTACATCTGCGGCATGAGCCGCAGCGCCCGGACAGACGTTCCTCCCGACACGTTCGACGACGGCGAGGGGCCGGAGGACGTCTCCGACGCCCCCCTCGACGAATCCCCCGAGATCGACTTCGACTTCGAGCCCGGCGCGGTCACGGCCGGCACCGAGGTGATCCGCCGGTTCTGGACGACGCTGCCGACCTCGCCCGGCGTCTACCGGATGTTCGACCACAAGGGCGACGTCCTCTACGTCGGCAAGGCCAAGAACCTGAAGGCGCGGGTCGGCTCCTACGCGCGGGGCCAGGCGCACTCGAACCGCATCAGCCGGATGATCTCGCAGACGGCGGCGATGGAGTTCGTCACCACCGCCACCGAGACCGAGGCGCTGCTCCTCGAGGCCAACCTCATCAAGCAGCTCAAGCCCCGCTTCAACGTGCTGATGCGGGACGACAAGTCCTTCCCCTACATCCTCGTCACCGGGGATTCGGAAGCCCCGCAGATCGTCAAGCACCGGGGCGCGCGCCGGCGCAAGGGGCAGTATTACGGCCCCTTCGCCAGCGTCTGGGCGGTGAACCGCACGGTGAACGCGCTCCAGCGCGCCTTCCTGCTGCGCACCTGCACGGACAGCTACTACGAGAACCGCACCCGGCCCTGCCTGCTCTTCCAGATCAAGCGCTGCTCCGGCCCCTGCACCGGCGAGATCCCGCTCGACGAGTACCGGGGGCTCGCCGACGCGGCGAACGCGTTCCTCGCCGGCAAGTCGAACGCCGTGAAGGATCGGATGCGGACCGAGATGGAGGCGGCCTCCGAGGCGCTCGAATTCGAGCGCGCCGCCCGCTTCCGCGACCGCATCGCAGCCCTCTCGGCGATCCAGGGGGCGCAAGGGGTGAACACGCAAGGGGTCGAGGAGGCCGACGTCTTCGCCCTCGACGAGCAGGCCGGCCAGTTCTGCATCGAGGTGTTCTTCTTCCGCAACTTCCAGAACTGGGGCAACCGGGCCTACTTCCCGAAGGCCGACCGCACCATGACGCCGGAGGAGGTGCTGGGCTCCTTCATGAGCCAGTTCTACGACGACAAGCCGGCCCCGCGGATCGTGCTGACGAGCCACGCCATCGAGGATGCGGAGCTCGTCGCCGCCGCCCTGTCGAGCCGCACCGAGCACCGGGTCGAGATCCACCTGCCCCAGCGGGGCGAGCGCAAGAACCTCGTCGACTACGCCCGCCGCAACGCCAAGGAGGCCCTGGCCCGGCGCCTCGCCGACACCGCCTCGCAGGGCAAGCTGCTCGCGGCGCTCGGCCAGGCCTTCGGCCTGGAGCGGGCGCCGCGCCGCATCGAGGTCTACGACAACTCGCACATCATGGGCACGAACGCGGTCGGCGGCATGATCGTGGCCGGGCCGACGGGCTTCATGAAGCCGCATTACCGCACCTTCAACATCAAGTCGGAGGAACTGACGCCGGGCGACGATTACGGGATGATGCGGGAGGTGCTGCAGCGCCGCTTCAAGCGCCTCGTCAAGGAGGCGCCCCGAACCGCGAACGAGGCGGCGCTCGCGGCCCTGGAGGGCGGCGCGCCCGAGCCCGTGCCCGAGCCGCAGGCGGAATCCGACGCCTTCCCGGCCTGGCCGGACCTCGTACTCATCGACGGCGGCAAGGGCCAGCTCGACGCCGCGCGGGCCGCGCTGGAGGAGGTCGGGGTCGCCGGCGTGCCCCTCGTCGGCATCGCCAAGGGGCGCGACCGCGACGCGGGCCGCGAGACCTTCTTCGTGCCGGGGCGCCCGCCCTTCAAGCTGCCCCCGCGCGACCCGACCCTCTACTTCGTGCAGCGCCTGCGCGACGAGGCCCACCGCTTCGCGATCGGCACCCACCGGGCCAAGCGCAAGCGCGAGATGGTCCGGAACCCCCTCGACGAGATCGCCGGGATCGGGCCGACCCGCAAGCGCGCCCTCCTCCACCATTTCGGGACCGTCAAGGCCATCCAGCGCGCCGCGCTCGAGGACCTCGCCAAGGCGCCCGGCGTCAACGCCGCCACGGCGCGGGCCGTCTACGATTTCTTCCATGCCGGCGCCTGAGCCCGCGGGCCGCGAGATCGGGGACGGGACAGGGCGGTTGACGCCTTCACCGCCCCGTGATTTCACCGCGCCGATGAACGCCGTCCTCCCCCGACGTCGGTCGCAGGCTTGGACGCTCGCGAACTGCCTCACCTACGGCCGCCTCGCCGCCGTGCCCGTCGTGGTCGGCCTGCTCTTCTGGCCGGACGAGATCGGCGCCCGCTTCGCGGCCTTCGCCGTGTTCGTGCTCGCCGGCATCACCGACTATCTCGACGGCTACGTCGCCCGCACCTACGCGCAGAGCTCGGCGCTCGGGCGCATGCTCGACCCGATCGCCGACAAGCTCCTCGTCGCCGCCTGCCTCCTGATGCTGGCGGCCGACCACACGGTCGCGGGCTGGAGCCTGTGGGCGGCCATCGTGATCCTGTGCCGCGAGGTGCTCGTCTCGGGGCTTCGCGAGTACCTCGCCGAGCTGAAGGTGAGCGTGCCGGTGAGCCGCATCGCCAAGTGGAAGACGACGGTGCAGCTCGTCGCGATCGGCTTCCTCGTGGCCGGCCCCGCCGGCGAGACGCTGCTGCCGGGCACGATCCGGATCGGCATCGTGCTGCTCTGGGTCGCGGCGGCCCTCACCATCTGGACCGGCTGGGACTACATGAGGGCCGGGATCAAGCACGTGATCGACGATCCGCGCTGAGGCCGGAGGGAATGTGGTGAAGCTCGTCTATTTCGCCTGGGTGCGCGAGCGCGTCGGCAAGGCCGAGGAGAGCGTCGAGCTGCCGCCGGGCGTCGCGACCGTCTCGGACCTCGTCGGCTGGCTCATCGGCCGCGGCGAGGAATACGCCTACGCCTTCGAGAATGCGGGCGTGGTCCGCGCGGCGATCGACCGGGTCCACGCCAAGCCCGACGCGCCGATCGCGGGCGCGTCCGAGGTCGCCTTCTTCCCGCCGATGACGGGCGGATAGGGGGAGCGGCCCCCGCGCGCAGGACGGGCAGGGCTGACGCGAGGACCCCCTCTCCCGTTCGGGAGAGGGTTGGGGTGAGGGGTGCGGCCTCGCCGGACAACGCGCCCCCCTCACCCGGTCGGCTGACGCCGACTCGGGCCTCCCGGACGGGAGAGGTGGCCCGCTCAGCTTCGGGCCAGCGCCGCGCTGAACTCGCGCAGGTTGCTGCGCATCATGTCGAGATAGGTCGGGGCCGGGCCGGCAGGGCCCGAGAGGGCGTCCGAGTAGATCCGGCCGCCGATCTTCGCGCCGCTCTCGCGGGCGATCTGCTCCATCAGGCGCGGGTCGGCGATCGTCTCCAGGAACACGGCCGGCACCTGCTCCTGGCGGATCTGGCGGATGATCCGCGCCACGCTGCGCGGGCTCGCCTCGCTGTCGTTGGCGACGCCCTGCGGCGCGATGAAGCGCAGGCCGTAGGCCGCGCCGAAATAGCCGAAGGCGTCGTGGGTCGTGATCACCCGGCGGTGCTCGGGCGGGATCGCGGCGATCGCGGCGCGCACCTCGCCGTCGAGGGCGTCGAGCTGGGCGAGGTAGGCGGCGGCGTTGCGCGCGTAATCCTCCGCATGGGCCGGGTCGGCCTTCGCGAGCCCGTCGCGGAGGTTGGCGACGTAGACCTTGGCGTTGGCGATGCTCTGCCAGGCATGGGGATCGGCCCCTTCTCCCGTCCCGCCGCCTTGCCCCGTCCCGCCCCCATCCGCGTGATCGTGCTCGCCCGCGTGGTCGTGGCGGGCGGCGATGGTCGTCACGCCGCGGGCGGCCACGATCACCGGGGCCTTGGCGCCCGAGGCGCGGATCAGCCGGTCGAGCCAGCCCTCGAAGCCGAGCCCGTTGACGACGACGATGTCGGCGCGGGCGAGAATCCGGCCGTCGCCCGGCGCCGGGCTGTAGCCGTGCGCGTCCGCATCCGGCCCGACCAGGGTCGCCACCTCGACGCGCTCGCCGCCCACCTGCCGCAGGAGATCGCCCAGGATCGAGAAGGTCGCCACCGCGCGCAGGCGCTCGGCCGCCTCGGCCCCTCCCCCCGGAATCAGCCCGGCCAGGGCGAGGGCGAGCCCCGCTCCGAACATCCGCGCCTTCCAAGCCCCCATCGCCCCGCTCCCCGTCCGGTCGCAGCGGACATAGTGTAATAGTGTTACATTGCCAAGCGTCCGGTTCGGGACGAGAGGCCGAACATGACGAAGCTTTCATGCGCGCGACAGGGCGCGGCCATTCGACCTTGGCTATTCTCGGGCCCGTCGCCATCGCCGTGCCGGGCGCCCCGGCCGTGCGAGGAGGCCCCCGCGATGAGGTCCCCGTGAGGAGACCCCGAAGGAGAGTGCCATGCGCAGGTTCGTGACCGTCGGTTTGATTCTCGTCGGCCTCGGCGTCGTCGGCGGTGCCGTCGCGAAGGACGATCCCTTCTCCCGCGCCCCCGCGGGCCGGTGGAACGCCTTCTCGCCGGAGGACCGCGAAGCCTTCGCCGATGCCCGCCTCGCGGCCCTGCGCGCCGGCCTGCGCCTCAGGCCCGAGCAGGAGGCGCTCTGGCCGCCGGTCGAGGCGGCGATCCGCGACCTCGGGCGCCTGCGGCGCGAGCAGCGCGCGGCCCGGGCCGAGCGGGGCCGCATGGTCGACGACGCGCCCGCCGCGATCCGCGCCATGGCGGATGCCGCGACCGCCCGCGGCGAGGCCCTGCGCAAGCTCGCCGACGCCTCGGCGCCCCTCTACGCCACCCTCGACGGGGACCAGAAGCGGCGCGCCCTCGTGCTCGCCCGCCCGATGCGGGGCGAGGGCCGCGGCGGCTGGCACCGGCACCGGCACGGGCCCGGCGAGGAGCGCTGATCGCCCTCCGGGCCCGACAAGGGGGCGAGGCCGCGCTTGATCCGCGGCGGCGGCGGCGGCAAACACCGCGCAAGCCGCCGCCGGGCGCCGAAGGTCCCCGCGGCGCCAGGAAGACAGAATGGCGCGCCGCCCCCGCTTGAACACCGACACGCTCCCGCTGATCTGGCGGGTCTGGCACGAGTGGCTCGCGCCGCACCGGGCGACGCTCGCGGGGGTGCTGGTGATGATCGTCCTCGTCGGGGCCGCGACGGGGCTCTACCCGGTTCTGATCAAGAGCGCCTTCGACGCCTTCGACCGCAAGGATGTCGGGGCGCTCGCCTACGGGCCGCTCATCGTCATCGCGGTGACCTCGGTGCGGGGCTTCGCCCTGTTCGGCCAGACGGTCCTGACGAACCGGGTCGTCACCCGCGTCGAGGCCGACATGCAGGCCGCCCTCTACGGCCACCTGATCGAGGCCGACCTCGCCCAGCTCGCCCGCGAGAGCCCGGCCGCCTTCACGCAGCGCTTCACCACCGATTTCGCCTACATCAAGGAGGCGCTGACCCGCATCTCGACCGTGCTCCTGCGGGACGTCGCCATGCTGATCGGCCTCGTCGCGGCCCTGATCTGGATGGACCCGGTCCTCACCCTCGTCGCGGCGGTGACGGTGCCCTTCGTGGCCGGGCCGATCGGCCGGATCGGCCGGAAGCTCCGGCGCGTCTCGACGACGACGCAGGAGCAGATGGGCGCGACCGCGAACCTGATCAGCGAGAGCCTCGCCGGCGCCCGCATCGCCAAGACCTACGCCCTCGAAGGCTACCTGAAGGGCCGTGCCGCGGAGGCGCTCGAGACGGTGCGCCGCCTCAAGATGAAGGCCGCCAACGCCCGCGGCCGGCTCGACCCGCTCCTCGAGGTCGGCGGCGGCGTCGCCGTGGCGGCGGTGCTGATGCTCGTCGGGCAGCGGGTGATGTCGGGGGAGCGCACGGTCGGCGACTTCACGGGCTTCACGGCCGCCCTCCTCCTCGCCGCGCAGCCGGCCCGGGCGCTCGGCACCCTCAACGCGATCCTGCAGGAGGCCGCCGGCGCCCTGCACCGCTACTTCGACCTGATGGACGAGGCGCCCCGCATCCGCGAGGCGCCGGGCGCGAAGCCGCTGGCGGCGGGGCCGGGCGAGATCCGCTTCGAGGGCCTGCGCTTCCGCTACCGGGACGACATGCCCGCGCTCGAGGGGATCGACCTCGTCGTGCCGGCCGGCCGCACCACGGCGCTCGTCGGGCGCTCCGGCTCGGGCAAGTCCTCGCTCCTCAACCTCGTGCCCCGCCTCTACGACGCGACGGGCGGGCGCGTGACGATCGACGGGCAGGACGTGCGCGCCGTCACCCTCGCGTCCCTGCGCGAGGCGATCGCGGTGGTGTCGCAGGAGGTGGTGCTGTTCGACGACACGGTGGCGGCCAATATCGGCTTCGGCCGCGCGGGGGCGAGCCGGGCCGAGATCGAGGCGGCCGCCCGGGCCGCGGCGGCCCACGATTTCATCGCCCGCCTGCCCGAAGGCTACGATTTCCGTGTCGGCTCGGGCGGCG
>NZ_SMNT01000147.1 GCF_004348265.1 Methylobacterium segetis
AGCCCGTGGGTCGAGAGATGGCGCTTGAGCGTCTTGTAGGGCTTGCCGTCGATGAACGAGATCAGCGCGTCCGGCGTGATCGACTTGCGGACCTGAGCCGGCGTCGGCTTCTCGACCTCCTCTGCTACAGCGGAAACGGCGGCACCGCTGGTGAGGCTATTAAGCGTAGAATGAACGCTGACGATGAGTGCAGGCATGTCGCTGACGGCAACGTGATTGCGCGCAATGTAAGCTGAAACGATCTCGGCCGTCATCTCCACTAGATCGCTACGAAAAATTCCACCCTCGTCCTGCACGTTTGTCTCCGGTCTACATGAAGGGCGCACACATGATTGCAGGTGGTTCATATGTCAACTGTTCGGCAGGTGACGGTTCTCGGTCCTTGTACAGATCGCCAAGGTCTCGGGGCGAGTGCAGGCTTTCTGGCGACTGAGGGGCCGTCGCACGCTGATGACGGGTGGCTCCTGTGAGACGCTGGTCAACCGCTACAGCGAGCATGTGGCAGCGAACTCCAAGCGAATGATGGCTGCCTAGCCACCGCCCCATCTCCATCGCAAGCGGCGGCACCAAGATCCTGAAGCTGCGGCGCGCTCATGTGGGAGAGACGGATGGTTGCCTGGTCAACAAAAATGACAACACGGCATCTGAAACAATTTTCATCTCGCATAATTAACAAGGATTAAGAGCAATCGCTTGCTGCCAGGCAACTGGCGGCGTTTGGCGAGGGTGCCGATTGTAAAACGAGAGTGCGATGCGAGAAGTCAGCGATTGTCCCCCCATCGACGGGCCAACTTCTGATCCGGTGCTGTACGGCGTGGCTTGCGGCTTAGAGCGCATCTTCCCGCCCGTCGAGCATCCCCGCGCCGTCCAAGACAATGCATCAGTTTCTGTGAGGCCGGAGGCGATGCGCGAAGGCTCTCGGGATCATATATCGGCCGCCGGGACTGGGCGCAGTCCGCGCGATCGTGCGAAGGCTGGTTAGCTCAGGTGTCTATCGTGCAGGGTATAGGCTGCGTCGGCCAGGACACGCTGACGAAGCTCAAGCAACTCTGCTCTCCGCGGAAACGTCCCGTGACCCAGGCTCGGACCACTTCTGTGCTCTCCAGAACAGCCGCAGGCGTTCCAAGGGCACAGGGTCCAAAGCCCGCCTCAACAGACCAGTGACCCCCAAGGCCAACCTCATTTTTCAAAACGCCACCGCAACAAAAGCGCGGTCTCCAAGCAACGATTGCGCTTGTGCAAAGACCCATTTTACCTCCGACAAGAGTCTACCATCATCGAGACATTCGATGTTTTCGACAGCTAGGCGGTTCGCACCGAACGGCGAAGGCGAGGTTTGAGCCCATCAACGGTTCCTAGGAGTCGTCCGCTCTGGCGACGGTTCAGATCTTACGACCGGTCGGCAGTGTGATGGGTTTGGGCCTAACCCTAACGTGCAACGCCTTGCTGCGCAGGGAATCCGATGCTTCAAATTCTCGTCCGCCGTGCCGGTGGTCGGGAGACGACGATGCAGAGAACATCGACGAAGCGCCACATCCTGCTCAGCCTCGCGGCCGTCACGGCCGCCACTACCCTGCCGAACCTGTCGCTTGGGACCGCCCGTGCAGTCGAGCCCGCCGCGTCCAGGCCCAGAGAGCGCCAGCCTATCGAGGCCGAGAGCTTCCGCGTTCCAACGCAGGATCCCGGCATCACGCTCTACGTTCGAAACAAGCGTCCGGCGGGCATGAGCGCATTTCCAGCCGAGAAGATCCTACTCTACGTTCACGGAGCGACCTACCCCGCCTCGACGTCATTCGATCTGCCGCTCAACGGGCTCTCGATGATGGATTATCTGGCGGCCCAGGGCTACGACGTCTACCTCGTCGACCTGCCTGGCTACGGCTTCTCTGACCGGCCAGCGCAGATGAGCGCGCCCGCCCAGGACAACAAGCCCTTCATGCGCACCCCCGACGCGGCAAGTGCCGTCGGTAGCGCGGTCGACGCCATCCTGAAGCGGCGCAGTGTGGACAAGATCAATCTGATGGGCTGGTCGTGGGGCACTTCGACTATGGGGCTCTTCACGAGCCAGAACAACGACAAGGTGAACCGTCTGGTGCTCTACGCGCCGCAATGGCTTGCCAAGGCACCACCGAACCTCGGTAATTCCGGTCCGCTCGGCGCATATCGCAGCGTTTCGCGAGACAGCGCGAAGGACCGCTGGCTCAAGGGAGTGCCAGAGGACAAGAAGGCCGACCTGATCCCAGCAGGTTGGTTCGAGCAATGGGCGGACGCGACCTGGGCGACTGACCCGGTCGGCGCCGCGCAGAGCCCGCCCGTGCTCCGGGCACCGAACGGCATCATCGCGGATTCCCAGGAATACTGGCAGGCTGGCAAGCCGCTCTACGATCCTGGCCTCATCCGCGTCCCGACCCTTGTCATCCACGCGGAATGGGACGCAGACCTCCCGAGCTATCAGGCTCAGGAATATTTCACGAAGCTAACCGCGACGCCCTACAAGCGCTTCGTCGAGGTCGGCGAGGGCACACATACAGTGATGATGGAGAAGAACCGCATGCAGTTCTTCCGCGAGGTCGGAGCCTTCCTGAACGAGGTTGATCCCGTCGCGCTCAATTAGCCGCATCTCCTGAACAATGAAGCCTGGAGCCCTCAGGCTTCATCTCTTGATCTGTGTCGCTGCAAGTTTCGCGGACGGGCCTCTCGAAGAGTAGAGAGTGGAGGTGAGACCAAAATGCCGAACCAGCGCAGCACCGAGCTTTCGCAACCAGCAGCCATTTCCTGCCGCGTAGAGAACAGACGCTTTGACTTGATGGAGCAGTGCTGGAAATGGTCTCCATCCACACGCAAGCACGAGGGCGGAGCAACGATGCGTAAGCCTTGTAGATCAGTCTCGCCGCTAACCGCTGGCCCCATGAGTTGACGAGTGATCACACCACGCGTGGAGGAAAAGCCATGGACGAGGACCGCTTCAACATTGAATTGCGCAAATTCCTGAAGGAGGTCGGGGTCACCTCCCAGCGCGAGATTGAGCGTGTCGCTCGCGACGGCCTCGCGCAGGGCAACACCCTAACGCTTCGCATGACCCTCACAGCCGAGAATGCACCTCTCAAGCATGTCGTTGAGCGAACGATCTCACTGGGCGAGGATCCAAGCAGCTCCAGCTGAGAGCGTGGGCGCGCGCAGGGTGCCGGACGCCCCACCGGCGTGCACTCGGACGTCGGAGCAATGAGCATCGCGACATCGGCCGCAACACTCAAGATAGCTCTGGAATGATCTGCACCGAACTCGCCTCGCAGCCCATAGTTCATGTCCGGACGGTGCTCTGGCAGAAGGGATGGGTCATCGACAGTCAAATCTTGGAGTATTGAAGTGAGCGCGGCCGCCGACGCCCGGGACGCCCGCATCCGATTGGCCTGTTGCCTCGGCATGCTCGCAGTCGGTGTTAATGGCACCGCGATCATGGCTGCGTTGCCGACCATGCGTGCGGATCTCGCTCTCGGTCCCGAGGAGATGACCTGGGCGGTGAATAGCTATTTGCTCATGTCTGCTGCCTGCATCATCCTGGGCGGCAAGGCTTCGGACTGGATGGGGGCACAGCGCGTCGCCTTGGTAGGTCTGCTCCTTTTCGGCGTCGCCTCGGCCGCGATCGCTGCAGCAACGGGTCCTGGGCTGCTCCTGGCTGGGCGCGCGGTTCAAGGGCTGGGGGCAGCCCTCGCTGTGCCCGCGACACTCTCGTGCATCGGACAGGCGGCTGACCTCTCGCGGCGCGCTACTGCCTTGAGCGCCTGGGCGGGGGCGCTGATGCTCGGGTTCAGCCTCGGGCCACTCGTCGGCGGCGCGCTCACGCACGCGATCGGGTGGCGGAGCGTGTTCGGGTGCACCGCCGTCGCCTTGATCGCTGCGGCGATCCTGCTTCTGACTGCTCGAACAGGAGAAGAGACGCCTGCGTCGAGACGGCCGTCACAGATTGATGCCGGGGGGTTCCTTCTTCTTGCCGTTCTGATGGTGTCGGTCATCCTTACGCTCAACGGCCTGGCGCGGGTTGCGCAGGCGCCGATCCACGTTGCCCTGCCTTTCGCCGCCGCAGCAGCGGCATCCATCCTGTTCGTGCGCGTCGAGCGACGTTCCGCCGATCCGTTTGTGGACCTCGCCCAGGTCCGGCGATCCCCGCTCTTCCTGCGGGCGGCTGCGATCGGAGCGGTGACCATGTTCTGCATCCTGTCAACGCTCCTCTACTTCAACGTCGATGCTCAAGGCACCACAGGGCTTCAGTTGAGTCCTATCGGCGCAGGGTTGATGCTCCTGCCGCTGAGCGTGGGTTTGTTTGCTTCGTCCCGGCTCGCGCCGCGAGTGGTCCGTCGGCTAGGTCCGGCCAGCGCACTCGGAAGCGCCCTCATCGTCGTAGCCGTCGCCTGCGCGGTGATCGCCGCTGCAGCGCATCACCGCTCCGAGGAGACACTCTGCGCCGGCCTGTTCCTGTTCGGAGCCGGCCTTGCCGTGCCCTATGCTACCGCCCCGCGCCTTGCTCTTTCGGCACTGCCGCCCGAAGCTGCGGGCCAGAGCTCGGGCTTGATCAACGCCTGCACATTCCTCGGAGGTAGTTTCGGCGTCACAAGCGGGGCGATCCTCTACCCGCTCGCAGGCTTCTCGGGCGTGATGACCCTCGTGGCGGCCGCGGCACTCATCGGCGCCACGCTGGCCCGAAGCCTGCCGCGCGCGGGCGCACGCTGACTGCGGCTCACGGCACCCGTGTGAAGGAGCCGTAATTGACGCTCATGGTTCCGGCTACGCGACTACCGTCGATACGCGCCGAGGTCGCGGCCCCATTCTGGAAGCGGAAGGTGAGAAGGCCCGGCGCCACGTCCGGGTTCGGGAAGGTGAGAAGAAAGGCGTCGCCCGACCACAGGGTTAGCTTGGCCGGGCGCCCTCCAATGGTGACGACGAGCCCATCGCTCCTCGTCGCGATACGGAGTTGCCCGTAGAGCGCGCCCTGGTAGACGCCTGCGTAGGCGTCCAACGGGTGTGCCATCGGCAAGGCGTCGGCAGGCGGCTTCGGGATCGCGACCAAGTTCGTCCAGGAGGCCTGTTCCGACCGGATCTCAGCCTGGAGATCCCGCCCCGATGCGCCGATTTCCCGCTCCAGGAACTCCGCGCGCACAGCCTCGGGGAACACCGTGAGCTGCTTGTTGGCGAAGATCGCGATGCCGACTTTCAACTCGGGGATGAGTGAGACGATGGTGCGGACGCCGTTGAGGGCACCGTTCTTCTCGACGACCCGCCGGTTCAGAAAGTGGTAGCTGTCGCAACCGAGCCCCGCCGCAGCGTTCGGATCGTGCAGCGGCCCGCTCGGTCCCTCGACCATGCTGGCGGCGACGATCGCACCAAGTGTTGCGTCGGTCAGCATCTGGCGCCCCTCGAAAACGCCGCCCGCTAACAGCATGCTCATCCAGCGCGCGATGTCGGCACCCGTGGAGACGACGGCCCCGGCGCCGCTGAAAGCATCGACGTTCTCGTAAGCCATCACGCTTCCGTCGAGATCGTGTGCGGCCGCGCGGTTCTCGTCCTCGAAGAGTGTGGCCTGCACCGGTCCGCTGCGCTTCATCCCGAGCGGCTCTAGGACGGTATGCGCAAGGAGCTGCGGTGCAGTCAGGCCCGCAGTCTGCGCGGCAGCCTGCTGACCGAGGAAGACGCCGTAGTTGGAGTAGGCCCACCGCTCGCGGAAACTGTGGTCGAATGGCAGGAACCGGGCGCGGCGAACCAGTTCGGCAGGCTCAAGCTCGAACTCTGTGAGGAGGTCACCCGTGTAGGCGGGCAGGCCGGTGCGGTGAGCAAAGAAATCCCGCAATGTCGCGTTCTGGGTGGCGTAGGGCACAGCGAGTTCAAGCTGCGGAGCGAACGTGGCGATGGGCCTGTCCCAGGCGACGATCCCGCGGTCGACCAGCGTTCCCACGGCCGTCGCGGCGATGAACTTGCTCACCGACGCGATCTGAAATCGCGTCTGTGTGTCAACCAGCGCCGTTTTCCCGACTTCACGCACACCGTAGCCCCTGACGAAGACAGGGCCATCGGATTTCGCGACGGCGATGACCGCGCCGGGCACCGCGTAGTCTACCAGCGCCTTCTGCACGAACTGATCGAACGTGCGGCCGTTCACAACCCGGGTCAGCGCCTCGACGGCGGGCTCATCAGCATTGGCGAGGCCGGTGCAGAGACAGAGTGCAAGAGTGACGAGCGAGACGAAAGGTATGCGGCTCACCGGTCACGCTCCTTCCGCACCCGGGCACCAGTGCTGGCCGGTGGTGCGCCTCGACGGCTCAGTGAGAGTGCAGCTCTGGCCAAGGTCGTGCAAGGAACGATGCTTCGATCTCGCCAAGGGTGCGGAAAGGACGGAGCCGGCAAGCCAATGCGGCTGCGCTTTCAGCGAGTCATGAAAAGCACGCCGCCAGCCAAGACCAAGAACGTGATGAAGCCGGCGACCGCAACAATCCGGCTCACCTGTGTTCGGTCCGCCAATCCGTCGACGGGCTGGGCAGATCCGTCCTGGGCCGGCAGGCCAACGGTCGTGAGCGAAGGGGCGGTAGCGCTCGTGAGCTCTCGCGGTTGGTGAGAGATCCCGCTGGCAGGCTCGCTTGGAAGCGCCAGGGGATTGCTCACAGAAGGCGGACCTTCGGCACGCGACACTGTGAGGAGCGTTTCTTCGAGCTCAACAGGCACCCCAGCCTCCTCGATCTCAAGCACCAACAGCGCGATGTCCTCGGCGCTCAGCCCGTCCATGGGCAGGGCCGCCAGCAGGTCCTCTGGCGAGAGCCGACCCTTTTGCTTCCCGAAAGCGATGAGAAGGTTCAGCGTGTTGCGATCGATGTGGGCGGCCAACAGACTTCGCCTCCTCGCCGATTTGTTGCGGGTCCCGCGCCAGAGGGCTAGCGGATGAGTGGGGCTTCTTCGTGTGTCGTCGGCCACCAGCCTACCCGCACGTGCGATCGGGCGGCCACCGCCTGCCGAAGGCCCGCGAACTTATCCGGTCGCAAGCGCCCATGTGGTCAGCGACGTTTGGCCAGAGCCGCGGCAGATATCTCTGGCGGTCCGGCGAATTATCATTTGATAAATACGCTCAGCGCACACGCATTTAACTATTTTTTAACTCATATCTGCTTGTGATTGTCTTGCCCAGCCAGGGTGAGCGCGGCGCACAAGACGCCACTTCGTCGTGTAAACACGGCGATATGTTCTGCGCTGCCCTGATGGTTGCAGCGAAAGGGGAGCAGCGATGTCTAAGGTTCTCGTCGTCACATCGGGCAAGGGCGGCGTCGGTAAGACGACCACCACGGCGGCCCTCGGGGCCGCCATCGCGCAGAGCGGAAAGAGCGTCTGCGTCGTCGACTTCGACGTCGGCCTGCGCAACCTCGACCTCGTCATGGGGGCCGAGCGGCGGGTCGTCTACGACCTCATCAACGTGGTCAACGGCGACGCCAAGCTGCCGCAGGCGCTGATCCGCGACAAGCGGCTCGACTGCCTCTCGCTGCTGCCGGCCTCCCAGACCCGGGACAAGGACGCGCTCACCGACGCGG
>NZ_SMNT01000148.1 GCF_004348265.1 Methylobacterium segetis
AGGCGCAGTTCCTGGCGGCCGGCGAGACGCGGCGAGAGGTCTTCACCGTCATCGTCGATGACGGCCGCGGCGGCACCGCGAGCCAGGACGTGACGATCACGATCACAGGCACCAACGACGCGCCGACCATCACCGGCGGCAGCGTCGCGGGCGGCGTAACGGAACTCGCGACGCCGGTGGGCAGCCTGACCAGCGGCGGCAGCATCAGCTTCGCCGACCTCGACCTCAGGGACGGCCACAGCGTCACGGCGGTGGCGCAGGGCAGCGTCCTCGGCACATTGAGCCCCCGGATCGTGGCCGACACGACGGGCTCGGGTGCGAACGGGAGCCTGGGCTGGGCTTACGCGGTCGAGGCGGGGAAGGTGGAGTATCTCGCGGCGGGCGAGACCCGTGTCGAGCGCTTCACCCTCACGGTCGATGACGGCCAGGGCGGCCGGGCGAGCCAGGACGTCGCGGTCACGATCACCGGCACGAACGACGCGCCGACCATCACCTCCGCCGTGCAGGCGGGCAGCGTGACGGAGGATGCGCCGGCCCCGGCCACGGGCACCATCAGCTTCACCGATGTCGATCTG
>NZ_SMNT01000149.1 GCF_004348265.1 Methylobacterium segetis
CGCGAGGCTCGCGTCCTTCGTCATCCTGTCGCCGGGCAGGCCGGTATCGTTGGCGAGCCTGACGACGGGCGCGTCCGGAGCCGTCCGGTCGAGGACGAAGCTGAGGACGCCGTCCTCGGAGACGTTGCCAGCGGCGTCGGTGTGATGGACCCGCACGGTGTGCGCGCCATCCGCGAGGTCGCTCTCGTCATAGACCGCGACGAAGCCGTGCCCGTCAATGCTGTAGGCGAGGCTGCCCCCGATCTCCCCGGCCGTGACCGTGATCTCGGCATCGCTCGTGACGCGGTCGTTGGCCGAGGCACCGGTATCGTGGTCGAGGGCGACGACGGGCTTGGCCGGCGGCGTGGTGTCGATGGTGACGCTGATCGGCAGGCTCTTGCCGGTATTGCCGGCGCCGTCGGTGCCGGAGGCGGTGACGACGTGCTCGCCCTCGCCCGAGATCTGCACGTCCGCCTTCCAGGCCCCGTCCGGGCCGGACTTCGTCGAGCCGATCTCCCGGCCGTTGTCGAGGATGTGCACGGTGATCCCGGCATCGGCCGGACCGACCGAGCCCGAGAGCGAGAGGAGACCCGCCTTCGTCGGAGCGCCGGCGGCGGCCAGGGTCACGCCGGGCGCGACCGCGTCTCCGTCGCCCTCGGGGCGGCTGTCGCCGTCGACGTCGCCGATATGGTGCTTGGCGTAGCCGACCTGCACGCCGAGGCTGTCGCCGGTGAACTTCGCCCGCACCGCCGCCACATCCTCGTCGGTGAAGGCGATGGCGAGCGCCGGCGCGGTCTCGCCCTGCGCCACGCGGCTCACCGCCGCGACGCCGACGAGGAACGCCATGCCGTCCGCCGCCGTCGCCTGGGCTGCGACGAGGGCGTTGTGGCCGTTGAGCAAGGCCTCGACGTCGGACGCGAAGGTGGACGGCGGCAGGTAGCGGTCGACCAGGGCGTGCACCGTCGCCGGGTCTGAGAGGTCGAACGGCTGGCCCGTCGCGATCATCTCGACGATGTCGTGCATCGGGTTCGCGTAGGGGAGCGCCGCCTGGAGGAGGGCGACGGTGTTGAGGATCTGCGAGGCCGCGACGAACAGGTGCTCGTAGAGGGCGATCTGCTGGGGCGTCGCGCCCTCCTTCAGCATGCCCGCGATCGGGTCGATCTGGGTGACGTCGACCCCGGCACCGAGGCCGAGCGCACCGCGCAGCTCCGTCTGGGCGGAGCTGAGATTCGCACCGAGCCCCATCAGCTCGACGAGGATCGTGGTGAGGGGAGACACCACCGTCGAGCCGGCCGGCGCCTTGAAGACGCCGTTGAAGGCGAGGTTCGTGGCCGTATCGAGTGCGCCCGGGCCGCCGGTGGCGACGATGGCCCCGGGCTTGCCGACGAGGGTGAAATGGCCGCTCGCGTCGGTCGTCGTCTGGGCCTCGAAGCTCTGGCGGACACCATCGTTGTTCGAGTCCATGAAGACGGTGGCGCCGGCGATGTAGCCGTCCTGGAGCGAGCCGCTGATCACGGCCTGCGAGCCGGGGGCGGGGTGCACCACGTTCAGGGTGAAGACGTCGGTGACCGTGAGCGGCGTCCCCGGACCCGCATCGGTCGCGCTGACCCTGATGTCGACCGGGCCGGTGACGCTCGCCGCGAGCACGCCCTTGATGAGGAGCGAGCCGTTGACCGCGACTTGGTCGACGACGCTGAGGCCGATCTCCGAGAGCGGATGCCCGTTGGCCAGCGTGACGGTGTACTTGAGCTGGGCCGCCGGGGTCTGCGCGTCGCCGAACACGGTGGTGACGGGCAGGAAGAGGTTCACCGCGCCCTTCTCGTAGACGCTCGTGTCGGGCAGGCCGACCTGACCCTGCTGCGGCACCACGAAGGGCGCCGTGTTGACGTTCGGCGCGGTCGTGACGAGGGCGGTCTGGGTCGAGACGACGCGCTCGGTGTACCCGAGGGCATCGACGAAGGAGGCGGAGACGCGCAGGGCCTGCCCGACCATGAAGGCCGTGACCTTGTAGGTCTCGCCCGTGGCCCCCGTGATCGGCACCCACTGGGCGCGGGCCGGATCGAGGTACTCCCACTGATAGGAGACGTTCGGGGTCATCGAAGCCGACCCCGGGGCCGTGAGGGCGTCGAGGTCGAGGAGCGTGTTGCCGGCCGTCAGCAGCTGTCCGATGACCGGGTTTCCGGAGACCTGCACGCCGCCGAAGGGCAGGGTGTTCTTCGCCGGAACGACCGGGAGGAGTTCGTTGACCGTGTGCGTGCCGTCGCGGAATTCCAGGCGCTCAATGTTGCGCAGCTTGTCGACGCCGTCGTCGACGATGGGGTTCACGCCGCCTCCACCCCCGCCACCGCCGCCCCCGACCGTGACGTGGACCACCGAGAAGAAGCCCTCGGCATCGATGCCGTCCCAGCCTCGGCCGTCCGCCGTGCGGGCACCGATCACGTAATTGGCCGCGATGTCCGAGTAGACGGCGGTGTCGACGTCGTTCGGGCGCCCGCCGTCCAGGATCTCGCGGACGATCTGGCCGTTCTCGAGCCGGACATGCAGGTAGGCGTCGCCGTCGATGATGTCGTTGCCGGCACGGCCCTGGATGCGGTCGCTGCCGCCGCCGCCGAGGATGATGTTGCCGCCCGAGAAGTGGACCGGCGCGTCGGGTGAGAAGAACGTCTCGAGCCCGCTGATCAGGGTGATGTTGTTGAGCTCGTTCGTCGGGTCGGCGATCGCGTCGTTCGTGCCCTGCAGGAAATCGTCGTAGGACGAGCCGCTGAGGCCCTCCGTCTCGATGAAGCGGTCGCGGATCGCGTCCGGCGAGAGCGGCGGCGAGTCGAGGATGAAGTCCTTGACGTTCATGTCGACGCTGACGCCGAGGCGATCGAACTCGTAGGAGGCCCAGTCGTAGCCGTTGCGGCCCTCGAAGCGGTTGAAGCCGCCGCCGCCGATCATGATGTCGTCGCCGCTGAAGCCCTGCATCCGGTCGCCGCCGTTCGCGGCGGTGTCGGTGGTCGAGCTCGTGACGGGATGGCCGTCCGGCCCCGTCGGCAGCCAGGTGCCGCCGATCAGGACGTCGTCCGCGCCGTAGAGGGGGAGCTGGCCCGTCGGAGCGCCGGCGTCGCCCACGAGAAGGTCGCCGCCCTGGCCGCCCTCGATCCAGTCGTCGCCCTCGTTGCCCTGGATCTCGTCGTCGCCCTCGCCGCCGTTGATGATGTCGTTGCCCTGGCCGCCCTGGATGTCGTCGATGCCCTTGCCGCCGTAGATCGTGTCGTTGCCGTCGTTGCCGAAGATGATGTCGTCTCCGGAGCCGCCGTCGATCCAGTCGTTCCCCTCGTCGCCGTGGATCGTGTCGTTGCCGCCCGCATCCGTGATGTGGTCGTCGCCCTTGCCGCCGTAGAGGAAGTCGTTGCCCTCGCCGCCGTCGATCCAGTCGTTGCCGCCGTCGCCGTAGACGGTGTCGTCGTCGGCGTTGCCGGCGATCAGGTGGTCGTCGTGCTCGGTGCCGCCGAGCACCATCGTGTTGCCGAAGAAATTGTCGTCGCCGAGGAAGTGGACCGTCTTCACGTCGGCCCCGTCCGAGCCCTTCAGGTGGTTCCCGTGCTCGTCGAGCACCCAGCTCGACTCGAGGAGGAGCTTCCCTGTCGTCGGGTTGCGGGTCCAGGTCGAGACGTCGTCCGGATTGATGGTGGTCGCCTCGACCGTGTATTCGGGCGTCAGGAAGACGCTCGCGCTCATGTGCTTGGTGCCGAGATTGTTCATGATCATCTCGGCGAACGCGTTGTTCTCGATCTCCGAGAGGAAGTGCGTGCCCTCCAGGCGCGGCAGGTAGTAGAGCCGGTCGCCGTCCTGAAGGTTCTCGAGCTGGATGCGGAAGATGTAGTCGAAGGTCGAGCCGAGGAGCCCTCCGAACAGGGTCTGCTTCTCGGCGAGGCCCCCGATCCAGAGATCGACCTGGTCGAGGCCCGTGATGCTGCCCGTGCTCCAGAAGGGGATCGCGCCGCCGGCGTCGTGGAGCGCGTTGGCATTGTCCTTGAGCAGGGCCGGGTCGGTGATGTTCGCGTAGGCCCCCGTGCTGTGCATGAAGTCGTGGGCGTCCTTGATGTCGGCCGCCGACACCCCGCTCCCGGAGAAGCCGTCCTGCCCGTGCTCGACGAGGAGGAGGGCTGCGGCGCGCTTGGCCTCGAGGGTCGTGGCCTCGAGGATCGTGTGGTGTGTGCCGTAGGCCGCCACGAAGTTGATCAGCGACGCCTCGTGCTTGAGGAAGTGGCCGAAATCGATCCAGCTGTCGTAGGGCTTGACGGCACTGTCGTGCGTCTGCGCGTAGATCTGGTTGCGCACGAGGTTGAGCGGCGCCACGCCGGTCTCGCGGCCGCGGGCGATGTTGAGGGCGGCGAGGTCGAGGGGCAGGCCGAGCAGGTTGTTGCGCAGCGCGCCCGTGACGAACTCGTCGATCTCGTTGCCGGTCTGGTTGAGCGCGCCGAGGGCGATCTCGCCCGCCGCGGTCGAGCCGTGCTTGGCGAATTCGAGCGGGTTCGTGAAGGCGTCGATCAGGCCGATCGCGTTGAGGACGGGTTTGCCCTTGTCGTCGAGGAGCGGCGTGCCGGCGAGCGGGTTGACGACGCCGGTATTCACGTCGGTCGGCTTGCCCTGCGCGTCGAGATACTTGCCCTGAAGCACGTAGCGGTTGAGGTCCTCGTCGAGCATCGAGTGCCCGAAGCGGTAGACCGCGTTCGCGAACTCGGCGGTGATGGCCGGGTCGAGATGGACGTTGAGGTTGCCGAACAGGTGGATGGCCGGCGAGACCTTGCGGGCGAATTCCTCGAAGACGAGGTGCTGGTACTGGGTCTCGGTGCCGAACTTCGCGGTCTGGAACAGGCGCTCGCCGTTCCACTCGTTCTCCTGGATGCCGTCGGAGAGATCGGTCCCGTCCAGGACCCAGTTGCTCGCGAAGGCGGTGTCGCCCTTGGCGAGCTCCGAGCGGACGAGGTCCTTCACCTGCTGCACGAGGCGGTTGTGCTCGTCGTGGAAGACCTCGTGGATGGCGGTGAGGCCGACATTCTCGTTCGCCCGCCCATCGCCCGCGATGAGGTGGGCGTCGAGGAGCTCGTTGTCGTAGGCCGTCAGGTTGCCGCGGGCGTCGACGCTGGGGATGCCGGCGACCGAGTCGCCGTCGGGCTGCAGGTGGGCACCCACCGCCTCCGGATCGCTCGGCGCCGCGCCGAAGGCCATGTCGTTGAGGAACTGATGGCCGGTGCGCACGGCGCCGACCGTCGAGAGCGGCGAGCCCGGCGTGCCGGATTTCAGCACATCGTCGGCCGTGCCGGCGATGCCGTCCGCCCCCTTGAAGACGATCTGCGCGTAGCCCGTCTTCGGGTCGGGAATGAAGTTGCCGTACTCGTCGGTCGCCAGGAGCGGGATGTTGTTGACGTCCTCGTCCTGCAGCTTGATGCCGAGCTTGAGGGCGTTCGCCTTCACGTCGGCCCAGGTCGGATCGCCGCCGTTGATCCCCGTCAGCAGCCGGCCCGTCGTGTGGACCTGGCCGTCCGCGCCGGTCATGTACTCGCGCAGGAAGACCTGATGCGAGGGGTGCGAGGTGTAGGTCTGGTTCTGGTCGACGAAGGGCGTGACCTGGTTCGTGTACTCGTGGATGTCGTCCGCGGTGCCGAGCCTGCCGTCGGGGCCGGGCTGGTTCGTCGCGCGGGTGAGCACCATGAAGTTCGTCGGCGAGCCCTGCACGTAGAGCGGGTCGTCGGGCTTGAGCGGGATGTAGACCGTGCCGCTGACGCTGTTCTTCGAGATCAGGTCGAGGCCGTGGTCGAAGAACTGGCCGAACAGCGTGAAGAGCGTGTTGAACGGGGCCGAGAGACCGGCATCGGGCGTCACGTTCTCGATGAACACGCTGCCGTTCTCGACCTTGAGGCCGAGTTCCGTGGTGAGGGTCTTCAGAGCGCCGGTCTTGTCGGAGATCTGGATCGCGTCGCCCGTCGCCTTGGCGGCCTTCACGGCGTCCCAGGCCTGTGCCACCCGGGCCGCGTCGGCCTCGGGGTTCGAGGAGCCGGTGAGCTTCAGCGCCGCGATGATGGCCGCGTCATTGTCGAGCGACTGGTCGGAGATGAGGTTGCTGATGACGCGGGGGTCGGAGTCGAACACGGCGCCGGTCGTGCTCGCGTAGGAGGTCGGCTTGCCGCCCGGGGGGCCGAAGGCCGAGGGGTCGGCGCTCTGGAAGACGGGGTTGGTGAGCCGCGGGAAGGCCTGGTCTGCAGAACCGTAGAGGGGCTGGCCCGCGACGGTGCTGTTGTCGGTGCCGTCGACGTGCCGGAGGCCGAAGGTCAGGTGCGGGTTGACGGGGTTCTGTCCGGCCTCCGCCATCTGGATCTGCGTCAGAACGAATTCCAGATCGGTGCGGTTGAACTCGACGCCCATGACAGCCCCTCCGTATACTTCGGAAGATCCGCGGTCTTTCCGCGTTGAGGGCAGTGTTTCACGGGGGTGGATGCCGCCAATACATGCAAAGGTCCGGCGGATTGGTCTGCGATGGTCTGAGCCGGTCTCGGACCTTGGTCCGATGGCGGGCTACCCGGGCTTCGCCGAAGGTCCGAACCTTCGGGCGCGCGCTGCCTCAGGGGCGCCCGAGCTCCTCGGGGATACGGGTCTCGCGCAGGGTTGCGCGGATGGAGAAGCGCTCGCGGGCGCGGGCGCGGTCGAACACGATCGGCCCGGCCAGGACCGGCGCCTGCAGCAGGTGCGAGCCCTGCAGCCGGCCGATCAGCTCGGCCGCGCCCTCGCTGTAGCCCGTCAGGCTCACGCCCTCGCCCGACACCGCGATCTCGCTCAGATACGTCGTCGCCGGCAGGAGCCGCGCCAGCTCCTCCCACAACGCCACCACGCCCGGCGCCGACCGCAGCTGCGTGAGCCGGCCCGCATCCGCCACGAGGCCCTCCACCCCCCGCAGCCGCGCCGCCGAGCCCCGCGCCGGCGCGTCCACCGCCCGGATCTCCGCCTCCAGCGTGCCGATCCGCGCCGCCTGCCGCCCCGCCAGGCCGCAGAAGCCCGTCAGAACCAGCGTCAGGCAGGCGAGACCCAGCCCCGCCGCCGCCCGCCCCGCCGAGGCCCGCGCAGGCGCGCGTGCCGGCCCGAACGGCAGCACCAGACAGGCCGCCTCCGGCGAAGCCATCTCGCCCTC
>NZ_SMNT01000150.1 GCF_004348265.1 Methylobacterium segetis
TGACCTTCAGCATTGCGCCCATTGCGGCCGTCTAGCAACCATCGGCGGAGTCTCCGAAGCAGACATCCGCCGGCTGGGCGTTATGGAAACGTCGGGCCTCAACCTTAAGGAAGGGCCGCTCGACTGAGCGGCCCTCTTTCATTCAGATGTGAAAGTCGGTGTGATGACTAAACACGTTCCCCCAGAAATCGGCCTGCCCTGCATCGACGTGGTCGGCGCAACCACCGTAGTGGACACCCGGATCGCCCGCATCGGAGTTCGTCGCGGTGTTCGTCAGGTCGGCCGCGTCGGCGGTATGGCTCGGAGCGGTGGTGCTGCCGGCCTGGGGGGCGTCGAACACGAAGCTGTCACCATGGCCGTGGCTCCGCGAATGGTGCCAGTAGCTATGATGCGTCGGCGCTCCCGAATTGACCTGCGTCGTGTCCGTGGTGCTGCTCGTATCGGGAGTGTCGGCCGCCGTCACCTTGATCGTATCCGTGGCGTCGGCCGTAACGGTCTGCCCGGCCGCGGTTGGCTTAGGCGTATCAGTCGTGTCGGCAGTATCGGCCGCCGTCACCTTGATCGTGTCCGTTGTGCCAGTCGTAACGGTCGGCCCGGCCGCGGTTGTCTCGGTCGTGTCCGTTGCGCCGCTCGCATCGGTGGCGCCAGCCGTGGTCTTGTTCACGTCCGTCGGGGCGCTCGTATCGGTAATAGCGGCCGCGGTCGTCTTGATCGCGTCCGTGGTGACAGTCGTTCCGGTGGTCGCGGCCCCTCCCGCCGTGGTCACGTCCGTCGTGCTGCTTGTGTTCGTAGCCGTCGGAGAATTAACGCCCTCTCCACCAGATGAATTTGGGCCGAGAACCGATGAGCTGCCATCAAATGGCGTCACATTGACTGGATGACCCGCCTCTGCGTTCACAATAATCTGAGCGGAATCGCGCGTGTTTGCGTTTTCTACCGCCAATATGCTAGAGACATTTGAGTTTGCATTGCCGCCAGCCCAAAGATCAACATGCGGTGCGTCGGTTGTACTTGCGACTGCATCAGCACAATAATCCTCCATTATGAAATATTTCTGCAAATATGGAACATAGATTTTGGTTCCCGGAGCAAAATCACGCGAATCGCTTGCGAATGTGATTGGGTCCTCGAAGGTGCCCGTACCACCCGCCTGTTGATGCAGTTGAGGATATGCAATCCCGGCTCCAGGAGGGTCATTGTCAGGCCAGCCGTACATCGTCACATGCGCACTGATCGCTTGCTCCGCCATGCAGTAATCCTTTGCAAATAACTAATGTGTGTTGCGAATGCCGTTAACATTGAGGTAAGTGTGGCAGGAATGTGTCGGCCGCGGAGACTTTTCGAAGGCGAAATCGAAATTTAACTGTACTTATTAGTACGTTGGCGATGCTGGGCCGTATCAACTTGTACGCTCAGGTATCGTAATTTTGGGCGAGCTCCATGTGCTATTGGGTGTAGAATCCCGGCGCATTTGCAGCTGGTCTGCGGCATACATTCCTGAAGCCTTTGGACCGGGGGCTGGCATTCCAACGGACGACCTCCTTCCGCTTCTGACGGCCCCGGGGCTCCTGGCGGCCGCGCCTGCGTTCCATGCCTGGAAGCTTTCGAGCAACTTCGTGCAGCAGATCAGCCGTCGGTTCACGTTCCCTCCGAAGCAGGGCCGCTAACCTGGATCTGGAGAGCTAGAAGAATCTGATCGGGGTTGTTGGCGGCGGGTGATCGTACCGACTGTCGAGTTCTGGCGGGTTACAGGCCGGGGTGATCTGGAGACCGACTCGGTTTTCCGTCATGCTGTGGCCAGAGCGGCCTACCTTTCGAGCACGATCAGGCGCATGCGAGAGCTACATTCATGGAGGCTCGATGATCTGGGCTCCGATGTCGGCAGCATCTCTAACACGCCTCGTGCAACCTCCGGCGCGTCAAACGTATGTGGCCTGACCGACACAGTGATCGACTGCGATACCTGTGTGTTCCTTGCGGCACAGCTTCCCACCCCAGCGTTGAACTACGATGAGCATCAATGTTTGAGGCGATGCGGGTGCTAGGATGACGTACCTGACGCAGGAAAATTCTACACAAGTACTTCAAGCTGCCTGGATCTACGCTCAGGAAGAGCGGGAACGCACAGGCGCCATCATCGAATTGCGGCTCACGACGCTCGGACTGACCGCTTTGAACACCAACGCGATCTGCACGCGGATCGCCACCGTGTCGTGCGGCGAGCTGGCCCGCTCCGAGGATCTTCCCCGGCTTTTCGCAAAGATGATCCGGCAGGTATCGGATCAACAGGACGCGGCTACTTCGCCATTTGCTTCGATGGAAAAGCTGGCAGCCTGATTTCTTTCTCCTACATGGGCTGCACGGCAGTCCAGGAATTCTCGCTATCCGGTCTTCATGACCATCCCTGCTGCTGAGCTGGCCGGAGGCTACGCTATGCGGTTTACTCTCGACCCTCACGGTTCCTGGCTGGTCGATCCGCGCGATCTTGCCGCCCGACTGGGCGTCTCGGTGAGCTACCTCAAGCGTCAACTGTCTCTGGGGCTTATTTCCAGCCGCCTCGATCCCGGCTGTGACGAGGATGAGGGCAGATCGCGTATCACGATCCGAGCCTCTTCCGCGGCATGGGAGGGCATCTTCGATAGAGACGGCACCTTGCTGAGCGAGCGTCGAAGCTGATCCTGCTCCCAAGCGTCGGTTGAGGCCTGCCTGTAGCTGATTGTCGAGCCGCGGCACATCCTTGAACCGCAGCGCCTGCTTGCCCGTTGGCTTGAGCGCAGCACGCGCGGGGCCGAACCGGGCCGAGCGAACCACAAGGCCTGGCGGCCGAGGAGCACGCCCATGGCCACGGAAGCTGAGAGAGCCGACCTCGCCCAAATCGCACTGGATGCCTTCCTGCACGCGGAAGGCGCCAATCGCCGTTGGGCCGGCGGTATTCCTGCCTGCGATATCGTCGACCTCATGACCGATCTGCTGCTGCTCGCGAAGCAGCGCGGCTACGATCCCTGCACGGTGATCGGCAAGGTCGAGCGGCATCTGAAAGCCGAGAGCGGCGAGATCTGCTGAGGCGCCTTGTGGAGGAGTTGGCAGATGTCAGGATGGGCCCGGAAAGGCATCCTGCCATTCCACACCACAGGGGCTGATGCTGAGGCTTCGCACCCTTGAAGCTTGGGCATGCGCCTCTGGCATGCCAGCACCAACAAATGTGTGCTGGAGCACTGAGGCGCGGTGTGGGATATGCCACGACGACAGCACGGCGATGGCGTCGCCGCACTGGCCCTTCAGTGGGCGTTTCCTCCCTAGACTGCGGGCCGCTCACATCGGGCGGCCCATTTTCTGTCTGGGTGGCGGCCTTCTAGCCGCCACGCCATCTCCCAGCAAGCATCATCTTTCATTGCTCGTGGAGAGGTGGCGATTTTGTGCACAGTCGAGCTGGTTCGGAGACGATCATGCTGAGGGTGGCGATACCCGCGGCCTCATCTCCACCAAGTCCATTAGGGCTTGCCCAGTGGACCGCCCCAGAGCCGTTCCAATGGAGTGGTTTCGGGCTTTTGGGACGTCATCGAGCTCCGTCTCGGATCCTACTGGAACGATCCAGTCTGATGAGTGGACACTGAGACTGCAGAATAGCTCTCGGTGGGCTGATCGAACGAGCACCATAATGCAAAAATGTTGGGTCTAGGCCTAAAATTGCTCGTACCTATGCGACAAACGCAAGGCTGGCATTTGGCATCTGGCATGCCACAAGAAGGCGTTCGATGGCATAAGCACTGCAACGCAAACAAGCGCACCGGACGCCTACCATGATCTCTCTGCTCCTGACCGCCGCCGTCGTTGCTGGCGCTGCGAACGCCGCGCTGGTCGCCTTTGTGGCCGACCGCCTGAGCCCGAAGGCTGCCGCCGCTGGCGAGTTCGTCGCCATCACCGAGACCGCGCCGGCTGTCGGCAAGGTCAGCCGCGTCGAGGTGAGCAACGAGAACGTCCCGGCCGTGGCTGCCAAGCGCGCCGCCTGAGCGAGCCCGCACGTAGTGCTGACCCCGCAAGCTGATGAGCCCTGCCAGATCCTGGCGGGGCTTTTTTGTGTCTGCGGGAGGCCCAGAGCTGAGAGGAACGGGTGATCAGCGGAGCCGTTGATCCGATGCACGGTCCGCTTCCCTCCCCTCCGCGGCCGTGCTTTTGCCCCAGAGACGACCTTCGGCCTCGGCCCCGCCGGGGTTTTTCTTTGCGCGCTAGATCTCAGTGTTGGATCGGGACGCCGCCGAGCAGCCTGCGGCGTTAGGCGACGACCTCGGCCATTTGCCCGCATCAGCCCAATCCAAGTGCCGAGTTCGCGCCGACGCTCGGTGGCCCCGGCCATGAAGCGCGCGTGACGGTACATACCTCGCGCTCGCTCTTCGGCGCGCCGGCGACCCTGACGTCACTGCTGGGTCGCCATGCGGTCGATGAACAACGCGCCTTTGGAGATCACGGTCTCGCCTGCCGCCAAGCCTTCGACAACCTCCAAATTGTCGTCATTCAGCGTGCCGGGCGTGATGCGGCGGTGCTCGACCACGTTGCCGTCCTTGAGCACCCAGACGCTCGCCTTCTCACCCTCGAAGATGACCGCCCGGCGCGGAACGGAGAGCGAGACGATGTCGTATTCCTTGATGATGCGGACGCTCGCGTACATCTCGGGCTTGAGCAGGTTGTCGCTGTTGTCGATCTCGCCGCGCACGACAATCCGCCGCGTCAACGGGTCGACGGAGGTCCCGATGAAGTTCACCCGGGCCTCGAAGGTCCGGTTCGGATGGGCGAGGACGCGGAACAGCAACCGCTCACCCAGCATCACCTTGGCCGCGTCGGGCTCGCGCAGGTGCGCAACGAGCCAGACCAGCGACAGATCGCCGATGACGTAGGAGGGGTCTGCCCCGCCGGTGGCGACGTACTGCCCAGGGCCGATCTTGCGCTGGATGATCGTGCCGGAGAGCGGCGCGTTGATCATCGTCTCGGCGTTGATCACGCCCTTCTGCTGGAGGGCGGTCATGTCGGGATCTTTGAGGCCGAGGATGCGCAGGCGGTTGCGTACCGCCTCCAGCCCCACCTCGGCCGTCTTGAGATCGTTCGTGGCGTTCGAAAGGTCGTTCTGCGCGACCTGAAGCTCGCGCAGGGTCGTCGCGCGCGTCTCGAACAAGTCGCGGAGGCGCTTCTCGACCGTCTGCGCGTGGAGGGATTGGGCGCGGCTCTTGTTTAGTACGTTGAGGGCGGCGAGGTAATCGTTCTGCGCCTGAACCATCTCGTTCGCTTGGACGGAGAAGAGCGGCACGCCCTGTCTCACGTACTGCCCCGTCTGCCCGAAGATCGCGACGACACGCCCCGGATAAGGCGAGAAGATCGGTGTCGCCCTGTACTCGTCGACGCTGATCTTCCCTTCGGTGACAATCTCCTCATAGAAGAACCTGTGCTCCACACTCGCCGTCGTGAGCGTTGCGAGCTGCCGCTCCGTGAGCGCGAAGTCCCGCCGAGAAGGCTGAACGAGGGCCGCTGGCGTGGCGATCAGTGCCGTCGACGGGGCCGCTGTCGCTCCGGTCGAGCGCTGATACCAGACTGTCCCGCCCACACCGGCTAGGAGCACCAAGACGATCAGGACCTGGAGCCAGGGCTTCAGGACAATGGGTCTGCCGTTCCGGCCATGCGCATCGCTCATCGGCGTCGCACCCATAGAAAAGCGCTCGATCGCTTGGGCCAGCATCGATCGCTTCCCAACATTAACGCACAGAAGGCAAATCTGCTTCACAATGCCCAGAGTTCATCACCAAGTCCGTACAGGCGTCGAGGCAAGAAATGCTCTTGGCAGGAACTCTGAGAACCTAACGGAGTGAGGAGAAGCTGCTCAGCGGCTTAGCTGCACTAGGCATCTTCCTCGGCCATCTGCCGCATCCGTGAGTGCAGCCACTTTGAGGCTGTGCGGGTCGCTGTGGGGGAGTTCGATGGCCTGCCCAAACAGATCTCGTGTATCATCCTCCGCACCGGAGAGCCGATCCGCCAGCACAATGAGATGAAGACGATCTATCGCGTTTTCAGAGAGGACTGAGCCTAAGGAATGGTTGAGGTGCAGAAAGCGGGCGGCCTGAAACCTGCAAGCGATCTGCAGGCAGGACGTTTGGACAAGCGCAGTGAGCCGACGGTGATGCCTGGGTGGCCAATCATCCGCGCGCTCGCAAGGAGTTCTAATCCTTATGGTTGAGCCCGCCCCCGGCACCCCCGCAGCTTTCGTCCGACGGTTTCTAGCCGACCTGTTGAAGGCGGCTCTGACTGCCGACGACCAGCACAGTCTGGCTTGGCGGCAGGAGGTAAGGTGGGGATCTCCTCGCGGGCGATGTCCGGCAGGAGGGATCGGCTGGATGTGAGCGCCCCAGCCAGCCGAAGGCGGAAGGTTCGCGATTAGTGAAAACCCTCTGCGCCGTAGGGCTCATGGGGCGCAGCGTTCAGCCGAACACGCAACACGCGCAGCACGAGGTCGAGTGCGCGTTTGACCTCCTTGTCGCCGGTTTCAGCCGCGAACGTGTGGGCGATCAGGACGTGATCAGCGATGAGATCAAAAGGCGACCGCGCCGGCTCGTGGTCCCTGGAAACGGGCGGCTGGAATGATCCCTTGCTACCGAAGGCCGTCAGGACGTCGGACGCGCTCGGTGCAATCTCGACTACCGAGCCAAGATACCCCAGGAAGGTGCGATGAGGTGGTCCGAAGGATGGGACTGCACCGTCAACGACCCAGATATATCGACCGCTCGTGTGCCGCAGCCGATAGCGCATCGTGAACTCCTCCCTGGATGCGGTCGCGTCTAGGAAGAACATTCTGATGTGATCCCGATCGTCGGGATGGACCGCGTCGAGCCATCCAAGACCGAGCACCTCACCCGGCTGTTGCCCTGTGAAGGTACACCACTCAGGACTAACGTACGTCTGAAGCCCGTCGCTGTCGGTTGCCCAGATCATCCCGCTCATCCGTGGCGCGAGCGCTTGCAGTACGCTAATCCCAACTCAACAAGAAGCACAATCCGTTTCCAAGCGTCCGCGTGCTGAACGACCTCCGAGTGGTCTGGACGTTGCGCTGAACTGATGCATCAATTGCAATGGAATCGACGCCTGGTGCGTGCCTCATCACAGCGTTTCGACATCTCGTCCACCAGAGCTTGGCAATATTTCTGGCATGCAAGCCTTGACCGTTATTTTGGACCGAGCCAGTTGCGCATCTACTGCAGGGTAGCGGCCATGGGTAGACGGAACCCTGTGCCAGGGACGGAGACGGGCGCAGGCAGCCGGTAGCCCAGCGACGAATGCGGCCTCTGTCCTCGTCTCATCTCCGGCTCCTCCGGTCTCGGCCGATCCTCTCAGTCAGCCCGGTCCAGAACCAACTGGCCAGAGCACCCAGCAGCAAGCACGCCCTCGCCGCCCAGCTGATGCCCCGCGCCGCTGCATTCGCGCGAAATACAGAAACGTAGCCATATACAGATGGCGTATGTTTACGACCTGTTTAATGCCAAGTTTGTATTCTTTTGTGGAAAATTTGGGCTGTATCGTATACCGAAGGAGAAGGGCGCCGGATCAAAAAAAGTCAAGGAGGATGGCGTACCATGAGCCCGACCAACGGAAGAACCAGCCTCAGTTCCTGCGCAGAGTACGCCCGCACTTTACCCTCAACGCAGGAGAACGCCCGATGACCATCTTCGGTGTCGCGCTCCTCGCCCTCTGCACCCTGATTGGGGTCTATCTCGGCGATCTTCTCGGGGTTGCCCTCGGCGTGAAGGCCAATGTCGGCGGCGTCGGTCTCGCCATGATCCTGCTCATCGCCGCCCGGGTCTGGATGATCCGCCACGGCAGGCTCAGTCACGGCGTCACGCTGGGTATCGAATTTTGGTCGACGATGTACATCCCGATCGTGGTCGCCATGGCAGCGCAGCAGAACGTCGTAGCGGCCGTGAGCGGCGGCCCTATCGTGGTCATCGCGGCTACCGGTTCACTGCTCCTCTGCTTCGCCTGCGTGGCGCTCCTCGGCCGGATCGGACGCCGGGAAGCTGGGCCGAATCCGGTGGTCGAGCATGGCGGCTCAGTGATCGCAGGTGATGTCTACGACGAGCCACCCGTGTGGGATCCCGCCATCCAGAAGCCCTCCGCGCCGAATGCCACAGCCCCTGCCGCGGGATCCTCCCTCTCCGATGCGAGGGGGTGAGAGCGATGCCGCACATGATCGAACACGTCTTCGTCGAGCAGAGTCTCGTCGCAGCCTTCGCCGTAGTTGGCGCTCTCATCCTGGTCTCGAACGTCGTTGGCAAGCGCTTGACCCATGGGCGCGTCCATGGCTCGGCGATCGCCATCGTGCTCGGCCTGGTGTTCGCGTACTTCGCTGGGGTTTACACGGGTGGGAAGAAGGGGGTCGCCGACATCCCGGCGCTCGCCGGCATCGGCCTGATGGGTGGGGCCATGCTGCGGGACTTCGCCATCGTGGCGACCGCCTTTGAGGTCGACGTCATCGAGGCTCGGAAGGCCGGCATCATCGGGGTGGTGGCACTGGCGCTCGGCACCATCCTGCCCTTCGTCGTGGGAGCACTGACGGCCGTGTCCTTCGGCTATCACGACGCAGTTTCGATCACGACGATCGGGGCAGGCGCCGTTACTTACATCGTCGGTCCGGTGACAGGGGCGGCGATCGGGGCCGATTCCACCGTTATGGCCCTGTCGATTGCCACCGGGGTCACCAAGGCTGTGATGGTGATGGTCGGCACGCCTCTGGTGGCAAAGTTCATCGGCCTCGACAATCCGCGCTCAGCCATGGCCTTTGGCGGCCTGATGGGCACGGTCAGCGGCGTGGCGGGCGGCCTAGCCGCAACCGACCCCAAGCTTGTGCCCTACGGCGCGTTGACGGCGACTTTCCACACCGGCATCGGCTGCCTCGTTGGCCCATCGCTGTTCTTCCTGATCGTGCGCGCTCTGGTGGGATGAAGCATGCCTCTGCGCACGTCTCTCGACCCAGAACATCTTGAGGGACTTGGCAGGGATGAGTTTGCCGAGGATCGGGGCCTCCTCTCGGACCAGATCCGCAACGCGCTGACGGACGAGATCGCAGCGGGCACGCTCGCGGCGGGGATCGCCCTCGACGAGCAGGACCTCGCCGACCGGTTCGGCGCCTCGCGCACGCCCGTCCGCGAGGCCCTGCGCCAGCTTGCGGTGAGCGGCCTCGTCGAGGTGCGCCCGCGCCGGGGCGTCGTCGTGACCCGGATGACGCCCGAGCGCATCATGGACATGTTCGAGACGACCGCCGAGGTGGAGGCGATGTGCGTGCGGCTCGCCACCTACCGGATGACGCCCCTGGAGCGGAGCCATCTCCTCGACCTGCACGAGAGCGCGGGCGCGCTCGTCGAGGCGGGCGATGTCGACGCCTACGACGCCCTCAACCGGGCCTTCCACGAGGCGCTCTACCGGGCGACCCACAACGCCTTCATGGCCGAGCAGGCGCTCGCGATCCGCACGCGGCTGGCGGCCTTCCGCCGGACGCAGCTGCGCCAGGGCGAGCGCATCCAGCGCTCGCGAGCCGAGCACGGCGAGATCCTGGCGGCGATCGC
>NZ_SMNT01000151.1 GCF_004348265.1 Methylobacterium segetis
AGCTGCTTGATGCCGAGCGAGATGCGGTGCGTCTCGTGGTTGATCTTGATGATCTTGACCTTCACCGTCTGGCCGATCGTCACGACCTCGGACGGGTGGTTCACGCGGCGCCACGCCATGTCGGTGACGTGCAGGAGGCCGTCGATGCCGCCGAGATCGACGAAGGCGCCGTACTCGGTGATGTTCTTGACGACGCCGTCGATGACCTGACCTTCCTCGAGGTTGGCCACGAGCTCGGAGCGCTGCTCGGCGCGGCTCTCCTCCAGCACCGTGCGGCGCGAGACGACGATGTTGCCGCGGCGGCGGTCCATCTTGAGGATCTGGAAGGGCTGCGGCGTGCCGAGAAGCGGGGTCACGTCGCGCACCGGGCGGATGTCGACCTGGGAGCGCGGCAGGAAGGCCACGGCGCCGTCGAGATCGACGGTGTAGCCGCCCTTGACCTGGTTGAAGATCGTGCCGGTGACGCGCTCGTTGGCCTCGAAGGCCTTCTCGAGCTTGACCCAGCTCTCCTCGCGGCGCGCCTTGTCGCGCGAGATGACGGCCTCGCCGAGCGCGTTCTCGATGCGGTCGACATAGACCTCGACCTCGTCACCGACGCTGAGCTCGCCGTCGCGGCCGGGGCCCTGGAATTCCTTGAGGGCGACACGGCCTTCCGTCTTGGCGCCGATGTCGATGACGGCGACGTCCTTCTCGATCGCGACGACGCGACCCTTGACGACGGAGCCCTCGGTAATCTCGTGGCTGAGGAAGCTCTCCTCCAGCAGCGCCGCGAAATCCTCGCGGCTCGGTGCGCTCTGCACAGCGGTACCAGCAGTCATTCTGTCTCCTGAATGGCCCTTTCGGGGCCGGCGTCGGCGGCTCGTGTTGCGGGTGCCCTCCGCCATCGCCGCCCGCGGCCGGATCGGGCCTGAACGGGCTTGGCCTCCCCGCGGGAAGGGCCGACGCAGTCTCGAAGCGATGTCGAGGGCGATTCTCCCGGCGGCTGCGGGCCGGGCCGGGAAGGGCCGCGAGCCTCAGACATCCGTCCGGACAATCGGCGCGTTCCTTATCCGATCCGCGCCGCGACGGCAACCGGACCGCCTCGGGCGGTTCCTCAGCTCTCGAGGGGGAAGCGCGGCGCGTTGCGCAGCCAGATCGCGGAGGCCACCGCCAGCGGCTCCAGCGGCAGGGTCACCCGCCCGCAGCGGCGCCCCCAGAGGTCCAGGCCCTCGAAGCTCACCTCGCGGATCGTCAGCCACGCGCCGAAGGGGAAGATCGCCTCCGTCCCCTCCCCCGGCCCGTAGCATTCCTCGAAGGCGACCGGGTCGATCATGATCTGGTCGTACTTCTGCAGGTGCTCCAGCATCGAGACCTTGGAGCGGCGGAACAGCACCCGGTCCCGGTGGAAGGAGGAGAAGCAGGGCTCGTAGTCGGAGAGCGTGACCCGGAGCTTGCCGCCGATCCGCAGGTAGGGCGGGTTCGGGCCCGTCTCCCCGAAATTCGCCGGGCTCCAGCCCGCCTCGACCATCAGGGAATCGGCGAGGGTCACGGGCTCGGAGGGCACGGGCGGCCCGGGCAGGCCGGGCGGCGGCTCGGGGGTGGCGGGACGCACGATGTCGGTGCCGGCGGAGGCCATGGGGCGCTCCTTTCCTGTCGCCGCGCGGGATGCGCGACAGGCATTATCGCGCATGTCGGCCCGCTTGGCGACACGGGCCGGCTAACGATCCGCCCCGCGCCCGGAATGATACCGCCGAGATGCGGGCCTCACGCCTCCTCGTCGTCGTCCTCGTCCGTGCGGCGCATGCCCTTGAGCTTGGCGAAGACCGAATCGGCGTCGAGCCGGTCCTCGCGGCCCGCCGGGCGGCGCTCGTCGTACTCGGCCTCGGGCTCGGCGGTGGAGACCTCGGCCGGCAGGAGGGAGGCGCCCGCCTCGCCCGCCACCGCGGCCGGACGGTCCTTGGCCGCGCGCTGCACCTCGAAATCGAGGTCGATCTGCGTGCAGAGGCCGAGGGTCACCGGGTCCATCGGCTGCAGCGAGCCCGAGTTCCAGTGGGTGCGCTCGCGGATCTGCTGGATCGTCGACTTCGTGGTGCCGACGAGGCGGATGATCTGCGCGTCCTTGAGCTCGGGATGGTTGCGCAGCAGCCAGAGGATGGCGTTCGGCCGGTCCTGGCGGCGCGACAGCGGGGTGTAGCGCGGTCCCTTCGTGGTGCGCTTGACCTCGGGCAGCTTCACCTTCGAGACCGCGACCTTGAGCCGGTAGTTCGGGGATTTCTGCGCCTTCTCGATCTCGTCGCGGGTGAGCTGGCCCGTGGTGATCGGGTCGAGGCCCTTGATGCCCGCGGCGACCTCGCCGTCGGCGATGCCCTTCACCTCCAGCGGGTGCAGCTTGCAGAAGTCGGCGATCTGCTCGAAGGCCAGCGAGGTGTTCTCGACCAGCCACACGGCGGTCGCCTTCGGCATCAGCGGACCCTGGGACATCGGGCAACTCCAACGAATGCGCGGGGACGGGCGGCGCGCTGCGGACGATGGTCCGCGGGCTCCGGCCCGCCCATCCGAGGGGCCGAAGCATCCCGTCTCACGCTGTAAAAGGGGAACGCCATCTATATAGGTTCCAAGGGGTTCCGCGCAATCACGATGATCGGGCGCGGGCCCCGGGCGCGCCTGAAGCGGCCCGCCCCGTCTCGCCGAGGAAGGCGTGGACGATCTCGGAGAATTCCGGCGTGCGCAGGTAGCCGTAGGATTTGTGGTGGTTCGCCTCCCCGTCCGGGCGGCGATAGGCGTTGATGACGGGCACGTCGACCGGGAGCACGCCGCGTCCGCTCGGGCCGAATTCCGCCCGCAGGTCGGCCGCCACCGTGGCGACGTCGGCCGGGTCGACGAGGTTCGTCCAGGCCAGCACGGTGTCGGGCACGCGGGCATCCCCGTGCTCGGCCTCGATCGCCGCCTTGACCTCGACGAGGCCGAGGGGGGCGCCGAGGGTGACGAGGTGCGCGACGCGGACGTCCTCGCCCGCCCGCTCCAGGATCCGCAGGCAATCGTAGGCGATGATCGCGCCCATCGAGTGGGCCGTGAGGAGGATGCGGCGGCCGGCCTCGCGCCTGAGCCGATCGATCAGGCGCGCCCGGGCGGCATCCCGGAAAGCCGCGTCCTGATGGTAGGTCCAGAGGTCGTCGAGGCGGAACTCGAGGATGGCGTCGTCGAGCGGCGTCAGGCCGATCGCGGCCTGGAGCCGGCCGATCCGGTGGTAGAGGCGCCCGGTGAGGCTGGTGCGGCCGGCATCCCGCTCCGGGTCGTACCGGGGGAAGGCGCCGAGCCCGTCCGCCGCGTAGTAGGGCTCGCGGTTGCGTGCGTCGTCGAGGGGCGTGTCGTGGCGCAGGTCCGCCCAGTAGACGAACGCGAAGGGGAAATCCGCCGCCGGGACGGCGCAGTTGCGGGCGAGGCCCTCGCAGATCGCCGTCTTCCACCAGCGGGCCTTCTCCGCCTCGGGCGGCTTGTTGGCGAGCCCGTGGATGCCGATGACGACGCCTTCCCCGTTCATCCCCCGCGCGACTCCCGAACTCTCCCGCCTGCGGCGCCGCGCAGCGGGCGCGGGGCCGGTTGTGCGCGATGAGATAGGGCGCGACCGCGCAAGGCGTACAGGCCGGGCCCGCGCCTCAGTCGAACAGGCTCGACACGCTCGATTCGGTGGCCGTGCGCCCGATCGCCTCGCCGAGCAGCGGCGCGATCGTGGCGACGCGGATGTTGCGGGCGAGCTTCACGGCCTGGGTCGGCTGGATCGAGTCCGTGATCACGAGTTCCTTCATCCGCGAGGCGGCGATGCGGGAGACGGCGCCGCCCGAGAGCACCCCGTGCGTGATGTAGGCCGAGACGTCCTTGGCGCCGGCATTCAGCAGCGCCTCGGCCGCGTTCACGAGGGTACCGCCCGAATCGACGATGTCGTCGACGAGGATGCAGGAGCGCCCCTCGACCTCGCCGATGATGTTCATGACCTCGGATTCGCCGGGCCGCTCGCGGCGCTTGTCGACGATGGCGAGCTGCGCGTCGATGCGCTTGGCGATGGCGCGCGCGCGCACCACGCCGCCGACGTCCGGCGAGACCACCATGCGGTCGCCGCCCGGGAGCCGCTCCTTGATGTCGCGCACCATCACGGGGGCGGCGAAGAGGTTGTCGGTCGGGATGTCGAAGAAGCCCTGGATCTGGCCGGCATGGAGGTCGAGGGTGAGGACGCGGTCGGCGCCGGCCTCGGTGATCAGGTTCGCCACAAGCTTGGCCGAGATCGGGGTGCGGCCCGAGGTGCGCCGGTCCTGGCGGGCGTAGCCGAAATAGGGGATCACCGCCGTGATGCGCCGCGCCGAGGAGCGCCGCGCGGCGTCGATCATGATGAGCAGCTCCATCAGGTGGTCGTTGGCCGGGAACGAGGTCGACTGGACGATGAAGACGTCCTCGCCGCGCACGTTCTCCTGAAGCTCGACGAAGATCTCCATGTCGGCGAAGCGCCGGACCATGCACTTGGCGAGCGGCAGCTCGAGGTAGGCGGCGATGGCCTCGGCCAATGGCCGGCTGGCATTGCCGGCGATGATCTTGATCGAGGACTTCATGCCGGCACACTCATGTCGCGGATCTGGGGCCAGAGGCGCTGCGGAACCTGGATTATGACGCCGGCCCGGCCGTCGGGACCACCGATCCGGCCGGCCGGGCTCTTATCAGCGGTGGATGGGCGTCACAATGGCTTCATGCCGGCGGCATCCCTGCCCTGCACGGCCGCGCCCCCCCCAGAGCCTCCCGACGCGGGGCCGGCCCGACCGGCCTCACGGCTCGAGGAGCCGGTGCAGGTGCACGATGAAATAGCGGGTCTGGGCCGAATCGACCGTGGCCTGGGCCTTCGCCTTCCAGGCGGCCTGCGCGGAGGCGTAGTCGGGGAAGATGCCGACGATGTCGAGGCCCTTGACGTCGCGGAAGCGCACGCCCTCGAGCCGTTCCAGCTCGCCGCCGAACACGAGGTGGAGCTTCTGGTCGCTATCGATGCTGGTGGTCATGCCCTCTCCTTCGGGACCCTCGCGCCCGGCCGCAAGCAAGGATCGGGCTCGGGCCGGGGCAGCCGAGCGGGTCGCAAACGCCGGCACCCGCGTCAACCATCCCGGCCGGGGACGGGGGTTGCGGGCGGCGAACGGCGCGGGCGCCGGCCCGCCTCAGGATTTCGTCAGGAGCACGTTCACCGCCTTGGCGACCACGCCGACGCGGTCGCCGAGCTGCAAGCCGAGCGCCCGCAGCGAATCGAGCGTCATCACCGAGCTCATGCGGTACTCGGTGCCGACGAGCCGCACCTCGACCTGCGCCATCAGCGTGCCGTGCTTGATCTCGACCACCTCGGCCGGGATGTCGTTGCGGGCGCCGTGCTTCATCGGGGTCTCCTCTCGCGGGGTCGCGAGGCCCGATCTGGCGCAGGAGCCCGCGCGCGCCAAGCCGGGCGGGAAGCCGCCCGCCAAGCCGGGCACCGGGCCGGGCGCCTCAGAACAGGCTGCCCTGCCGGGCTGCCGGCGCGTCGGCCGTGGGCTCCCGGCGCTTCGCGGGGCGCCGCGCCGGGCGCGCGGGCGGGGCGTCGGCGACCCCGTCCTGCTGGCGCCCAACCTCTTGCTGGCGCTCACCATCCTGCTGGCGCCCTCCATCCTGCGGGCCGTCCGCCTCCGGCCCCTCGCCCTCCGCCCGCACCGCCGCGCCGCCATCGGCGAATTCGAGCCGCAGCCGGGCGCCCGGTGCGACCTGGGCGGCGGAGCGGACGCTCGCGCCGGTCTCGTCCCGGACGAGGGCGTAGCCGCGGGCGAGGACCGCCCGGTAGCTGAGCGAGCCGAGCAGCCGGTCGAGGCCGGCGAGCGCGTCGGCCCGGCGGCCGATCTGGTGCAGGATCGCGGTGCGCGGGCGGTGGTCGATCGCGGAGAGGCGCGCGCGGGCCCGGGCGAGGCCGAGCTCCGGCGGGTGGCGGGCGAGGCGCTCCAGCACGCGGCCGAGCCGGTCGCGGAAGGTGCGGGCATTGTTGGCCAAAGCCGGCCGCAGGCGGGCCTCGGCGAGGTCGAGGCGCTGGCGCTTGCCCGCCAGGAAGGCGTCGGCGCCCGGCATCGCCCGCACGCTGGCGCGCAGGTCGCTCCGGTCCCGGTCGAGCTTGCGCAGGACCGCGCCCCGCTGGCGGCGGCCGAGGTCGTCGATCTGCGCCGTCAATTCGGCGTGGACGGGCACCGCCATCTCGGCCGCGCCCGTGGGCGTCGGCGCGCGCCGGTCGGCGGCGTAGTCGATCAGGGTGGTGTCGGTCTCGTGGCCCACCGCCGAGATCAGGGGGATCGCGCTCTCGAAGGCGGCGCGGACCACGACCTCCTCGTTGAAGGCCCAGAGATCCTCGATCGAACCGCCGCCGCGGGCGACGATCAGCACGTCCGGCCGCGGGATCGGGCCGCCGGGGGCGAGGGCGTTGAAGCCCCGGATCGCGGCGGCGACCTCCTCGGCCGCGCCCTCCCCCTGCACCCGCACGGGCCAGACGAGGACGGGGCGGGGAAAGCGGTCCTCCAGCCGGTGCAGGATGTCGCGGATGACGGCGCCGGTCGGCGAGGTGACGACCCCGACCACGCGCGGCAGGTAGGGGATCGGGCGCTTGCGCTCGGGCGCGAACAGCCCCTCCGCCGCGAGCAGGCGCTTGCGCTCCTCCAGGAGCGCCATCCAGGCGCCGATCCCGGCAGGCTCCAGGCTCTCGACGACGATCTGGTAGGAGGACTTGCCGGGATAGGTCGTGATCTTGCCGGTGGCGACGACCTCCAGCCCCTCCTTCGGCTTCTGCCGGAGGCGGTTGAGCGTGCCCTTCCAGACGACCGCGTCGATCTTCGCGTTGCCGTCCTTGAGCGAGAAATAGGCGTGGCCCGAGCCGTGCGGCCCGCGATAGCCCGAGATCTCGCCCCGCAGGCGCACGTGGCCGAAGGCGTCCTCCAGCGTCCGGCGGAGCGCCGCGGCGAGGTCGCCGACGCTCCACTCGGTCTGGTTCGTCGCGGCGGACTGGCTCGGCTGCGGCTGCGTCAGGGCGGCGAGGATGGACATGGGGCGGGAGGCTAGCGCCGCCCGGGGCGATGGTCGAGGGCGCCGGGGCCACGGTGGGCCGCCGCCTGCGATTCACCAGAGGGAAAACTCGGTGGCGAAGTCCGTCGCCTTCAGGCGCCGGCAGGTCCCGGGCTCCGCCCGGCAATCGGCCCGCGGCTGAAGCGACAGGCGACCGCCCGGCCCCGCCTCGAAGCGCAGGGGCACGGGCGGCTCGTCGCTCTTGGCGTAGGCGAGGCTCACCTCGACGCGCAGGAAATCGAACTGCGTACGGTCGGCGTAGAGGATGAGATCGCGCGAGACCGTCTCGCCCGGGTTGAGGTCGGAGGGCTCGGCCGGCCCCTCCGTCGCGCCCTCGAACAGGGTGCCGTGGCGCAGGATCACGCTGCCCGGCTCCCCGAGCGCGTAGTCGCGCGCCGCGCCGACGCTGGCCGAGCCCGCAAGGCTCGCCGCGAAGGCCCCCTCCCGGCCGGGATCCGTGCCGAAGCGGGCGCTGATCCCGACCACGTTGTAGGTGAGGCCGAGGATGCGCACGCCGGTATGCCCCACATTGGTGCGGGTGAGGGTGGAGCGGATCGCGATCCGGTCGCCGCGCTCGCCGGCCTTCACGAGGTCGGTCTTCACCGACACGGCGGGCGGCTCCAGGCCCGGCTTGATCCGGGCCTCGTAGATGAAGGTGTAGACCGCCCAGGCCCCGGCCGCGACGATGGCGAGCGTCTGGGTGAGGCTCGCGGCCCGCTCGATCGTGAGCGGCCCTCGCCCGCCTGCCTGCTCCATGGGCGCCCTCCATCCCCAGGCGGGGAAACCGCGGCCCCGGAGTGCCGTTCCCGTGCACGACCTCGCGCGCCGTGTCGGATTCTCCTTTCCTCCGGGCCGGTTTTTGAGGAAAACCCCGGTCCCATGAACATCCTTCTGATCGGTTCGGGCGGGCGCGAGCACGCCCTCTCCTTCGCGCTCGCCAAGAGCCCGCTCTGCACCCGCCTGTTCACCGCGCCCGGCAATCCCGGCACGGCCCAGCACGGCGAGAACCGGCCCGATCTCGCGGTCTCGGACCACGCGGCGGTCCGCGCCTTCTGCGAGCAGGAGGGGATCGGCCTCGTGGTGGTGGGGCCCGAGGCGCCCCTCGTCGCGGGCCTCGTGGACGATCTGACGGAGGCCGGCATCCGGGCCTTCGGGCCGACGAGGGCCGCCGCCCGGCTCGAAGGCTCCAAGGGCTTCACCAAGGATCTCTGCGCCGCCTACGGCATTCCCACCGCCGCCTTCGCCCGCTTCTCCGCGCTCGATCCGGCCCTCGCCTACCTGCGCGAGCGGGGC
>NZ_SMNT01000152.1 GCF_004348265.1 Methylobacterium segetis
CGGCCCCGCCCCGCCGCCTCTAAGCCCGAGCCAACGCCCTTCTCCAGCCTCACCGGCCGCGAGGAGCAGATCCTCACGCTGCTGGCGGAGGGCCTGAGCAACAAGGAGATCGGCGGCCGCCTGGAGATCAGCGAGAAGACGGTCAAGCACTACCTGACGATCATCCTCGACAAGCTCAACGTGCGGAACCGCGTGCAGGCCGCCCTGCTCGCCTACAACCGCTCGAACCTAGTCGGCCATTGATAGCCGTCGACGCGCCGGCGCGGGGGGCCGGACGCGCATCGGGGGACGATCTTCGGGCCTCGCGCCGGCACCCCGTGCCGGTGCGGGGCCCGCGCGATTCCGGGGCGGATGCCGGATCAGACCAAGGTCCGAACGGATGTAGGACCTAGGCCCCGCGAACAGCTGGTCCTTGGTTGGTATTCGGGCGCACCGGGCTCGGTAACATCGGATCATCCCAGTTCTGCGGGAACGAATGCCATGTTTCTCGACCGTAAAACGACTTCTCGGATCCGTATGCAGGAAGCCGAGCGCGCCCGCGAAAACAGGCTCGAGATCGTCAAGGCGCATTCGCATGGCGAGATCACCAAGCGCGACATGTTCCGCTGGGGGATCTACGGTGCGAGCGGCCTGATCGCGGCCAAGCACGGCCTCAGCCCCTTCGTGCGCAGCGCCTACGCCGCCGTGCCGACCGGCACCCCGGCAAGCCCCCTCTTCGGCGCGCAGAAATTCCACGAGCCGCTCAACCGCGCTGTCGTGCAGCCGCGCATCCCGCTCGTGGCCGCGGCGGGCAGCGACGACGTGCTCTGGATGGATCCGAACGGCCGGCCCTACGCCAACGAGATGCCGGGCCGGCGCCTCTCCTACCACGACGAGTGGTCGAAGAAGGGCGCGAACTGGCAGCGGCTGTCGAACCCGCTCACCGGCCGCGGCCCCTGCGAGGGCCGCCCGCCGGGCGAGTTCTTCGCCCATCAGCGCTGGTCCAAGGACCCGACGAGCGCGAACCGCGACCTCTTCCCGAAGGTCGGCTACATCATGTCCCTCGGGCAGTGCCGGTCGAGCACCAAGTACTGCAACGAGATGCCGGCGCAGAACGCGAACGCGATGTGGTCGTTCGGGCCGCGCCAAGCGGGTTGGCGGGGCTCGAATTCCGGCTCCCGCCTCGGCTACGGCGCGCCCTGCCTGATCAAGGCCCGCTACGGCGAGCCCCTCCTGACCCGCATCTACAACGACCTGCCCGTCGACCGCACCCAGAACGGGGGCTTCGGCCGCAACGAGATCTCGACCCATTTCCACAACGCGCATAACGGCGCCGAGAGCGACGGCGCCTGCAACGCCTACCACTTCCCCGGGACGTTCTACGACTATCACTGGGGGACGACGCTGGCGCGGCGGGACATGCCCAATATCCGCGCCTTCAACGACCCGAATTACCAGAGGAAGGCCTCCGGCCCAGACGACGGGACCGGTCTCGTGATGGTCGAGGGTGACTATCGGGAATTGCAGGGCACGCTCTGGTTCCACGACCACCGGTTCTTCTTCACGGCGGAGAACGTGCACAAGGGCAACTTCGCCCTGTGCAACTACTACAGCGGCCCGGACCGGGCCTGCACCAGCGTCGTCGACGGCGTGAACCTGCTCCTGCCCAGCGGCGACTCGCTGCCCTGGGGCAACCAGGATTTCGACGTGAACCTCGCGGTCACCAACCCGGCCTTCGACAAGGACGGGCAGCTCTTCTTCGACATCTTCGACACGGACGGCTTCCTCGGCGACATGCTGGCCGTCAACGGGAGCTACTACCCCTACATGGAGGTGCTGCCGCGCCGCTATCGCTTCCGCATCCTCAACGCGTCGATGTCGCGCTTCATCAAGCTCGCGGTGGCGGTGAACAACTCCCGCACCTTCTCGTCCGGCACGACGGTGCCGTTCTGGTTCATCGCCAACGACGGCAATCTGCTCGTGAATCCGGTCCAGCTGATGGAGATGGAGGAGCAGGGCGTCGCCGAGCGCTACGACATTGTCATCGACTTCTCGGCCTTCGCCGACGGCGACAGCGTCTACCTCGTCAACCTGCTGCAGCAGACGAGCGGCATGAAGCCCGACGGGGCCGTCTCCATGTCGAACGCCCTGAAGGGCGTGGCCGCCGACCCTTGCGTCGGCCCGATCATGGAGTTCCGCGTCCGCAGGGGCGGCATCAAGAGCGTCGACGACCCGAGCCGCACCTATACGGGGCTCGAGGCCGACCCGAGCGCCGATTTCTCGACCTCGGACTGGAAGGGCGGCCTCAGGACGCTGACAACCCAGATCCCGGTTGTCGCCCCCGTGCGCGAGCGCGTCATCGAGTTCAACCGGTCGGGCGGCGGCGATTCCCGCGACCCGAAGACCGGCCAGTGCATCCCCGAATGCGGGACCATCGAATCCTTCCCCTGGGCCGTGAAGATCAACGGGCAGGCGGCCCATTCGCTGAACGCCAACCGGATCGGCGCCCTCGTGCCGAAGCCCGGCGAGGTCGAGTACTGGACGCTCGTCAACGGGGGCACGGGCTGGGACCACCCGATCCATCTGCACTTCGAGGAGGGCATCACCCTCGACCGCGGCGGCGCCTCGATCGGCCCGACCGAGAAGCTCGTGCGCAAGGACGTCTGGCGCCTGCGCCCCGGCGGAACCGTGCGTTTTCAGGTCCGCTTCGGCGAGTTCGGCGGCTCGTACGTGAACCATTGCCACAACACGGTCCACGAGGATTTCGCGATGCTGCTGCGCTACCAGCTGCTCACGCCGGCCCCGAATGACCCGGACTTCGCCAAGACCGGCAGCCGGCCGCACTGGCAGATCTCGAACACGCCGATCCCCTCGCCCGACGGCGTCACCTTCCGCGTGCCGGAGGTGCTGCCCGAGGCCCAGCCGACCTTCAAACCGCCGACACGGGCCTGAGGCCCCGCGGGCGGCCCCGCGGGCCGCCCTCCCTCCCGCAGCGAGAGACTGGTCCGATGTTCCGCCCTCTGATGCGTACCTCGATGATCGCGGGCATGGCCCTGGCCCTGTTCGCGGCCGGCCCGGCCGCCGCGGCCTCTCCCTGGGGCGAGGGCTACCTGCCGGACGCGCCGCTCACCGATCAGGACGGCCGCACCCGCCGCTTCTACAGCGACGTGCTGAAGGGCCGGATCGCCGTCATCGCCTTCATCTACACGAGCTGCCGGGACATCTGCCCCGTCGTCACCGCCCGCCTCGCGCAGGTCCAGGACAGGCTGAACCAGGAGCGCCGGGACAAGGGGGGCGCCGAGCGGGCGGCCGATCCGGTCTTCGTCGCGATCAGCATCGATCCCGTGACCGACACCCCGGCGCGGCTCAAGGACTACGCCGAAGCCTTCGGCGTCGGCCCCGGCTGGTCGTTCCTCACCGGCCGGCCCGAGGATATCGAGCTCGTGCGCTACAAGCTCGGCGAGCGCAGCCGGAAGCTCGTGGACCACAGCAAGACCATCCTGCTCTACAACGACGCCACCGGCGAATGGGCCCGCGACTCGGCCTTCGGCGACCTGACGGTCCTCGCCAGCACCATCCGGGCCATGAACCCGGCCTTCAGCGCCGGCACACCCGCCGCCACCGGCGGCGCGCCCGCGATCGGCGAGGCCAGCATCGCGCCCGACCTGCCGGGGCAGAGCCTCTTCCTGAAGACCTGCGCCGCCTGCCACACCGTCGGCGGCGGCACCCGGGTGGGGCCGGACCTCGCGGGGGTCGGCAGCCGGCGCAGCCGCGACTGGCTCGTCTCCTACGTCACCGACCCTCAGCGGATGCGCGCTCAGGGCGACGCCACGGCCCTCGACCTCGCCCGTGCCTTCCCGTCGGTCCGCATGCCGAACCTGTCCCTGTCGGACACGGACGCGGCCGACGTCCTCGCCTATGTCGAGGCGATGACCTACGGCGCCCGGGAGGCGGCCAAGGACAAGGAGGCGAGCGCGGAGCCGGCCGACGCGCACGCCCACCACCATCATCACCATCACTGAGGCGACGGGTCCCTTCGAGGACGGAGCGCAGCCATGTCGAGCCACGCGAGAGCGCCAGCGTCGTCCGTTCGCACGGAGGACCCCGCGAAGCGATCCGCCCTCGCGGGACGGGCAAGCGCCCGGGCGGCAGCCCGTGCTCGGCGGTCGCAGGCGGGCTTCACGCTGGTCGAGGTGATCGTGGTGCTGTCGATCATGGGGCTGATCATGAGCCTGGTCGGCCCGCGCGTGCTCGGCTACCTCACCGACTCCAAGGCCAAGACCGCCCGCATCCAGGTCGAGACCCTCTCCAGCGCCGTCGAGCTGTTCTTCATCGACACCGGCCGCTACCCCCTCGAGACCGAGGGCCTGCAGGCCCTGGTCAGCCCCCCCGGCGGCCTCGCCGCCTGGAACGGGCCCTACCTCAAGGGCGCCTCCGTGCCCCGGGACCCCTGGGGGCGCCCCTACCTCTACGCCTCGCCCGACCGCGGCCGCAGCTTCCTCATCACCTTCACCGGTCCCGACGGGCGCGAGCCCGGCGCCCGCGCGCCCCGGCCGGCCCTGCTGCCCGCCGCCCCGGCCCCGCCGGCGGGCGGGCGCCAGGCCGAGCTCGGGCCGAGGAGGGCCGAATGAGCCCGGCCGCCCCCTGGCGCGCGCATCTCGCCGCCGCGCTCTCCGCGCTCGCCGCCTGGTGGCGGGCGGAGCTGCGCGCCGGCCTCGGCAGCCTGCGCCCCGGCCTGCGCCCAGACCTGCGCTCCGGCCTGCCCGCCGCCCCGCCCCTGCGCCTCGTGCTCCGCCCGGACGCGGACGGGCTCGGCCTCAGCCTGCGCACGCCCCAGGCCACGTGGTCCGCCGACGGGTCCGCCGACCTGTGCGCCGGGCGCGTCGCCTGGGC
>NZ_SMNT01000153.1 GCF_004348265.1 Methylobacterium segetis
TCCTTGTTGTCGTTGTGGTGGTAGAAGGAGCCCTTGGTGACGCGCAGCTGAGCCGAGATCTTCTCCACTGAGGCGCCGCGGTAGCCCTGCTCGTTGATGAGGCTCGTGGCCGCGCGCAGGAACGCATCGGTCGGGCCGCCCTCGGCTGCCGGAACCTCGACGACGCGCCCCGCGGCGGGCGGCCAGGGGCTGAGAGGCCCCGCAAGGCCGCGCAGGAGGATGTCCGCCACGCGGCTCGCGACCCGGGCGTAGTCGTCCGGCTCGTAGCGCTCGATCCAGACGCGCAGGGTCTGGACGATCGAGACCAGAAGATGGGTGCGGGCGTTGCGCTCGATCCGGCCGAGATCCGGCAGGGCCTCCGGCCCGAGCACCAGGGCGCGCATCCGGCGGAAGAAGGCGTTGTAGGCGGAGAACACGGTCTCCGCCTGCGGGTCGGGCAGGGCGCGCACGTCGTGGAAGCGGATCAGCGCCGGCTGCTCCCCCGTCGCCATCGCGGCGAGACCGCGCGCGTAGCGGTCGAGGAAGGCGCGCAGGCGCGCCTCGGGCGTCGGCTCCGCCTCGGCCTCCGCGATCAGGGCGTCGAGCCACGCGATCTTGGCGAGGAAGCAGGCCGCCGCGAGATCCTCCTTGCGGCGGTAATAGTAGGTGATCGAGTTCGTCATCAGGCCGACGCTGCCCGAGACGTCGGCCAGCGAGGTGCCGCGGATGCCCCGCTCGTTGAAGCGCTTGGCGGCCGCGTCGAGGATCGCCTGACGCTTCTCGGCGAAGCGCTTGGTCTGCCGCGGGACCGGGCTCGTGGTGTCCGACATACCCAGGGTTGAGCACGGGCGCGCCGGGCTGACAAGCGCCCTCGGGCCGCGCCCGGCCGCCCCGCATACCCCGAACACGAAAACGGGGGCCGGAGGGCCCCCGCTCGCTGCGTCCGCGAGGCGTATCCGCCCGGTCAGACCGGGGCTGGCTCGAGCCCGGCCGGCACTGGCGCGGCTTGCGCCGGCTCCAGCACCTTGCCACGCGGCCCGATCCACTGGCCGACCCAGCGGCGCTGCCAGAGGTAGAGGCAGCCGAGCACCAGCGCCGCGAAGGCGGCGTAGCCCACGAAGCCGATGGCGAAGGAGCCCGTGTACTGCTTGGACAGACCCATCACGTTCGGCAGGATCGCGCCGCCGAGCGCCCCGACCTCGCCGATCATCGAGCCCGCCACCGCCGTGTTCGTCGGCCAGCGGAGCGGGACGAGCTGGAACAGCGCGCCGTTGCCGGCCCCGAGCGCGGCGAAGCAGAGCATGAACAGGATCGTGGTCAGGGCGAGCGAGGGCGCCGAGGTGAGGAGCAGGAAGGAGGCGATGGCCGCGAGCAGCACCACCGTCAGCACCAGCACGCCGCCGACCCGGTCGGCGAAGTATCCGCCGACGATGCGGATCCCCGAGCCCATGATGGCGGCGAGCATGGTGAGGCGGCCGGCCTCGATCTTGGTGACCGCGAATTGCTCGTAGAAGAAGGTCGGCAGGAAGTTCGACAGGCCGATGAAGCCGCCGAAGGTGATGATGTAGACGAGGCTGAAGGCCCAGCCGTCCTTCTCGAACAGGCAGGCGACGTGCTGGCGGAACGACTGGTGCTCGCGGTCCGGCGGCTCCTTGGCGAAGACGATCATCACGACGAGCGGGATCAGCATCACGATCCCGGCGAAGCCGTAGACGGCCTGCCAGCCATAGGCCTGGGCGAGCGGGGGCGCGAACAGCACGGCGAGCACCGTTCCCGAGTTGCCGGCGCCCGCGATGCCCATGGCCAGACCCTTGTGCTGGGGCGGGAACCAGCCGGAGCCGAGCGACAGGGCGACGCCGAAGGAGGCGCCCGCGATGCCGAGCAGCACGCCCATGGCGAGCACGTCGTTGAAGGTGTGGACGAGGAAGAAGCCGAAGGCCATCGCCGCGATGATGAGGCTCATCTCGGTGATCGCCGCATTCTTGCGGCCGATATACTGGGCGAGCACGCCAAGGGGGAAGCGCATGATCGCGCCCGCCATGATCGGCAGCGAGATCATGAACCCGGTCTGGGCGGGGCTGAGCTTGTAGGTCTCGGTGATGAACGGGCCCATGGCGCCGTTCAGGACCCAGATCGCGAAGCAGAAATCGAAGTAGAGGAACGCGGCGAACAGGGTCGGGGGATGCCCCGACTTCATCACGGTCTTGAAGCTGGCCATCAGGGGGTGCTCGTCTGCTGGTGCGGCGCGTTCGCGCTGCCGCTCTGCCGGAGGAACCGGACTCACACCGTCCGCCTTGCGGGGCGCCGTTGCCCCGCGCGCCGCGCCGAGGCGCGACCTCGATGGTCAAGCAGCAAGCGTGCCAGAGACGGCCGCGGCCCGGCCGGGTGGGGCGTCCCCATGCGGCCCCGTCGTGGGGCGCCGGGCAGATTGCTGCACTGCAAGGCAGCCTGCCCAGGAAACGGGCGGCTCGCCGGCGGCGGACGGGACGGTTGGGGTGGACAGCGCGCGCTGGGTGCCCACGCCGATGGTCCGCTACGGGCGGAAACCGGATGCCGATCGGTCCCCAGCGGTCTTCGGCTGTCACACGCCGAGATGAGGGCGCGGCTGACCGGTGAGGTCCCGGGATACACGGACGCGCATGCCGGCTCGGGGCCGATGCGGCTCGCTCCGCATTCATCGAGCCGGACGTGTGCAACTATTGTTTGATTTTGTTCTGAGTGCCTTCAATCATTATTTGTAATATCTGGTCAGATCTAGGTTTTAACAGATCATTAATCATCATCATTCTATATCACCCTGCCCTTAACGGTCATGACTTGCCCGCCTGCAGGGGATTCCGTTTTCCATGGCCCCTCCTCCACGAGCCGACGCATACGGGGCACAACCATCGCACCGTCTGCGGGAGTGTCATGCCGCGTGCGGGTTCGGCATTCTCGGGGGCATGGGCGCGCGGTTCGTGCCGTTCGCGCTCTTGGCCATGCCAAGCGCGACGATGGTGGCCGTCGTCGTGGCGCCGGGACGCGACACGGCCGATCTCGCTCGGATCATCGCGGAGGCCGATGGCGCGATCGTCAACGCGGGCGGTTCGGACAACGTCATCCTTGCCCGCTCGGACAGCCACGGCTTCGTCTCCCGCCTCTACGCCGCGGGTGCCCACCTCGTTCTCAATGCCGACCTAGCTAAAGGCTGCGGCCCCGCCGCCGTGCGCGCCGCAGCCATCCGAACCGAGGCTCTGCCCCGATGAGACAACTTGACGATCTGCGTTTCACCTTCGCTCGGTTCCTGATCCTGCTGCTGTGGGGGCACGTCCTGATCGTTGCAGGAGGCGACGCCATCCTGACCCGAGGATGGCCCGACTACGCTCCGGTCGTCGCCACCGTCTGCCTCGCCGGCATCGGGACCCTTTTCTGGCTGCGCGACCCGGTCGGCACGGCGACACGACTCGTGAGTGCGCTCGCGCTGGTCGGCATGGCGGCCGTGATCCTCATCGCTTTCGCCGGCCATCCCTGGCAGATCGACCTGCACATGTATTTCTTCGCCTGCCTTGCCGTCCTCGTCGGATGGTGTGACTGGCGCGTGATCTTGGCAGCGACGATAGCCACCGCCCTGCATCACCTCACCCTCGATATCGTGATGCCGGGCCTGGTGTTCCCGGGTGCCGACCTCGCCCTCGCTCGGGTGGCGCTGCACGCGGTGATCGTGCTGATGGAAGCGGGCGTCCTGATCTGGGTCTGCCGGACCATCGCGCAGTCCTTCGTCTCGCTCGCAGAATCCGAGCGCGAGGCTCAGACGCAACTCCACCGCGCCTGTTCGGCCGAGCAGGAAGCCGAGCGGGCACGCGCGGCGATCGAGGTCACGCGTCGGGCGGAGACCGAGCATGTCGTCCGAACCTTCGAGGCGACAGTTCTCGACATCATCGGGCTGGTCTCATCCTCGGCCTCCGAGCTTCAAGTCACGGCAGAGACCATGACCGCCACCGCGGCTACGGCGGCCAGCCAGTCGACCACCGTGGCAGCGGCCGCCGAGGAAGCTGCGAGCAACGTCGGCACGGTGGCCGCGGCCGCGGAGGAGCTTGGCGCCTCGGTCGAGGAGATCGGCCGGCAGGTCGGCGGCTCGGCTGACCTCGCCCGGATCGCGGTGGCCGAGGCGGATCACACCAGTGCGCTGGTCCTGGAGCTGAACGCTGCCGTAGCCCGTATCGGTGACGTCGCCGGCATGATCTCCGGGATCGCCAGCCAGACGAACCTGCTGGCTTTGAACGCCACGATCGAGGCAGCCCGCGCAGGCGAGGCGGGTCGCGGTTTCGCCGTGGTGGCGGCCGAGGTGAAGGATCTCGCCGGTCAGACCGCCCACGCTACCGAGGAGATTGCCGGCCAGATCGCTCGGATCCAGGCCTCGACGGATCAGGCGGTCACGGCGATTGGCGGCATCACGGGCCGCATCCAGCAGATCAGCGCCGTCGCGACCTCGATCGCGGCCGCCGTGGAGCAGCAGGGCGCGGCCACCCAGGAGATCGTGCGCAACATCTCGCAGGCCGCGATGGGCACGGAAGAGGTGACGAGCAACATCACCAGGGTGGCCGGGGCGGCCGAAGAGACCGGAGAGGCGGCAAGCCGAGTGCTCGGGGCCTCCTTCGATGTGTCGCGCCGCTCCGAGACTCTCGCGGCCGAAGTGCAACGCTTCATCCAGACCGTGCGCGCCGCCTGAGCGAAGGGCAGCCTGACGCGTTCCATTCCGGTGTCGGAGGCGGCTGAACCGCACCTGGGGGCGCCATGCTGCCGGAACAGGGGGGCGGGACGAGCGTCCGCTTCCGGAGGCGAAAACGACGGGTTGCCACGGCGAGTTTGGGTCGCCGGCGGCGATATCCTGCCGTGGATCAGGGGTGCGCGCCGCTCAAGGTCGGGGGGCCGCCCCTCGCGACGGGTCCGAACGCGTCCGATTCCGAACGATCGCGCGTTGGCCGGCGCGTCGGCCTCAGCGGCAGGCAGTGATCGTGCGGACGATCCAGCCCTCGCCCTCCTGCCAGAGCTTGCGCCGGCTGCGCGTGCAGTTCGCGGCCGGGGCCTCGCCCGCAGTCCAGGCGACCGCCGGCTCGCCTCCGGGCCCTTTGACGGGCGCCTTCACGCTCGCCCGGGCCGGAGGCTCGGCGGCCCCCGGCTTCTCCCCTCGGCGCGCCTCGGCAGGCGCGGCGATCAGGCACGATGCGGCGAGCGCGAGCACGAGCGAGCTCGTGCGGACGGGCCGAGACAGGAGAACCGGCACGGGACGAATCCAGGATGGGGAGGTGGCGAATCGCGGCTGGATATGCGCTCGCACCGGTCGCCCCGCAATCGCGGCGGCCCCTCTTTCCCCATCCTCTCATCCGAAATGGTGAAGAGGCGCCTCATCCGAAGGTTGTATGTCCGGCCGGGCCTGTGCCGGATCGGTAACGGTTCCCGCGCGACGCGGCCCGGCCCTGCATCGCGGGACGTGACGGGCGAGGCCCACTTTTGCTAAGGCAGATCAAGACCGAGCTTGGCTGCCGCATACGGGCGGCGCGAACTCGGCTCCAAGGCCCCCCGCCCGCCATGGTCGGACGACGGCACGGGCCCCGAAGGGACGTCTCGCATTCCATGTCCAGACTGACGCGCCGCACGCTGCTCACAGGCTCGATGACGAGCCTCGCGCTCCTCCGCTCCACGCTCCCCGGCCTCGCCCAGGGCGGGCCCCCGCCGGAGGACGCGATCGACGGTTTCGGCGGCTACGACGACGACCGGCTCTACCGGGACGAGGCCGGCCAGCTCTACCGCCGCCGCGGCGGCCAGTACGTGCCCTATTCGGGCCGGGAGACCTACGGCCGGCCCGTGCCCGGCACCGAGCGCGAGCCCCCGCCGCGCCGCACCGTCGACGAGGCGCCGCCGCCCAAGGGCGCGCCCGTCCCGAAGCTCGGCGAGAACCGCGCGGTCGATGACGGACCGATCGATTACGCCCGCGCCTACGCGGCGATCACGGACGACGCCTTCCCGGTCCAGCCCTTCAACTGGAAGAAGGCGAACCCGGTCTTCCTGCGCCAGGAGGTCGCCTTCAACGGCCGCTACGAGCCCGGGACCATCGTGGTCGATCCGCGCGCCCACCACCTCTTCCTCGTGCAGCCGGGCGGCCGGGCGCGCCGCTACGGCGTCGGCGTCGGCAAGCAGGGCTTCTCGTGGTCGGGCAACGCGACGATCAACTCGAAGCAGGCCTGGCCCGACTGGTACCCGCCCAAGGAGATGATCGCCCGCACGCCGAAGCTCGCCCGCGAGGTCAGCCAGCTCCAGAGCGGCCTCGGCGTGCCCGGCGGCACCCGCAACCCGCTCGGCGCCCGCGCCCTCTACCTGTGGCAGGGGAACAAGGACACCCTCTTCCGCATCCACGGCACGCTGGAGCCGACCTCGATCGGCCACAGCGTGTCCTCGGGCTGCATCCGCATGATCAACCAGGACGTGATCGACCTCTACGGCCGCGTCGGCGTCGGCACCAAGGTGGTGGTGATCACCTGAGGGGTCAGTCGGTCGTGTGCTCGGCGACGTAGCGCCCGAGCGCGCTCGCGGCGTTGAGCATGTGGGCGCGCATCCGGCGGGCCGCGGCCTCGCCGTCGCCCTCCGCGATCGCCGCCAGGATCTCGCCGTGCTCGGCCCGCGAGCGCTGGATGCGCTCGCCCTGGCGCAGCTGCGTCCGCCGGAAGGCCGCCAGCCGCGTGCGGATCGCGAGCGCCTGCTCGGCCATGAAGGCGTTGTGGGTCGCCCGGTAGAGCGCCTCGTGGAAGGCCCGGTTGAGGGCGTCGTAGGCGTCGACATCGCCCGCCTCGACGAGCGCGCCCGCGCTCTCGTGCAGGTCGAGGAGATGGCTCCGCTCCAGGGGCGTCATCCGGTAGGTGGCGAGCCGCACGCACATCGCCTCCACCTCGGCGGTCGTCTCGAACATGTCCATGATGCGCTCGGGCGTCATCCGGGTCACGACGACGCCCCGGCGCGGGCGCACCTCGACGAGGCCGCTCACCGCAAGCTGGCGCAGGGCCTCGCGGACGGGCGTGCGCGAGGCGCCGAACCGGTCGGCGAGGTCCTGCTCGTCGAGGGCGATCCCCGCCGCGAGCGTGCCCGCTGCGATCTCGTCCGTCAGCGCGTTGCGGATCTGGTCCGAGAGGAG
>NZ_SMNT01000154.1 GCF_004348265.1 Methylobacterium segetis
TGCGCGAGCGGGGCACCCCCTTCACCGGCATCCTCTATGCCGGGCTGATGCTGACCGAGGAGGGGCCGAAGCTCATCGAGTACAACACCCGCTTCGGCGATCCCGAGGCCCAGGTGCTGATGCCGCGCCTCGCCTCGGACCTCGTCCCCGCCCTGCTCTCGGCCTGCGACGGCGACCTCTCCGGCGTCGCCCTCGAATTCGACCCGCACCGGGCCGCGCTCACCGTGGTGATGGCGGCGGCGGGCTATCCGGGCACGGTGGTGCGGGGATCGGAGATCCGCGGGGTCGCGGAGGCGGCGGCGAGCGACGCCGCCTTCGTCTTCCAGGCCGGCACCCGCGCCGAGGGCGACCGGCTGCTCGCCGACGGGGGCCGCGTCCTCGCCGTCACCGCCCTCGGCGAGAGCGTGGCCGAGGCGCAGGCCCGCGCCTACGCGGCGGTCGCGCGGATCGACTGGCCGGAGGGGTTCTGCCGCCGCGACATCGGCCAGCGCGCCGTCGCCCGCGAGGCCGCCGGCCGGGGCGTCTAGGGCCGTCCGGCGGAGCGTGGCATCCGGGGCGCACCGGCCCGGGAAAACGCGCCGCCGGCCCTCCGGTTACCCCGCGTTCACCCTGTTCCGATTGAATCGTGTCGGCAGTGCCCGGCAGAACGGGTGCGCCTCAGCCGAATCACGAGAGCCCGGTCGATGTCCCACGCGCTGGCCCAGTTCCTCCTCACGGTCGCCTCCGTCATGGCCGGCATCCTGTTCCTGGACGCGGTCGACGCGCCCGCGCGCAAGGCCGCCCGGCGCCTCGCCGGCGTCGCGAAGGCGCTCCAGGGCAAGTAGCAGGGCAAGCAGCCGGGCAAAGAGCGGGGCAAGTCGCAGGGGAAGTCTCAGGGGAAGTCCGGGGTTCAGGCGGCCGCGGCCTCCTGGGCAGCCTCCTGGGCAGCCTCCTGGGCGCCCTCCTGGGCAGCCTCCTGCGCGGCCCGCCGGCGCAGGCCCGCCAGCATCTCGCCGACCTCGCGGGCCGGCCGCGGCGGGCTGAACAGGAAGCCCTGGATCTCGTCGCAGCCCTCGGCCCGCACGGCGGCGAGCTGGTCCGGCGTCTCGATGCCCTCGATCACCGTGGTGATGCCGAGATTGGCGCCGAGCCCGACCAGCGCCCGGATGATCGGCCCCGATTCGGCGAGGTGGCCCGCGTCGCGCACGAAGGAGCGGTCGATCTTGATCTTGTCGAAGGGGAAGCGGCGCAGGTAGCTCAGGCTCGAGTAGCCCGTGCCGAAATCGTCCATCGAGATGCGGATGCCGGTCCGGCGCAGCAGGTGCAGCGTCTCCAAATTCGCCTCGGTGTCGTCGAGGAGGACGCTCTCGGTGATCTCGAGCTCCAGGCGCTCGGGCCGCAGGCCGCTCGCGGCGAGCGCCAGCAGCACCGTCTGCGCGAAGGCGCGGTGGCGCAGCTGCACCGCGGAGACGTTGACGGCGAGGCCGACCTCGGCGGGCCAGGTCGCCGCGTCCCGGCAGGCCTGGTTCAGCACCCACTCGCCGAGCGGCACGATCAGCCCGGTCTCCTCCGCGATGGGGATGAAGGTCGCCGGGCTGATCAGCCCCTGCTCCGGGTGGCGCCAGCGCATCAGCGCCTCCAGCGTCCTGACGCCGCCGCTGCCGGCCTCGACCAGGGGCTGGTAATGCAGCTCGAAGGCGTCGCTGACGAGGGCCGCGCGCAGGTCCCGCTCCAGGGTGCGGCGCGCCTCGGCGGTCTCGTCCATCGCCGCCTCGAACAGGCAGGCCTGCCCGCGCCCCGCGCCCTTGGCGTGGTAGAGGGCGGTGTCGGCGTTCTTCAGGAGGCGCTCGACATCCTCGGTCTCGGCCCCGGCCAGGGCGAGGCCGACGCTCATGCCGATCTCGACCGAGTAGTCGCCGAGCTCGTAGGGCGCGCTCACCACGGCGATCAGGCGCTCGGCGAGCGTCAGGGCCCCCTGCGCGTCGGCGACCCGGTGCATCACCGCGAACTCGTCGCCGCCGAGGCGGGCCACGAGGTCGCCGCCGCGCACGTTCGCGCAGAGCCGCTCGGCCACCGCCCGCAGGAGCGCGTCGCCGACGCCGTGGCCATGCGTGTCGTTGACCACCTTGAACCGGTCGAGGTCGAGGGCGAGCAGGGCGAGGCGCTGCCCGCCCTCATGGCGCCCCTCGGCCATCAGGTCGGTGCCGCACTCGCGCAGGGCCGTGCGGTTCGGAAGGTCCGTCAGCGCGTCGTGGCGCGCCATGTGGGCGATGCGCGCCTCGTTGCGGCGGCGCTCGGTGATGTCCTCGAAGGTCGAGACCCAGCCCCCGCCCTCGATCGGGCGGTAGCACACGGCGAGGATGCGCCCGTCGGCGAGCTCCCGGTGGATCGGCGCGGCCTCGTCCGCGGTGATGGCCAGCCGCGTCCCCTCGCACAGGCTGTCGACCGTGACCTCGCGCCGGTAGCAGCCCCGCGCCACCAGGATCGTGCAGAGGTCGCGCTGGCTCATCCCGAACTGGACCGCCTCGGGTGGCAGGCCGAAGATCTCCCGGTAGCGGTGGTTGCAGACGACGAGCCGCGCCGCGGCGTCGAACATGCACAGGCCCTGGACCATGTTGCTCAGCGCCGCCTCGAACAGGCGGTTCTGCTCGGCGAGCCGCAGGTTCGAGGCCCGCAGGTCGCCGAGCGCCGTCGAGAGGGCGCTGCGCGCCGCCCGCTCGGCGCTCACGTCGGTGCCGACGCCCCGGTAGCCCTCGAAGGCGCCGTCCCGCCCGAAGCGGGGCTCGCCGCTGATGCGCAGCCAGCGCGTGCCGCCGTCGGGATGGGAATAGGGATAGTCGAAGTCGCGAAAGCCCTCGCGCCGCGTCATCGCCTCGCGATAGGGTCTCCAGTGGTTCTCGTCCTCGCCGTTCACCGAGATCGCGTGGCGGGACCGGCCCATCAGCTCGGCCACGTCCCGCCCGAGGAAGCGGCCGATGCCCGGGCTCAGGTAGGTGAAGCACGCATCCGCCCCGGTCTCCCAGAACCAGTCCGAGGCCACCTGCGCGTAATCTTCCAAGAGTTGTAGGGGCATCGAACCACCGTCGCGGAACGTGCCGATGTTGCTGGGTATGTCTTAACAATTGTTCTCGGATGAATTCTGCGCACACTGCACACTATTCGGGCTGCAACGCGAAGAATCTATGCAGGAGCCGGAGCCGAATCGGCCTGGACGGGTTCAACACGCGCCGGATTTCATCGGGCGCCGGCCATGGGGCAGGGGGAGACGATCGATGACGGACGATGCCGGGAGCGTGGATCTCTTCCCGGGCTTCGAGTCGCTCTGGCTCGAAGGGCCGGGCGGGCGCGCCTTCGCGCGTGCCGGCGGCCCGGCGGAGGCGCCCCCGCTCCTCCTCCTGCACGGCTTTCCTCAGACGCACGCGATGTGGCACCGCCTCGCCCCCGACCTCGCGCGCGACCATCGGGTGATCTGCCTCGACCTGAAGGGCTACGGCTGGTCGGCGGCGCCCGCGGGAGGCCCCGGCCACGAGGCCTACGCCAAGCGCGAGCTCGGGCGCGAGATCGTCGCGCTGATGGAGCGGATCGGCCACGTCCATTTCGCGCTCTGCGGGCACGACCGCGGCGCCCGCGTCGCCTACCGGCTCGCCCTCGACGAGCCGGGCCGGGTCGCCCGCCTCGCCCTCCTCGACATCGTGCCGACGCTCGTCCAGTGGGAGCGGATCGAGGCGCATCCCGGCATGAACCCGCACTGGCCGTTCCTGGCCGGCCCGGCGCCGGGGCCGGAGGACGAGATCCTCGCCCGCGGCCCGGACGCCTATTACGAGGGCCTGCTGCGCGACTGGTCCCGCGCGAAGGACCTCTCCGCCTTCGCGCCGGGGGCGCTCGCCCTCTACCGGCAATCCTGGAACGTGCCCGAGCGCATCCACGCGATGTGCGAGGATTACCGGGCCGGGGCGGGGCCGGACCGCGCGGCCGACGCGGCCGACCTCGCGGCCGGGCGCACCCTGCCGATGCCGGTCCTCGTCCTGTCGAGCGACGCCTATCTCGAGCGGGGCAAGCCCGAGACGGCCCTCGCCACCTGGCGGCGCACCTTCGCGCCGCAGGCGACCGGGGAGGTCGTCGTCTCCGGCCATTTCCTCGCCGAGGAGAACCCGTCCGCCACGCTCAAGGCCCTGCGGGCGTTCCTGGCCGGGTGACGTCTCCGAACGGCCCGCCTCTCCCGAACGGGAGAGGGAGGGCGGCGCGAGGGTCAGAACCGCTCGACCCAGGGGCGGAGCGCGACCTCGGAGGTCCAGGCGCTGCGGTCCTGGCGCAGGAGGTCGAGATAGGCCCGGGCGATGGCGTCGGGGTCGAGGGTGCTGTCCGGCGCGTCCGGCGGCTCGCCGCCGCGGGCCGGGTTCCGGATGGCGCCGTCGATGACGACGTGCGCGACGTGGATGCCCTCCGGCTGCAACTCGCGGGCGAGGCTCTCCGAGAGGCCGCGCAGGGCGAACTTGCCCATGGCGAAGGGGCTCGACCCCGCAAATCCCTTCACGCTGGCCGAGGCGCCGGTGAACAGCAGCGCCCCGTGCCGGGCGGGCAGCATCCGGCGGGCGGCCGCCTGCGCCACGAGGAAGGCGCCGTAGGCCGTCACCGCGAGCGCGCGCTCGACCGCCTCGGGATCGAGGCCGACGAGGGGGCCGCGCAGGCGCCCGCTCGCATTGTAGACCACCACGTCCGGATGGCCGCCGAGCGCCGGCTCCAGCCGGGCGAACAGGGCCTCGACCTCCGCGGGCCGGCTGGCGTCGCAGGCATGGATCGCGGCGCCCGTCTCCGCGGCGAGGTCGCCGAGCTTGGCGACGTTGCGCGCGGCGAGCCCTACCCGCATCCCCTGCCCCGCGAGGAGCCGGGCGAGCGACGCGCTCAGGCCGGACCCGGCGCCCACGATCAGGGCGCGCTCGTAATGGGGTTTCATCTCGCTCCTCCTGTCTCGCGCGGCCTGCTGCCGGGATCCTGCACGCCCCTCAGCCCCGCCGGTCCGCGAAGAAGGCGCGCAGCAGGGCCGCGGCCTCCGCCTCGCGCAGGCCCCCGTAGACCTCCGGCGCGTGGTGGCAGGTCGCTTGGTTGAACACCCGCGGCCCGTGCTCGACGCCGCCGCCCTTCGGATCGGGGGCCGCGAAGTAGAGCCGCCGTATCCGCGCGAACGAGATCGCGCCCGCGCACATCGGGCAGGGCTCCAGCGTCACGTAGAGGTCGCAGCCGCTCAGCCGCTCGTCGCCGAGGCGGGCGCAGGCGGCGCGGATCGCCAGGATCTCCGCGTGGGCGGTCGGGTCGCGCAGCGCCCGCGGGCGGTTGTGGGCGACGGCGAGGACGGCGCCGTCCCGCACGACCACCGCGCCGACGGGCACCTCGCCCTCGCCGGCGGCCCGGCGGGCGGCGTCCAGGGCGAGGCTCAGCGGGTCCGGGGAGCGATGGTCGGGATCGGGCACGGGCCGCACTCTAGGGGCGGGCCGGCGGCGGGGGAAGCGCCGCCGGAGGCCCCGCCCGGACAACGCCCGGCTGCATCACGCCCCGAGGCCCGAGGAACTGAAGGGCGCCCCCCGGCGTAAAGTCGGGGCGTGAAAGACGCCGCCGGACGCACGGAGCCGGCGACGTCGGCATCCGGAACCGAGGGCCTAGCTTGGCCGTTGAGCCGGCAACATCGAAGTCACGGAGAGCACCATGATCGGTTGGGCAGTCACCTTCCTCGTCGTCGCCGTCATCGCGGCCCTGCTCGGGTTCGGCGGCATCGCGGGCACCGCCATGGAGGCGGCCAAGATCGTCTTCTTCGTCGCGATCGCCCTGTTCCTCATCTCCGCCGTGTTCGGCGTGATGCGCGGCCGTTCGCCGAGGCTCTGAGGCGCCCCGGACCCAACGTACGGACATGCGTGACGAGGCGGCCCTTGCGGCCGCCTCTTCCATTTCCGGGGCGCTGCGCGGGCGCGGTTGACGCATCGGCCTCGCGCGGCCCGCCCGCCTCTGTTATGGGGCGCCCATGAACGCGACCCCGCCCGACGACACCCCCGATATCCCCGAGACCGACCCGCCCGCCGCGCGGCCGGAGGAGCCCGCCGCCTGGGCCCCCGCCACAGACGCGGGCGTGCCCGGCCCCGATTCCGAGGCGCCGCGGCCGCGCCGCAAGGAGAAGGCGGCCAAGCCCGTCGCCGTGCGCCGGAGCGAGCCGCGGGCCAAGGCGCAGGCGCGGGAGGCGCAGGGGCGAGAGGCGCAGGGAAGCGAGACAGAGGGGGGCGAGGCGCCCGCCTCGCCGGACCAGGGCACCCCGGAGGGCGAGCGCATCGCCAAGGCGATCGCGCGGGCCGGCGTCGCCTCCCGCCGCGACGCGGAGGCGATGATCGCGGAGGGGCGGGTGCTCCTCAACGGCGAGGTCCTGGCCTCGCCCGCGATCAACGTGACGGAGGCCGACCGGATCGTCGTCGACGGCGAGCCCCTGCCCGCCCGCGAGCGCACCCGGCTCTGGCTGTTCCACAAGCCCCGCGGCCTCGTCACCACGGCCCGCGACCCGGAGGGGCGCCAGACCGTGTTCGAGACGCTGCCGGAGGACCTGCCCCGCGTCGTCGCGGTGGGCCGGCTCGACATCAACACCGAGGGGCTCCTGCTCCTCACCAATGATGGCGGCCTCGCCAAGGTGATCGCCCATCCCGACACGGGCTGGCTGCGCCGCTACCGGGTGCGCGCGCACGGCGAGACGACCCAGGCCGAGCTCGACCGGCTGCGCAAGGGCGTCACCATCGACGGCATGGAATACGGCCCGATCGAGGCCAGCCTCGACCGGATGCAGGGCGACAACCTCTGGCTGACGCTCGGCCTGCGCGAGGGCAAGAACCGGGAGGTCAAGCGCATCCTCGAGCATCTGGGATTGGCCGTGAACCGGCTGATCCGCCTCTCGTTCGGGCCGTTCCAGCTCGGCGACCTCGAGGCCGGCCTCGTCGAGGAGGTGCGCACCAAGGTGCTGAAGGAGCAGCTCGGCCCCGGCCTCTCGGCGCAGGCCGAGGTCGATTTCGAGAGCCCGGTGCGCGAGCCCGTGACCCCGTTCGGCTCGCCGAAGGGGGCGGCGCGCGAGGCGGCCGCCGCCGCGCGCGGAGCCGCCCGCACCGACAGCCGCCGCGAGGCGCCGGGTCGG
>NZ_SMNT01000155.1 GCF_004348265.1 Methylobacterium segetis
CGGCCCGCGGCCACGAACCCCTGGATCACCCGCTACATCTTCCCCGGCGGCCACCTGCCGACGCTCTCGGAGATGGTGCCGGCGATCGAGGCCTCGGGCCTCGTCGTCAACGACGTCGAGGTGCTGCGCCTGCACTACGCCGCGACCCTGCGGGACTGGCGCACCCGCTTCCTCGCCCGGCGGGCGGAGGCCGAGCGCCTCTACGACGCCCGCTTCTGCCGGATGTGGGACTGGTATCTCGCGGCGGCCGAGGCCGCCTTCCGGCACGAGGACGCGGTCGTGTTCCAGATCCTCCTCGCCCGCCGCAACGACGTGGTGCCGGCGACGCGCGACTACATCGCGCGCGCCGAGCGGCGTCTGCGTCGGCGCGAAGCCGCTCTCTCGCCCCCCCGTGAGCGGGCGGGCGGAACGGGCCTCACGCACTACCGTTGAGCTTGCAACCGAGACCGTCTTCCTCGCCGAGGAGCCACCCGTGCCGCATGCCCAGCCGATCCCCTTCGCCCCGTCCGTCGAGACGCCCGCGCCCGACGAGGCGGAGACGCACGATGGGATGATCGCCACCTTCGCCAAGATCCAGGGCACCACGCTCAAGGATTACGGACACGCCGTGCGCGGCGTGCACGCGAAGGGCCACGGCCTCCTCACCGGCAGGCTGGAGGTGCTGCCCGGCCTCGACCCGGCGCTCGCGCAGGGGCTCTTCGCGAAGCCCGGCACGCACGACGTCGTGCTGCGCCTCTCGACCAACCCCGGCGACATCCTCGACGACAGCGTCTCGACGCCTCGCGGCCTCGCGGTCAAGATCCTCGGCGTCGAGGGCGAGCGCCTGCCGGGTGCCGACGGCGCGACCCAGGATTTCGTGATGGCGAACGCGCCCGCCTTCGTGGCGCCGGACGGCAAGGCCTTCCTCAAGAGCCTGAAGCTGCTCGCGGCGACGACCGACACGCCGCAGATCTTCAAGAAGGCCTTCTCCGCGACGCTGCGCGGCGTCGAGACGGTGCTGGAGGCGCTGGGCACCAAGAGCCCGACGGTGATCGCGCTCGGCGGCCACCCGGAGACGCACATCCTCGGCGAGACCTTCTACAGCCAGGTCCCGGTGCGCTGGGGCGACTACGTGGCGAAGGTCGCGGTGGCGCCCGTCTCGCCCGAACTGACCGCGCTGACCAATGCCGCGCTCAACGTCAACGGGAAGCCCAACGGCCTGCGCGAGGCCGTCACCGCCTTCTTCGCGGAGCACGAGGGCGTCTGGGAGCTGCGGGCGCAGCTCTGGACGAACCGGGAGACGATGCCGATCGAGGACGCCTCGGTGCCCTGGCCGGAGGAGGAGAGCCCCTACCGGGCGGTGGCCCGCATCACCGTCCCCCGGCAGGACGCCTGGAGCGAGGGCAAGGTGAAGGCGATCGACGACGGGTTCGCCTTCAGCCCGTGGCACGGGCTCGCCGCGCACCAGCCGCTCGGCTCGATCATGCGGGCGCGCCGCGCCGTCTACCCGAAATCCTCCGGCTTCCGCGCCGAGCACAATGGCTGCCCGATCCACGAGCCGGGCGGCCTCGCTCAGGCGGGGCTGTGAGCCGGCATCGACCGCGGCCGACCGATCAGCCTGATCGCCCCGCGCCCCCTCTCCCGTTCGGGAGAGGGTTGGGGTGAGGGATGCGCCCTCTCCGGAAGGCCCTGATCCCTCACCCGGCCCGCGTCCCGCGGACTCGACCTCTCCCGAACGCGAGAGGTGGGGCGCCCTGCACGAATCCTGCACCCTGCCCTGTCGTTGAGCCACTTGCGGGCGGCGGCGTGCCGATGCTTGGAAGGGGCGCCCGCAGCCGAGGAGAGCCCATGTCCCGCACCGTGTATCTCGATGGACGCTTCGTCCCCTTCGAGGAGGCGCGCGTCCCGATCATGGACCGGGGCTTCCTGTTCGCGGACGGGATCTACGAGGTCTCGGCGGTGCTGGAGGGGCGGCTCGTCGACAACGCCGCCCATCTCGCCCGGCTCGACCGCTCCCTCTCCGAGATCGGCATCGCCAACCCCTACACGGCCGAGGAATGGACGCGGCTCGAGACGGAGCTCGTCGCCCGCAACGCGGTCGGCGAGGGCCTCGTCTACATGCAGGTGACGCGGGGCGTCGCCGAGCGCGACTTCGCCTTCCCGGCGGCCGGCACGCCGCCGACCGTCGTCATGTTCACGCAAGGGAAGGCGGTCCGGGCCAACCCGCTGGCCGAGGCGGGCGCGAAGGTGGTGACCGTGGAGGATCTGCGCTGGAAGCGGCGCGACATCAAGTCGGTGGCGCTGCTGGCGCAGGTTCTCGCCAAGCAGGCGGCGGCGGCCGCCGGCGTCGCGGAGGCCTGGATGGTCGAGGACGGGGCCGTCACCGAGGGCTCCTCCTCGACCGCCTTCATCCTCACCGCGGACGAGCGCATCGTGACCCGGCCGCTCTCGACGGCGATCCTGCCCGGCATCACCCGCAAGGCGGTGCTGCGGCTCGCCGCGGAGGAGGGCCTGCGAATCGAGGAGCGGCCCTTCTCCGTCGAGGAGGCCTACGCGGCGGCGGAAGCCTTCTACACCAGCGCCTCGGCCTTCGTGATGCCGGTCGTCGCGATCGACGGGCGCCCGGTCGGCGAGGGCCGGCCCGGCCCGCGGACGCGGCGGCTGCGCGAACTCTATCTCGCGATGGCCCTCGAATCGTGAAGAGCCCGGCCCCGCGGCGGCAGGAACGGATCGGAGGGGCAACGGTTCCTCTCGGAACTCGAGACTCTCCGAGAGAGGAAACGATGCCGAAGCTGATCCCCGGGCTGGCCCTGCTCGCCCTCGGCCTCATGGCCGGCGCGGCCCTCGCGCAGCAACCCGATGCGCCCCTGAAGGGCCGCGACACCGACCCGAACCTGCCCGCCCAGAGCCAGACCCCGCCCGAGAAGGTGCGGCCGGACGACGGCTCGAGCACGAACGGGACCCTGAGCGACAAGCTCGAGAAGAACGACGGCGTCATCAAGCCGCCGGGCAACGCCGCCCCCGGCATGGTGGTGAAGCCGCCGGAGCCGAACGCGGGCACGATGCCGGTGATCAAGCCGGGCGAGCTGCCCGGCCAGCAGCCGAACACCGAGGCGAAATAGGACGCCTCGCGGCCCGGCGCGGGGGGGACGTCGTCCCCGTCCGTCTGGCCGGGTTGCAGGCGCTTTGCTTGATTTCCCGGGCCGGATCGCGGAAAGACCCTACCGACAACGGGTTACCGGAGGCCCTCGGCCCGGAGCCCGTCCTTGCGAAACGGTACGGGTTTTGAGCGCATGGCGAACGTCGTCGTCGTAGGCGCCCAGTGGGGCGACGAAGGCAAAGGCAAGATCGTCGACTGGCTGTCGGAGCAGGCCGACATCGTCGTCCGCTTCCAGGGCGGCCACAATGCCGGCCACACGCTGGTGATCGGCGAGGCGGTCTACAAGCTCTCCCTGCTGCCCTCCGGCGTGGTGCGCCCCGACACGCTCGGCGTGATCGGCAACGGCGTCGTGCTCGACCCCTACGCCCTCGTCGCCGAGATCGACCGGATCACCGCGCAGGGCGTGCGGGTGAGCCGCGAGAACCTGCGCATCGCCGACAACGCCACGCTCATCCTCTCCCTGCACCGGGAACTCGACGCCCTGCGCGAAGACGGGGCGCCGGGCACCAAGATCGGCACGACGAAGCGCGGAATCGGCCCGGCCTACGAGGACAAGGTGGGGCGCCGCGCGATCCGCCTGATGGACCTGTCGGAGCTCGACACGCTGGGCCCCAAGATCGAGCGGCTGCTCGCCCACCACAACGCCCTGCGCCGCGGCTTCGGCCTGCCCGAATTCTCGCCCGACGCGATCTACGAGGAACTCGCGGGCATCGCCGACCGGGTGCTCCCATACCAGGACACGGTCTGGCACCTCCTCGACGAGGCGCGGCGCGCCGGCAAGCGCATCCTGTTCGAGGGCGCGCAGGGCGCGCTCCTCGACGTCGACCACGGCACCTACCCGTTCGTCACCTCCTCCAACACCGTGGCGGGGCAGGCCGCGACGGGTTCCGGCCTCGGGCCGGGGGCGATCGGCTACGTGCTCGGCATCGCCAAGGCCTACACGACCCGCGTCGGCGAGGGCCCGTTCCCGACCGAGCTGCACGACGCGGTCGGCGAGCGCATCGGCGAGCGCGGCCACGAATTCGGCACGGTGACGGGGCGCAAGCGCCGCTGCGGCTGGTTCGACGCGGCCCTCGTGCGCCAGACGGTGCAGACCTCCGGCATCGACGGCATCGCGCTGACGAAGCTCGACGTGCTCGACGGGTTCGAGGAGATCCGCGTCTGCACGGGCTACGAGATCGACGGCGCCCGCCTCGACCACCTGCCGGCGAGCCAGGGGTCGCAGGCGCGCGTCACCCCGGTCTACGAGACGATTCCGGGCTGGAGCGGCACCACCGCCGGCGCCCGCTCCTGGGCGGACCTGCCGGCCCAGGCGATCAAGTACGTGCGGCGGATCGAGGAATTGATCGGGGCGCCCGTCGCCCTGCTCTCGACCTCGCCCGAGCGCGACGACACCATCCTGATGCACAACCCGTTCGAGGACTGAGCCCGGGCACGGCCGGTCGGCTCGAGCCGGCACGGGCGGCGCGGGAGCGCGACGGCAAGAGGACGGCGAGAGGGCGGATCCGGGCACGATGGCCGACTACTATCCGTTGCTGGCGCGGGCGCTCGACGCCCTGCCCGACCGCTCGCCCGCCATGCGCAAGGCGGTCTACGACCGCGCGCGCGGCGCCCTGATCGGCCAGCTCCGCTCCCTGGAGCCGCCGCTCTCGCCCGACGACATCGACCTCGAGAGCAAGGCCCTCGACGCCGCGATCGAGCGGCTGGAGGTGGATTACGGCGGCGCGCCCCTACCCGCGCCGGCGCCCGCGAACGACCCGAGCCCGGCCTCCGCCCTGCCGGAACCCGCCCCGCCCCCGCGCCCTGCACCGGAGCCGCGGCCGGAGCCGGTCAGATCCGACCCCCCGAAGCCTGACATCGCGAAGCCCGAAACCGCGAAGCCCGAAGTCGCGAAGGCGGCGCCCTTCGTCGAGCCCGCCCGGCCCGACCCGAACCCGGAGGACGGGCTGTTCGAGGCCGAGCCCCCGCGACAGCCGGCGCCGCCCGTCTTCGTGGAGGCGGAACCCGCCGGGGCCGGCCCCTCGGCCGGCCCATCCCTGCCCCCGGCGCCGCCGCCCGATCTCGGCGGCCTCCCTCCCCGGCCGGAGCCCGAGCCGGTGCGCGAGGCGCCGGCTGTGGCCATCGCGGCGCGCCGGGCCAAGCCCGCCGCCGTCGAGGAGCCCGTTCCGGAGGCGCCCGAGGCTGTGGCCGAGCGCGGGCCGGAGGGAGAGGCCGAGATCGTCCCGGCCCGCGCCGACGCCACGGGCGGGCGCCAGCGGCCGCGGATCGACGTGGTGTCGCCCCGCGCCGGCCGCTCGACCCTGCTGCGCAACGCCTTCGTCGGCGCGGTGCTCGCCCTGGTGATCGGCCTCATCGCCGTGGCCGCCTACCTGCTGCGTGACCGGCCCGCCGACCTCCAGCAGACGGAGGCCGAGACGAGCGCCCCGGCCGACGGCAGCGACCAGAAATTCGCGGACCGGGTCGGCGGCGAGCCCGCCCAGCCCGCGCAGCAAGGCGCGGCGCAGCAGGCCGAGGCGCCACCCGCCCCCGCCCCGAGCCAGGCGGATCTCGCGGTGGCCCAGCGCGCCACGCTGATCGAGGAGAACACGGCGGGCCAGAACGCGCAGCCCAGCTCGACGACGGGCCGGGTGGTCTGGCGCCTCGAATCGGTGAGCGGCGAGCAGGGCCAGCCGCTGGAGACGGCGGTGGTCGCGACCCTGGACTTCCCCGAGGCCGGCCTGACCCTGGTCGCCACCCTGCAGCGCAACCTCGACGCGACGCTGCCCGCCTCGCACACGATCAAGCTCGCCTTCACCCCGAGCGGGCCCGGCGGCGAGCGGCGCTCGGTTCAGGATATCGGCCTGCTCCAGGCCAAGGACGAGGAGGCGGCCCGCGGCTCGCCCCTCTCCGGCCTGCCGGTGCGGGTGCGCGAGAACCTGTTCCTGATCGGCCTGTCGTCGCTGCGCAACGACGTCGACCGCAACACCGACCTGCTGCTCCACCGGAACTGGTTCGACCTCGCCGTCAAATACGCGAGCGGCCAGCGCGCCGTGATCACCTTCGAGAAGGGCAATTCCGGCGCCTACGCGCTGCAGCGCGCCTTCGAGCAGTGGCGATGAGGCGCTGACGGGTCGGCCGAGGCCGGCTGCCCCCTCTTCCGAGAACGAGGCCCGCCCGGGGCCTCAGGCCCCGGCGCCGGTCCGCGGCAACTCGCGCACGGCGAGGTTCTTCTTGACCGCCTCCTGCACCTTCTCGAAGGCGCGGACCTCGATCTGGCGGACGCGCTCGCGCGAGACACCGAACTCGCCGGAGAGATCCTCCAGCGTGATCGGATCGTCGGCGAGGCGGCGCGCCTCGAAGATGCGCCGCTCGCGCGGGTTGAGGACGGAGAGCGCGTCGCGCAGCGCCGAGAGGCGGTTCTGCCCCTCCTCCTCGCGGGCGAGCACGGTTTCCTGGCTCGGGCTGTTGTCGACGAGCCAGTCCTGCCACTCGCCCTCGCCCTCCTCGCGCAGGGGCGCGTTGAGCGAGGTGTCGCCGGACAGGCGCCGGTTCATGTCGATCACGTCCTGCTCCGGCACGCCGAGGCGGGTCGCGATCTGCTGGACCTGATCGGGGCGCAGATCCCCCTCGTCGAGGGCCGAGATGCGGCCCTTGGCCTTGCGCAGGTTGAAGAACAGCTTCTTCTGGTTGGCCGTGGTGCCCATCTTCACGAGCGACCACGAGCGCAGGATGTATTCCTGGATCGCGGCCTTGATCCACCACATGGCGTAGGTGGCCAGCCGGAAGCCCTTGTCGGGGTCGAAGCGCTTGACCGCCTGCATCAGGCCGACATTGCCCTCGGACACGACCTCGCCGATCGGCAGGCCGTAGCCCCGGTAGCCCATGGCGATCTTCGCGACGAGGCGCAGGTGCGAGGTGACCAGCCGGTGGGCCGCCTCGCGGTCCCCGTGGTCACGCCAACTCTTGGCGAGGGTGAACTCCTCCGTCGGCTCCAGCATCGGGAACTTGCGGATTTCATCGAGGTAGCGCGAAAGGCCACCCTCGTTGGCGAGCACCGGCAATGCGCCTGCCATGGCATACCTCCTTGGACTGTCCCCCAATGGTGGGCGGACGATGGCGCGGTCGACCGCTCCTTGAGCCGGTCGTCCGAATTCCCATCTGTACTGTGGAAATCCCCGATCCGGTAGCGGGTCCGCGGCGCGAACGTCGTGGTCAACGCACGAACGGGCCTATGGGTCGATCCTCGCACGATTGGTCGCGGGTCGAGGTGTGATGGCACACCCGATCCCGCCAGAGCCTTGACTGTGCCGGACCCGCCACACCCTCGATCTCCGACCTCTCTTCGCGCGCCCGACCAACGGGTTACGGCCTGCCGCCGAGGGCGCGCACGAGGGCGGCCATGTCCGCGGGCAGCGGGCTCTCGAAACGCAGGGCCTCGCCCGTGCGCGGATGGGCGAAGCCGAGGAGCCCCGCGTGCAGCGCCTGCCGGTCCAGCGCCGCGAGCGCGGCCTGCGCGGGCTCGGGGAGCCGGGCCGCCTTCGTCTTGAAGGCGCTGCCGTAGACCGCGTCGCCGAGAAGCGGGTGGCCGCGATGGCTGAGATGGACCCGGATCTGGTGCGTGCGCCCGGTCTCCAGCCGGCAGGCGAGCAGCGCGACCTCGGGGCCGAGCAGGCCCTCGGTGCGGTAATGCGTGATCGCGTGCCGCCCCTCGCCCGCCCGCACCACGGCGATCTTCTCGCGGTTGCGCTGGCTGCGGGCGAGATTCGCCTCGATCGTGCCGTTGCGGGGCTCGGGCGCACCCCAGACGAGCGCCTTGTAGGCCCGCTCCAGCGGCCCGCTGCGCCCGTGATCGGCGAATTGCGCGGTGAGGCCGCGATGGGCGAGATCGTTCTTCGCCACGACGAGGAGGCCGCTCGTGTCCTTGTCGAGGCGGTGCACGATGCCGGGCCGGCGCACGCCGCCGATGCCCGAGAGGCTCTCCCCGCAATGGGCGATGAGGCCGTTGACCAGGGTGCCGCCCTCGTGGCCCGGCGCGGGGTGCACGACGAGCCCGGCCGGCTTGTCGATCACGATGAGGTCGTCGTCCTCGTGGACGATCGCCAGGGCGAAGGGCTCGGCCGCCGGCTCGGGCGCCGACGCCTCGGGCACCGCGACGGAGAGGCGGGTGCCCGGCGCGACCTTGAGGGCAGGGTCCCGCACCGTCTCGCCGTCCCGCCGCACGTGGCCCGCGCGCACGAGATCCTGCAGGCGCGAGCGCGACAGGTCCGGAAAGGCCGCCGCGAGGGCCTTGTCGAGGCGCCCCCCCTCCTCCTGCGCGACGACGGCCACGCGTTCCCCGGTCTCGTCCATCCTGTCCTGCAACGC
>NZ_SMNT01000156.1 GCF_004348265.1 Methylobacterium segetis
GCCGACACGTTCGGCTCGAAGCACATCGGCAAGATCTACGGCGTGCTCTACTGCGCCAAGGGTTTTGCGGCCCTGTTCGTGCCGCTCGGCAACGTGATCATGCAGGCGACCGGCACGTGGTCGACGGTGCTCTACACGGTGGCCACCATGGACCTCATCGCGGCCGCCCTCGCGGTGGCGGTGCTCCGGCCCATGCTCAAGAAGCACCACGCGGCGAACGAGGCCGCCCTCCCGGCCGGCGCCCTCGCCCACGCCTGAGCCAAAACGCGCGCCCCGGTTCGCCGGGGCGGCCCCGACCAAGGCGGGGACGGTTCTGCAACGCAGGGCCGTCCCCGTTACGTTTCATGAACCCTACCGTGCGACGCTGCCGCCTCGATTCGTCGGCGTCCGGAGCGTGCCATGAGCGAGGAACCTGAGAACGTCGCGACGCGGCTCTGGCGCGACCGGGTCCAGGTCCGCGAGCAGGAGCGCAACGAGGCGCTGGCGCGCGCCCGCGTCGCGGAGGAGAAGGTCGCGCTCCTCGTCGCCGAGAACGACCGCCTCGAGCTCGAGATCGCGCGCCTGCGCACGCTCCTGGCGCCCGACGCCGCCCGGGCGAAGGCCGAGACCGAGGCGCAGATGGAGGCCCTCCGCGGCGCCCTGCTGCCCCTCCTCAGCCGCGCGGCCTGACGCGCCCCCCGCGCGATGGCCGAGCCGATGACGGCAGATCCGAGCCCGACCCCCGGCGCGGCCGCGCGCCTGCGCTGCCGCCGGATCGTCGAGGCCGACCGGGAGGCACTCGGCCCCCTCCTCGCCCGTGGCTTCCCGGGCCGCTCCGTGGCCGAGTGGGACGCGGCGCTCGCGCGCCTCCTCGCCTACAGCGCCGAGACCGGCTGCCCGCATTCGGGCTACGTGCTCGACCTCGGCGGCAATCTCGTCGGCGTGCTCCTGATGGTGTTCGGCGCGATCCCCGGGCGCCCGATGCGCTGCAACCTGTCGAGCTGGTACGTCGAGGAGAGCCACCGCGGCTACGCCTCGCTCCTCGTCGCCTCGGCGACCCGCGACAGGGCCGTCACCTACATCAACATCTCCCCGGCGCCCCCGACCCGCCCGACGATCGAGGCGCAGGGCTTCCGCCGCTACATTGCCGGCCTCCAGGTCGCCGTGCCGCTCCTGACCCGCGGCGCGGCCCCTCGGGTGCGCCTCGTCGAGGGGGCGCCGCCCGCCGGCGCCGCCGTCGCGGCGGGGGACGCGCACGTCATGGAGACGCATGCGCGGATGGGCTGCCTGACGGTCTGGTGCGTGGCGGAGGGGCGCGCCCACCCCTTCGTGTTCCAGCGCCGCCGCATCGCCGGCCACCGGGTCACGGTGGCCTACCTGCTCTATTGCGCGGATGCCGGCGACCTCCGCCGCTTCGGGCGCGCCCTCGGCCGCTTCCTCCTGGCCAAGGGCCTTCTCCTCGCGATGGTCGACGCGCCGGCCCCCGTGCCCGGCCTCGTCGGTCCCTACCTGCCGGATCGCATGCCGAAATACGCCAAGGGCGCCGACGTCCCCCATCCCGGCGACCTCGCCTTCACGGAGGCGGCGATCCTCGGCGAGGCTTTCTGGCTGAAGCGGGATTAGCAATCGACACCCGACGCTTGGTGCCCGGCATCCGAGGTTGGACGGGGGTGGGCGGCGGACGTGTGACGCTCACGGGATGAGCGTCCGGATCGTCAGGGGACGCGGAGGATCACGCCCCCGGACCGGCCTGCGATCGTTCGGAGATCCCGAGCGGGAGGCGTCTCAGTTCGCTCTTCAAGGCGTGGATGAACTGACGGACTCGTGCCGGCATGTGCTGGCGGGTCGGCAGCACCGCCCAGATGGCCAACTGCTCGGGCTCCGCGTCGGCCAGGGTGACGGCCGCGAGGGTGCTGTCGGCAAGCTCCTGCGCCACGTCCCAATAGGTCAGCAGCGCAATTCCTGCCCCGGCAATGCAGGCGGCGTGCACCGTGTCGACGCTGTTGGCGGCGAGCCGCCCCTTGATGCGCTTGGCGATCGGTTGCCCTGCCTGCTGGAAGGGCCACGCATCCATGGCGTGGAGCGTCAGGCAGGCGTGGGCGTCGAGGTCGCTCAACCGTTCGGGTGACCGATGCGTCGCGAGATAGCTCGGGGCTGCGCAGAGGATGCGCGGATTGTCCACCAGCCGCACGGCGACGAGTTCCGACGCCTGCAACGTTGCGACCCTGAGCGCCACGTCGATCCCGGACGCCGCGAGATCCACGATCCCGTCCGCGAAGGTCAGGTCAACCTGTAGCAGCGGGTTCTCCGCCATCAGCCGGACCACCAGCGGCACGACCACAGCGCGGCCGATCCGGTTCGGGGCCGTCACGCGCAGAACGCCGCTCAATCCCTCGTGCTGCTCGGAGAAGGCTGCCGCAACGGCGTCTCTCGCCTCCAGCATCGTCCGGGCGAGCGGCAGGAACGTCTCGCCATCCGCCGTCAGCGCGACCGATCGGGTCGTGCGGTGGAGCAGGCGAACACCGACTTCCTGTTCGAGCGCGGCCAACCGGCGACTGACCGCCATCGGCGACAGGCCCGCCTGCCGGCCGGCGGCCGAAAGGCTGCCGGTCGCGACGATCGCGCGGAACAGGGCCACGTCTGACAGGTTCATCGGCATAACACTGAACGATAAGATCCTTATCGCTCACCTCGGCTACTGCAAGGCCGCGCCATCCGCTACCTCGCTGGCGACAGAGCGGCGACGGTAGCTTGGAGGCCGGACATGAGCACGGACGCGACGGGCCTTTTCACCACGTTCGATATAAACGGCGTGACGCTCGGGAACCGCCTCGCGGTCGCGCCGATGACGCGCGTGAGCGCGTCCGACGAGGGCACGGCCACGGAGACGATGGCGCGCTACTACGAGCGCTTCGCCCGAGGCGGTTTCGGCCTGCTGATCACCGAGGGCATCTACACGGATCGGGCGTTCTCGCAGGGCTACCTGCACCAGCCCGGCATCACCGACGAGGCCCAGGAGCAGGCGTGGCGGCCGGTCGTCGAGGCGGCCCACCGGCACGGGGCGCACATCTTCGCGCAGGTGATGCACGCGGGTGCGATCAGCCAGGGCAACCGCTTCCGGGAGACCAGCATCGGACCTTCGGCCGTGCAGCCCAAGGGTGAGCAGATGGAGTTCTACTTCGGCAAGGGCGCCTATCCGCTGCCTGAGGCCATGAACGAGGAGCAGATCGCCGACGCAATCGAGGGCTTCGCCGCCTCGGCCGCACGCGCGGTGGCGGCCGGGTTCGACGGCATCGAGATCCACGGCGCGAACGGCTACCTGATCGACCAGTTCCTCACCGACTATGCCAATCGTCGCCGCGACCGGTGGGGCGGCGACACCCGCCAGCGCACCACGTTCGTGACCGCCATCGTCGAGGCAGTGCGGGCGAAGGCCGGTCCGGGCGTGCCGGTGGGGGTCCGGATCTCGCAGGGTAAGGTCAACGACGACGCCCATAAATGGCCGGGCCATGAGCAGGATGCCGAGGTCATCTTCGGCACGCTCGCGGAGGCCGGAATCAGCTACCTCCACGTCACCGAGCACAGGGCGTGGGAGCCCGCGTTCGAGGGTGGCCCCGACAGCCTTGTCGCACTTGCTCGCCGCTACGCGCCGCAGGTCCCGCTGATCGCCAATGGCGGCGTGCAGGATCGGGCGCGGGCGCAGGAGGTCCTGGCTGCCGGCGCGGACATCGTGGCGCTCGGCAAGGCCGCGCTCGCCAATCCGGATTTCCCGAACCGCATCCAGGCAGCCCAGGAACTGGCGGGCTTCGACCACGCCATCCTGGGGCCGATTGCCAACATCAAGCCGACCGAGCTTGCGGCCTGAAGGATCCGAGGAGCGGGCTGCCGCCTTGTTCCGGTGACCCGTTGCCCGCCGCGCGAGGAGATGGATCGAGGGATATGAGCCAGGACGCCAGCACCGCCGCACGGACAGCTTCCCGAGCGACCCTTCGCGTGTGGATCGACTTCGTCTGCCCCTACTGCCTCTTGGGGGAGCACGTCATTCGAGCCGCTTCCGAGGGGCTCGAGGTCGACCTTGTCTGGATGCCGTTCGAGTTGCGCCCCTACCCGACCCCGACGTTGCGGCCGGAGGACGCGTATCTGCCCACGGCATGGAAGCAGGGCGTCTACCCCGCGGCCGAGCGGATGGGCATCGCGATCCGCCTGCCGACCGTCTCGCCGCAGCCCTACACCCGCAAGGCATTCCTCGGACTTCAATACGCCGTCGAGCACGGTCGGGGCGACGCTTACGTCAATGCGGTTCTGCGCGCCTTCTTTCAGCAGGATCGCGACATCGGCGACACCGACGTTCTCAAGGCGATCGTGCAGGATCTCGGCCTCGACCCGCTCGGCCTTGATGGCGTGCTGGCCTCGCCGCTCTCCGGGGAGCGCCACGATGCGGCTTTGCGCGTGGCGCGAGAGGCGGGCATCCGTGCCGTCCCCTCGGTTGCTGTCGGCAACCGGCTGTTCTCGGGCACCCCGCAGCCCGAAATCCTGCGAGCCGAAATCCTGCGGCAAGCGGCCTAGCGCGACCGGTTCCGTCGAGCGTATCGCTCGCGTGAAAGTCACGACTGAAACTCTGATGGAGCCGTGCTCTGGAGCGATCCCGGCGATCGCAGCGTGCACATTTCAAGGTCCGAGGAGAGTCGAGGGCCGACCGTACCGAGCGACGGATTGGGACCGCGAGGGCGGTCTTTCCGATCTCAGAGACCCGAAATACCCCCGATCGTCCGAGACAGCGCGTCGCCTCCCGCAAACCGAACTCCGTCTTGCCCTAGAATGCGCCGGCGACAGCCGGATCGCCCCTTTCGCGCCCCGTCCCGCTGCCCGCCTCAGCGCGTCCGGGAACTCGGCAGGTAGCGCGGCTCCGGCTCGCGCCAGACGCTCAAGGCCCGCGTCTCGTAGGCCGGCGGGTCGAACTGCTCGCGCAGCAGGGCAAGCGCCAGGCCGAGAAGCAGGCCGACGACGAGGCCGCCCGCGATGATGGCGAGCTTCGAGATGCCGGCCTTGGCGACGGGGGGCGTCGCCTGCTTGATCGTGCGCGCATTCGTCGTGTCGAGGTAGTAGCGCTGCTGCAGGTCCTTGGCCCGGTTCAGGAAGGCCTCGTAGACGCCGCGGTTCGAGGCGGCCTCGCGCTCGAGCTCCCGCAATTGGACCTGGGCCTCGTTCGCCTTCGCCGCCTCCTTCTTGAGGGCGGTGATGCGCTGGTCGAGATTGGCCTCCGCCGCGCGGGCGCGGTCGTAATCGGTGGTGGCGGTGCGGGCGATGCGGCCGAGCTCGTCGTCGAGTTGCTGCCGGGCCGCGCGCACGCGCTGGGCCATGCCGGCATTGGCCGGATGGCGGGGTCCGTAGACGAGCGCCGCGTCGGCCTCGGCGCGCTTGGCCTCGGCAAGGGTCGCGCGCAGGGCGGCGATGGCGGGCGACTGGACGGCCTCCACCGTCGCGTCCTGCAGGTCGCCCGAGCGCCGGACCTTCTGGATCTGCTCCACGCGCGCCGCCGTCTCCGCCGTGCGGCTGCGCGCGCGGGCGACTTGGTTCGTGAGATCGGTGAGCTGCTGCTCGCCGACGAGCCGGCCCGAGGCGCCGACGAGGTCGTGGTTGCGCCGGTAGCGCTCGACGGCCGCCTCGCTCACCTGCAGCCGCTCGCGCAACTCGCCGAGCCGGGCTTCGAGGGCGCCGCTCGCCCGCTCGACCTCGTCGGTGCGGGTGCGCGTCAGCTCCTTCAGGAACGCGTCGGCGACGGCGTTGGCGATGCGCGCCGATTTCTCGGCCGATTCCGTCGAGATGCCGATCTCGATGACGAAGGTCTTGTCCGGCCGGCGCACCGAGACCGCCCGGTCGAGGGCGCGCAAGGCGCGCGATTCCGGCGTCTCCGCCTCCCGGTCCTTGTCCTTGTCGGGCGAACCGAGGAGCTGGTTCCTGAAGGTCGCCAGCAGCCCCTGGCGGGGCGACCCGAATTCGGGATCGGCGGCGAGCTTCTCCGACTGGACGACGCTCGTCAGGACGCTCGTCGAGCGCACCACCTGGAGCTGGCTCTCGCTGATGAGGGTCGCCTCCTCGCCGGTGCCGGCGGTCGGGTTGATGTCGTTCTGGAAGACCTGGAGGTTGCGGGGGTCGAGCAGGATCTTGGCCGTCGCGTCGTAGCGCGGCGGCATGGTCAGCGCGGCGCCGAGCGCTGCGAAGGTGAGCGCGAAGACCGAGCCCGCGATCCAGCGCCAGCGCCGCCGGAACGTCGCGACGATGCCGCGCAGGTCGATGACGGCTGCGGGGGCGGGCTGGAAGGCGAAGTGCGGATCGTTCAACGCGAATCTCTCCAACCGAACCATCGCGACCTCGCTCCGCCGGCCAGACGCGGCGCCCCGCCCTGTCCCGGCTCGGGACGAGCGGGACGAAGCCGTGCTGCCGGAGGAGAGATTTGCAAGGCGAGGACCATTGAACAGAGGCGTCGGGTCGAATTCCGGTGTCGAAGATCAGACAGGGTTAAGCCTCGTCCGGTTTCGCGGCAGTGAATCCTGGACTCGCATTCGCTCCTCCTCCTTCATCGACTGTTCATCACGCCGGACGTCTGCCCGAGGTCTTCGCGCATCCGCCCGTCAGCTTGCGCCGATGCTGATCCGGGTGTGCGCGTCCGCGGCGCCGAGTGTACCGGACAGGACGAGGCTGTGGGCCGTGGCGAGGTGTCCGAAGCGGGGCGCGTAGACGGCCGCTCCCGGCGCGGTGGCCGCCGTGAGCCGCGTCTCAAAGCCGGACGGTGGCACGATTTGGCACAGGAGGCCGGAGGCGTCGCCGAGGGCGAGGACGCCATCCTGCAGGCTGGCCGCGAGATCCGGGTGGACGAGGAAGCGGATCTCGACCGGGAGGCCGCCGCGGCCCCCGTCCAGCCGGTCCGCGATCAGGAACCCGGTCGGGTCGCGCGCGACGCGGCGCCGGTGCGCGACGCCGAAGCGCCGGGCGTAGCCCTCGTGCGCGCCGGTGACCGACCAAGCCTCTCCCTCGGTCTCGGCGACGAGGCGCGCGTCGGCGCGGCTCGCCCAGTGGAAGCCCGCGGAGGCGAGGCTGTGGGAGGCCCCCGCCACGCTCAGCGTGTTGTGGGCGAGGCTCTCGCGCATCGCGACGCGGCCGGCTCCCCCGGCATGGTAGAGGTGGGTGCCCGCGTCGATCAGGACGGGGCGGCCGTCGATCGACAGCCAGATGCCGAGCGCGTCCGCGTGGCCGTGCGCGGCGAGCGTCAGGTAGCCGATCGGCCCGTGGTCGAACACGAGGTGGCAGGCGCGCCCGGCGATGCGCGCGTGGACGGCCGTGTAGCCGCCTTGCCGGAAGGTCTGCCGCCCCTCCGCGACGGGGCTGGGATCGGGCGGCGCGCCGAACACCGCGTCGCGCGGGTGCGGGTCGCGGGCCGGCGGGGCGAGGTCCGGACGGCCGGCGAGGCCGGCGATCGCCGCGGTGACGGAGGCGACGTAGCGGGGCTCGCGGCCGAGCCCGTCGCTGAGGATCCGCCCCTCGTCGTCGTCCCCGATCGCCGGGTTCCGCCCGGCCCCGTCGAGCATCGCCCGCAGGAACCCGGCCCCGGCCGCGAGCCGCGCCAGGAGCGCGGGCGCGAGCGGGCGCCCGGCGTCGCGCGCCAGCACGAAGCCGAGGCCGAGCATCTCCATCGTCCAGGCTTGGTAGGTCAGGGATTGCTCGGCCCCGACGCCGTCCGGCAGGATCTGGCGCTCGCCCTCCCCCTCGAGGATGGCCCGCCCCTCCGCCTCCCAGGACGCGGCCTCGGCGGCGCCCTCCAGCAGGAGCCCGGAGACGAGGAGCCCCAGCCCCTCCGCGATGCGGTGGTTGTTGGCCGAGGAGTGGAGCGAGGGGAAGGCCGCGATGGCCTCCGCATGGGCCGCGACGAGCCTGCGGAAGGCGGCGCGCTCCTCCGGCGGCAACCCTTCCGGCCCGGAAGCGGCCGCCACGAGCAGCAGGCTGACGAGCCGGAGCGTCATCTCGATGCCGGAGAACCAGTGGACGCCGCCATAGGGCGGGTTCACCCGGGAGAAGCTCGTCACGATCGCCCGTGCCGCCTCGCCGGCACGGGCATCCCCCGCGGCGCAGGCGGCGGCGAGCGGGTGGAGCATCTGGAGGCGGGCCGGCTCCCAGACGAACTTGACGTCGCCGGGGCGGCCGCTGCCGTCGGGCGCCTCGACCGTTGCGCGCACGTCGACGCGGTGGGCCGGCACGCCGGCCCCGGGCCAGGCCACGCCCGTCACCGGATCGTGAAACCAGAAGCCCGCACCGGCATCCGGGCCGGTGAAATCGGGTGCCGGCCAGTCGCGGCCGAAATAGTGGAATCGTCCCGCCTCGATCGCGGAAAGGCTGCGGCGCACGCCCGGCAGCCCCGCGGATTCCGCGAGCGCCCGCCGAAGCTCGGGAAAGTCGGGCAGCGGCGCGGGATCGCCCGGCGCGCGCGTCTCCCAGCCGATCGGCCGCCGGGCCCAGGCGCGCCTCCGCGCCGCCTCGCCGACGCGGTGGACGATCTCGGCGGGACCCATGGAGCGCAGGCGGCCGAGATACCACGCCAGCCGCGCGAGGCGGGCGCCGCCCGCGCTTCGGGATGCCCGCGCTGCGTGGCCTTGTGCGCTTGCGCGCGTCTCGGTTGTGCGCGATGCGCTATCAGCCTGGTCCATGCCCTGTCCCGGATTGAGCCGTCAAATTGCGGAGATCGCGTGAACGGGATCGCAAGAGTGTCAAAACAAAACAGTTTTGCCGCCGAAACCCGTGGTTCCCATCTTGCTCTCGCTACAACCGCAAAGATGAGCCGTCCAAGATCGTGCTGAGTCGGGA
>NZ_SMNT01000157.1 GCF_004348265.1 Methylobacterium segetis
CAGTTCCTCGCCAATATCCGCGAGGTCGACGCCATCGCCCACGTGGTGCGCTGCTTCGAGGACGGCGACGTCACCCACGTCGAGGGGAAGGTCGACCCGGCGGCCGACATCGAGACGATCGAGACCGAGCTGATGCTGGCCGATCTCGACAGTCTGGAGAAGCGCGTCGTGGCGCTGGAGAAGAAGGCCAAGGGCTCCGACAAGGAGGCGAAGGAGTTCCTCGACCTCGTCAACCGGACATTGCCCCTTCTCCGCGACGGCAAGCCGGCCCGCCTCGTCGAGCGCAAGGCCGAGGAGGAGCGCCTGTTCCAGCAGCTCGGCCTGATGACGGCCAAGCCCGTCCTCTACGTCTGCAACGTGGACGAGGGCGACGCCGACAAGGGCAATGCCCATTCCGACGCCGTGATGGCCCGCGCCAGGGCGGAAGGCGCCGTCGCCGTGGTCGTCTCGGCCAAGATCGAGAGCGAGATCGCGGTGATGCCGCAGGCCGACCAAGCGGAGTTCCTGGAGGCTGTCGGCCTCGCCGAGCCCGGCCTTAACCGGGTGATCGGGGCGGGCTACGACCTCCTCGGCCTGATCACCTACTTCACGGCGGGCCCGAAGGAGGCCCGGGCCTGGACGATCACGAAGGGCACCCGGGCCCCGGCGGCGGCGGGCGTGATCCACTCGGATTTCGAGAAGGGCTTCATCCGCGCCGAGACCATCGCCTTCGCCGATTACACCGCGCTGAAGGGCGAGGCCGGCGCGCGGGACGCCGGCAAGCTCCGGCTCGAGGGCAAGGAATACGTCGTGCAGGACGGCGACGTGCTGCATTTCCGCTTCGCCAACTGAGCGGGTCATGGCCGGGATCCACTTCGAGGACTTCGCGCCGGGCCAGGTCATCGAGAGCCCGCCCCTCGCGGTCAGCCGCGAGGAGATCGTGGCCTTCGCCCGCGAATTCGACGCGCAGCCCTTCCACGTGGACGAGGCGGCAGCCAAGCGCAGCTTCGTCGGCACGCTGATCGCGTCGGGCTGGCACACGGCCGGCCTCGGCATGCGGCTCCTGCAGGCCCACGTCTTCCGCGGCGCCACCTCGATGGGCTCGCCCGGCATCAACGAGCTCGGCTGGGTCAAGCCCGTCCTGCCGGGCGACGCGATCCGGATCGTCGTGCGGGTCGAGGATTGCCGGCGCTCCGGCTCGCGGCCGGACCGGGGCTTCGTGCGTTTCTCCATGCAGGTCCTGAACCAGCGCGACGAGACCGTGATGGTCCAGGGCTTCACGGTGATCTTCGCGCGGCGCGGCGCCGAGCCCCTGCCGCCGCGCGCCGTCGCGCTCGCGGAGCCTCGGCCCGTCGAAGAGCCGGAGGACGCGGAAATCCTGCCCTTCCTGCGCGATGCCGAGATCGGCGCCACCCGCGCGCTCGGCCCCCACGTCTTCACGGCGGATGCCATTACGGCCTTCGCCCGCGCCCACGACCCGCAGGCCTTCCACCTCGACGCGGAGGCCGCGCGGCAGACCCATTTCGGCGGCCTCTGCGCCTCGGGCTGGCACACGGCGGCGGTGTGGATGAAGCGCACGATCGCGACCCGCGCCCGCGATGCCCGCTTCACGGCGGAGCGGGGTCCGGTTCCGATGCTCGGCCCCTCGCCGGGCTTCCGCGATCTGCGCTGGCTCGCCCCCGTCTACGCGGGCGATACGCTCTCCTACGCCGCGACGCTCACCGAGAAGCGCGCCTCCGAGAGCCGGCCCGGCTGGGGCCTCGCCACGATGCGCAGCACCGCCCGCAACCAGCACGGGACGGAGGTCTTCGCCTTCACGGGGACGGTGTTCTGGCAATGGGCGCCGTGACTCGGATCGGATCGTGATGGTCACCCGGCGCGGAGCGCCTGATCGCCCAGAGCTTGATCAAGGCCAGGAGCGCGGTCGGGAGCATGGTGAAGAGGGCGAGGATTGCCGCACTCTCCCGGATGTCGGCAGAGGACCATGAGCGACCCGCTCCGTCCGCCACCACTCGGTCGGGATCGAGCATCGGGGGCAGGTGGCAGAGGGCGGCGGCGACGTAGAAGAGGATCGGCACCGTGAGACGCTTCCGTCCGGCGGCCTTTGCGGGCAGGCGATCGCGCCGGGCGTAGGCGAACAGCGCGAAGCTCTGGAAGAACAGCCACGTGGTGAGGAACCACCCGAGGAAGTTCGACAACGGAACGCCGAAATAGCCGCCACCCTCGAACCAGATCCACGCCTTGCCGATCGTGGAGCTGGCTGGATCCATCACGACATCCCATTGCGTGATCGTGAAGGCCGCGACGAGGGGCGCGGCCACCAGCGTCGGGCGATCACGGGGGGCAGCGACATCCGAGTCGAGCAGCACGCAGGCGATGATCCAAGCCGGATAGCCGATTCCGAAATACAGCGGCCCGACAATGACCGGGATCGCGCCGACATGCGCCAGACCCTCGCCGACTCGGAAAGCGTAGCGGCCGAAGGGGAATCCTGTCGCCACGCCCAGATTCTCGATGGAGAAGGTGATGCCGCAGCAGATCGCGCCGAAAGCGGCAGCGCTCGCGACGCCGAGCGTGACGACCGCATGCCCCGCCAGGACGGCGATCGAGACAGCCGCCAAGACCTGCGCGAACGCGTCGGTTCTGCCGCCCTGATACACGACGCACGCCAGCAGCAGAAAGAGCATTCCGACCCGCGCAGCCCGCCACGAATGTGATATCATGGTCACTGCAATCGAAGGTTGATCAACGGAATCAGCTTCGATGATCCCTAGGATCCGTTGTCGGCAGACTCAATACGAGTCTGCTCTCGTCAGAACTTGCATGGGCGTTCCGTCCCGATCGATATCGAGGACGCGCGGCGTGCCGGGTCGTCCCGCCAATGCGCCGAGAACGGCATCGGGAGCCATCCCCTCGACCGGACGGCCATCGACCCGAAGCAGACGGTCCCCTCTGGCGATCGAGGCGACGAGGGGGATGCCGTGCCGTGACGCGACGGCGCCCACGGCATAGCCGGAGCCGTGGCGGACGAGGGAGAGGCCGGCAGCATCGAGGTCGTAGGGATCGGTCGGGCGTTGGCGCTGCCAGTGACTCAGGCCGGCGGCGTAATCGAGGGTGATCCGGAAGTCGTCGAGGACGTTGTTTCCGAGCCAACCCGCCACAGTCTGACCGACCCCGCCCTGCCATGCATCCCAGAAGACTTCGCCCAGAGCGGCTTCCGTGAACCGCCCTCCGAGGGCGCCGGTCCCGAGCACCCCTATGCCGGTCAGGCGAAGCGGCCCGAGGCCCAGTTCGGGCAGGCGCACGAGCGTCCCCTCGCGTTCGAGGGGGAGATCCGCCATGGCAAGGTTGCTGCGCCCGACCGCACCTTCGGCGCGATACCAATCCGGATGGCGCTTGAGCCAATCGGCCACCGTCCGGCCCCTCATCCACGTGTACGGAGAGCCGACATCCAGGACGAGAGGCACGGCCGCACCATCGACCCGCGCCTCCACGACAGCGACTCCGGAGGTCGGAGCGACATGGATCGGCACCGGAACGCCCTCCGGGCGCGGACCTGCCGGCGGCGCCAGCGTGACCGTGGCCGCGCGCGGGTCGAGCACGACGCGGAACGCGCGCAGGACGCCGGCCGGCAGCACGGCCTCGACCTGCCGCGGTGCGAACAGCAGGTCGAGAAGGTCTCGGCCGTCGAGGCGGCCCGCCCCGTCCACGATCGTGCGTCCCTCGACCGTGACGGTCAGCGGTCCCATGCGAAACCGGAAATCGCGGCCCTCGCCGATCCCGAGTTCACGATAGAGGCCCTCCGACAGAATCGGTGCGGCAGCCCCCATATTGAGCCAGACAGGGACGCTGCGCTCACTTCCATCGGGCCGGGTTACGGCAAGCTCCACGAGCCAGCGGCCGGAGGCGCGCCGCATCGGCAGGGTCACGCCATGCCCCGCATTGACGGCCCAGCCGATTTCGACGCGGCCGGCATCCGACGCGGGCGCGTTGCATCCGCTCGCCCCGGCACAGGCGACCAGGCAGAGGACATGCAGAGCACGCCGAGGAACGGGGGAGGCGAGGGGCATCGGACACGGATCTCCTGTCCCGGCCGGGAATGACGGCCGGGTCGCGAGCGTCTCGGTGCAGGGCTGCTCGGGTCAGCCCGCCCGGCGCAGGTCGTTGTCGGCTTCGGGGACATATTCCAGGAGGTCGCCCGGCTGGCAGCCGAGTTCACGGCAGATCGCCTCCAGCGTGGCGAAGCGCACGCCTTGCACCTTGCCGGACTTCAGAAGCGACAGGTTCGCTTCCGTGATGCCGACTGCGTGGGCGAGGTCCTTCGAGCGGCGCTTGCGCCGGGCCAGCATCACATCGAGACGGACGATGATCGGCATCAGACGAATCCGTTCCGGTCCTGCTCGATCGCGTGGCCGACACGCAGCAACTCCGCCACCACGACCAGCACGGCGGCGAGGACGAGCGCAGGGATCAGCGCACCCTGAAACCACGCGAGATCAACCCCGTTGCCGGCGATCCTGACGAGGGCGTGTCCGAGAAGCGGCCCGCCGGCGTAAGCCGCGAGCCACAGGGCCATGCGGCGCAGGCGTCGCGCATCGGACGGGGCAAAGGCGAGGCCGGCCGCGAGGTTCGAGAGCCAGCGGCGCATCTCGGCGAGGACGAGCAGGATCGGCCCCTTGCTCAGAATGAAGCTCGCCGCATAGGCGAGGCGGGTCGGCCAGGGAAGCGAGCCGAAGGATACCAACCCGTCCACACCGTCCGGACGCAGGCCGAGATAAGCTGCATCCGGCGCGAGCCAGAGAAGCGCACCGTCGAAGACGAGACCGAGGACGAAAATCGCGCCGAAGAGGACCGAGCCGGCCGCGAGCAGGCCATGGATCAGGTAGCCCACGCGGCAGGCAAGGATGCGCAATGAAGGATGCTGGCTCGACCCCGGTGCCGGTTCCGGCGGCTTCGGGACGGGAGGCAGGGCAACGACATTCGACATCGGGCGATCCTCCGATGCGCCCAGTCATAATTCGCAATTAATATCTGTCAAACGATAATTATGGAAAGGGGATCACGCAGCCCGCCGCCGCTCCGGATAGAGGGCGAGCAGCCCGTCCGCGCTCGGCTCCGCCACGCCGCGCTCGGTGATGATGCCGGTGACGAGGCGGGAGGGGGTCACGTCGAAGGCCGGGTTCGCCACGGGGCTGCCGGGCGAGACAACCTCGACCGTGGCGAAGCCGCCATCGGGCAGGCGGCCGGTCAGGTGGGTCACCTCGCGCCCGTCGCGCTCCTCGATCGGGATCTCGGCGACGCCGTCGGCGAGCGTCCAGTCGATCGTGGAGAAGGGGAGCGCCGCGTAGAAGGGCACGCGGTTGTCGTGGGCCGCGAGCGCCTTCAGGTAGGTGCCGATCTTGTTGCAGACGTCGCCGGTGGCCGTCGTCCGGTCCGAGCCGACGATGCAGACATCGATGACGCCATGCTGCATCAGGTGGCCGCCCGCGTTGTCGGCGATGACGGTGTGGGGTACGCCGTGCGCGTTGAGCTCGAAGGCCGTGAGCGCCGCGCCCTGGTTCCGCGGGCGCGTCTCGTCCACGTAGACGTGGAGCGGCACGCCCTGGTCATGCGCCACGTAGATCGGCGCGAGCGCCGTGCCCCAATCGACGGTGGCGAGCCAGCCCGCATTGCAATGGGTCAGCACGTTGATCGGCCGCCCCCTGGCGGCGGCCGCGTCGGCGAGGATCCGGGCCCCGTGCCGGCCGATGGCGTGGCAGCTCGCGACGTCCTCCTCGGCGATGCGCCCAGCCTCGGCGAAGGCGTGGGCGAAGCGCTCGGGCGCCGGGATCGGGCGGAGATGGGCCGAGACCCGGTCGAGGGCCCAGCGCAGGTTGATCGCGGTGGGCCGCGTCGCCGCGAGCGCCTCCACCGCCCGGTCGAGCCCCTCGTTCGAGGCATCCTCGCGCATGGCGAGCGCGAGCCCGTAGGCCGCGGTGACGCCGATCAGGGGAGCGCCCCGCACCACCATGACGCGAATCGCATCCGCCGCCTCCGCGAGGGTCGCGAGGCGCCGCACCTCGAAGGCGAAGGGCAGGCGGGTCTGGTCGATCACCTCGACGCTGACGCCGTCCCGGGCGGGCCAGATGGTGCGATAGGGCTTGCCGTCGATCTTCATGGGGCACGGTCTCGCATATCCCGCGCGCGAATGCACCCGCTCCGGATCGTGGCACCGAGGGCGGCAGAAACGTAACGGCCATAAGCCCTTGAACCCGCACGCGGTGAGGCTTCTTCAACCTTAAATGGCCGTTAACGGAATGGCCGTAGCGTCACGGCAGCGTTCCCTCTCTGTGCCCGGTCCCGCATGCGCTCGCTTCGCCGCTCCGCATCGCCCTACGACACCTTCGTCGACACGCTGCGGCCGTTCCTGGCGCGGCGCATGACGGAGCTCGGCGGCTTCCTGCTGTTCGGGGCGGCCGTCGCCCTGACCGTGGCGCTGGCGACGTGGTCGATCGACGACCCGAGCCTCAACCACGCCACCGACCAGCGCGCACACAACGTCCTCGGCGCGGCGGGCGCCGTGGTCTCCGACCTCGCCATGCAGCTCCTCGGCCTCGGCGCGCTCGCCTTCGCGCTGCCGCCCGCCCTCTGGGGCCTGCGCCTGATGCGCAGCCGCGACCTGCCGAAGGGCGGCCTGCGGATCGCCCTCTGGATCATCGGCTTCTGCGCCGCGAGCGCGGTGGCGAGCGCCCTGCCGCCGACCGCCCGCTGGCCGCTTCCGACCGGCCTCGGCGGCGTCACCGGCGACGCCTTGATGTCGGCCGCGCGCACGATCGTCGGCGCGATCTCCGGTCCGGCCGCGGCCCTCGTCGGCTTCGTCTTCGCCGGCATCGCCATCCTCAGCCTCACGGGGGCCTGCCGCGCCGGGGCGGGTCTCGAGGAGGACGACGAGGACGACGTGCCCTACCTCGCCGCCCGCGAGCCCGCCCGCCGCGCGCTGCCCGGCCGGACGGACGGGCGCCACGATTCGGACGAGCCGAGCCTCGGCATCGTCTCCCTCGGCGCCGTGGCCCAGGCCGTCATGCAGGGCCGGGCGGCGCTCGGCGCCCGCCTCGACGCGTGGCGGACCGGGCGGGACAGCGCGGACGGGCTCGCCTATGCGGGCGCCTCGCCGAACCTCGCCGCCCGCCGCGCCTTCGAGGCCGAGGAAGCGCCCTGGGCCGCCCACGCACCGGCAGCCCCCGCGGCGAGCCGCCGCGAACCCGTCTTCGACGACGAGCCGCGGCCGGCCCGGCGGCCGGCTCCGCCGAGCGAGCCGCTGCACGACGACCTCGACGAGGAGGCCGACGACCGGCCCGTCGCGCGCGCTGCCGCCGCCCCGGAGGAGGCTCAGCGCTCGCGGGTCTCGGCGCCGCACGCGGCCCCGATCCCGGCCCGGCGGCCGCTCCCGGCGCCGGATCCGCAGGATTACGACCATCCCGCCCTCGAACTTCTCGCCGAACCGCGCGGGCCCTCGGCGGCGAGCCTCGTCTCGGCGGACGCGCTGGAGCAGAACGCGACGCTGCTCGAAGCCACCCTCGGCGATTTCGGGGTGCGAGGCGACATCCTGGCCGTGCGGCCGGGTCCCGTCGTCACCCTCTACGAGCTGGAGCCCGCCCCCGGCACCAAGTCGAGCCGCGTGATCTCGCTCGCCGACGACATCGCGCGCTCGATGTCCGCCGTCTCCGCCCGCGTCGCCGTCGTGCCCGGCCGCAACGCGATCGGGATCGAATTGCCGAACGTCAGGCGCGAGACCGTGTACCTGCGCGAGTTGCTCGCCTCCGCGGATTTCGCGGAGACGAAGCACAAGCTCGCGCTGTGCCTGGGCAAGAACATCGGCGGCGAGCCGATCATCGCGGACCTCGCCCGCATGCCGCACCTGCTCGTGGCCGGCACCACCGGCTCGGGCAAGTCGGTGGCCATCAACACCATGATCCTCAGCCTGCTCTACCGGCTCAAGCCGGAGGAGTGCCGCCTGATCATGGTCGATCCCAAGATGCTGGAACTCTCCGTCTACGACGGCATCCCGCACCTGCTCTCCCCCGTCGTCACCGACCCGAAGAAGGCGGTCATCGCCCTCAAATGGGCCGTGCGCGAGATGGAGGAGCGCTACAAGAAGATGTCCAAGATCG
>NZ_SMNT01000158.1 GCF_004348265.1 Methylobacterium segetis
ACCGTCGGGGTGTTGTCGTTGGTCAAGCCGCCGCCGGCCGTGAAGACGGGCGCCGGCGGGGCGGTCGCGTCGATCCGCAGGCTGATCGCCGCCGAGGCCGCGCTCGCATTGCCGCTGGCATCCGTCGCCGTGGCGGTGAGGCTGTAGGTGCCGTCGGCGAGGGCGACCGTCGGCGTGAAGGAGTAGGCGCCGGTCGCCCCCGCCGTCGTGGTGCCGACGAGCGCGCCGTTGCTGAAGATCCGAACCGTGGAGCCGACCTCGGCGGTGCCGGTCAGGGTGGGCGTGTTGTCGGCCGTGGCCGCGGTGCCGGCGCTCAGCGTCGGGGCGGCCGGCGCCGTCGTGTCGTTCGTCACGACGTCGTCGATCGCGAAGCCGACGCCCAGGTTCACGTTGGCGAGGCTGCGGGAATAGACGCGCACCTCGGTGACGCTGTCGAAGGCGGAGCCGAGCTGGATCCTCTGGTCGCCGACGCCGAGGATGTTGCCGAAATCCGCCGAGGCGACCTGGACGCCGTTGCGATACCCGACGAACAGCGTGTTGCCGAAGAGAGAGATGTCGCGGTCGATCGTGAGGGCGTCGAGGTCGAAGACGCCGCCGGAGGCCTGCGCGATCGAGAGATAGCCGACCGCCGTGGTCGAGAGGTCGAGGACCGCGTCGTTGAACTCGTTCTCGACCGCCAGGGTCCCGATCGAGGCGCCGGTGCTGGACCGCAGCGCGTAGGTGTAGCCACCGATCGTGACGGGATTGCCAGAGGTGCCGACGAACCCATCGAAGGTCTGGTTGATGGTAGCCATGGGGGGACCGACGCTCCGTACCGACGCTGACGACTGGGGCGGGAGCTTCGGGAGCTCGCGCTGCGAGTGCATCCGCGGACGGGCGGCCCGATCAGCGAGCTTCCGTGTCGGACAGATCAACCTGTCCGCGTGCCGGGCTTAAACTGATCATCAATGAAATGATGGAAAGCATTGATTGCAGAAAGCACTTTTCCATCAGAGCAAAATTCGAGTTTCTGCCAGTCAAGCTGCCAGGTTTTGTATTGAGAATATGTGGCGCTGGCAGGCGTTGCGACAATTTGACTGGGCCGAAATTCGGGATGATGACAAAAACCTGTCTCGGCGGCAGAAAACATCTGTGTCCGCCTGAGGCCAGCCAGGGCCGCCGCAATGCGGCGACCCGCGTTCCCGCTGCGAAAAGCACGGTGCGGGGAAAGTCTATCCACAGCAGATCCGGGCCTCGAGGAAGGATCTGCTTGGCGCTCCAAGTCGTCCCTCAGCCCTCGTCAGGACGGGCAATTCGGGAAAGTGTTTTTCCAAAATCTCGTCTGTGTCCTGTGCTGCCTCGGGTTATGTCCGATGGGACGGCAGTCACAGTGAGGTTGCTCATGTTCGCGATCATGATGGCGGCGCTCGTCGGAGGTCCCCTGACGTCGGCGATGCTCTGGGACAACGGCGCCCTCGTCGCGCTCTCGGCCGCCCCGTTCGGCGGCAGCGTCTCCGGCCTCGCGGCGGCATGGCTGATCGCGTCCCTGCGGAGCCGGGCGGAAGCCGGGCCGCGCCGGGCCGCGCCGCTCCCGCGCAACCTGCGCAGCACCTGGTAGGCCGCTCCCGGGCGCGGCCGGCGCGAGGGCGCCGGCCCAAGGCGCGACGCGGGCGCGAGGCCCGCAAGGCCGCCGTTTGTGTGGAACGTCTCTCCGCGACTGCTCAGGCTATAAGCCAAGACAATCGAATTTTATCTAAAATTTGACGAAGAAAATGCAGCGTCGAGATTAAGCATATGACGCTGGAAAACTCTTTTCCGTGGCCAACTCTGTTGCGGAATACCTTGACGGGGGCGGCGGTACGTCTATCTAGGGTTGTGTCCGCGGTGGAGGAGGAAACCTCACCTCGGCAAACTCGGGGGAAGAGAGCCAGAGGATATGCCGCAGCCTCAAGTCTTGCGCGATATGGCCCTTTTCGTTGAGGTGGCGAAACGCAAGAGTTTCAGCCAGGCGGCGGCGGCTCTCGACATGCCGATCTCCTCGGTCTCCCGCCGGATCACGCAATTCGAGACGGCCGTGGGCCTGCGCCTCCTCGACCGCACCACCCGCAAGCTCGCCCTCACCCCCTACGGCGAGGCCTACCTCGCCCAGGCCACCCGCATCGTCGACGAGGCCCAGCGCACCTTCGACGACATGATCGCCCAGGCGAAGGGTCCGTCCGGCTTCCTCAAGGTCGCGGCGCCGCCGGATTTCTGGGTGCTGCGGCACCTGACGGACATCGTCTGCGCCTTCTCGGAGAGCCACGAGCACATCCACGTCCATCTCGACCTGCACGCCTCTCAGGTCGACCTCGTGCGGGAGGATTACGACCTCGCGATCGCCGTGGAGGAGCCCCGGCAGACCTCGCTGATCGTGCGCCGGATCGTGGAGACCGAGAACGTCCTCGTCGCCGCTCCCGCCTACCTGCGGGCGCGGGGCCGCCCGAAGCATCCGAAGGATCTCGCCGAGCACGACGTGGTGCTCTCGGTGCCCGGCGCCAGCGACACCTGGCAGCTCACCCGCGGCGACGAGATCGTCTCCGCGCCGGTGTCGGGCCGGATCTCCTGCAACAATCTCAGCCTCGCGCGCCGCCTCGCGGTGACGGGCCGCGGCATCGCGGCGGCGAACCTCGTCAATGTCGAGCGCGACATCGCCAGCGGACGCCTCGACCGGGTCCTGCCGGACTGGCGCCTGCCGGCGACCTCGATCTACATCGTGACAACGTCCCGGCTCCTGCCGGCCAAGACCCGGCGCTTCATCGACTTCGTCTCGAAGCGTCTCGCGGGCGTCTTCTCCGGCGCGCTGCGCGGCGAGGTGATGACGCTTCCGGAGCGAACCCTCGCGCCGTCGGCCTGCCTCGTCGCCAGGTCCTGACGCGGGCGGGCAGGCCGCCGCGGCCGGTGGCCGCGCCCTACTGGCGCGCCGGGCGGATCGAGGCGCCCTGCACGTAGGCGAGGCAGCGGGCCCGCGTCTCGGGGTCCTCGATCGCCAGGAAGGCCTGGAGCAGGCTCGCGGCCTCGGCGAAGTTCGATGCCTCGCCCTCGAAGGCGGGCCGGGCCGACGCCTCGGGCAGGGTCAGCGCCGTCGCGACGCCGAGCGCTCCCGCGAGCTGGCGCAGGGACAGTTCGGCCTGGACCGGCAGGCGCAGGGCGAGCAATTCCTGCTCCGCCTCCCGCTCCGCCGTCGCCGCACCGGAAGCCTTGTCCGCCTGAAGCCAGATCATCGTAGCGCCCCGTTGGGTCCTTGCCGCCGCACCGCCGTGATCGCTTTTCGCCACGAGTATGCGCAACCCTGAGTCTGACCATATGAATATTGCATACTTATAGGATATCCGTTGCGATCACGTATGGAAAATGGGGCTTCGTGCAGACCGTACGTTAACCGCGACGTTTCCGTTTCCCGGCCGCGGTCCCGCCCCGCGCGCGGCCCGCATGCGCGGCGCCGGGCTGTGCGGATCGGGCCACCGCTCTAATACAAGCGGTGCGCGCCGGGCCTTGAGACCTCGTGGTGCTGCGGCCTCGAGGAGGATCTGCGTGACGGGCGACGAAACCCGATACTGGCTGGCGACCGGGCTCGCCGTCGCGGCCGCCCTGGCCGCTTGGTACCTCCTCCCCGTCGATGCCTGGCTCGCGGCCTTCAAGGCGTGGACGCAGGGGCTCGGCCCCTACGGGCCCGTCGCCTTCGCGGCCCTCTTCGTCGTCGCGACGCTCCTCGTCGTGCCCTGCACGCCCCTCACCATCGCGGCGGGCGTCGCCTTCGGCTGGTGGTCGCTGCCGATCGTTCTCGCCGCCGCCACGCTCGGCTCGGTGCTCGCATTCGCGGCGGGGCGCACCCTGCTGCAGGACCGGGTCCGCGCCCTGATCGAGCGGCGGCCGGCCATGAAGGCCACCGTCGAGGCGGTCGGCGAGGGCGGCTGGCAATTGCTGACGCTGATGCGCCTCAGCCCCTTCGTCCCCTTCAACGCCCAGAACTACATCCTCGCCATCACCGACGTGCGCCCGGGGGCCTTTCTCGTCTCGACCATCCTCGGCATGCTGCCCGGCACGCTCGTCTGCGTCTATCTCGGGGTGATCGGCCGCGCGGCGGGCGGGGACGCGCCGGAGCACTGGATCTCCCTCGGGCTCGGCCTCGTTGCGACCTTCGCGGCCGTCGGCCTGACCCGGCGGCGCGTACGGGCCAAACTGAGGATGCGGAGAGCCGGCGCGGGCG
>NZ_SMNT01000159.1 GCF_004348265.1 Methylobacterium segetis
CCCGCGCCCCCAGCCGCCGACGCTGGCCGCCGCGCCCGTCCTGCCGGCCGCCGAACCCGCGGCGGAGCCGGCGGTTGACACGGCCGAGGCGCCGGCGCCGGACCCGGTCGAGCCCCTGGACGGGCAGGCTCCGATCCTCTGGCGGGAGGCGATCCTCGGGTCGCTGCGCGCGGGATCGCCTGATCACTTCGTGGCGGAATACGATCCTCTCCCGACGCCCTCGACGTTGATCGCGATCATCCCCGAGGACGGGCCGATGCTCGCGCAGACCGTGCCGCTGCCGGTGCCGCGCCCGCCCGAATTCCGGCGCCCGGGCACGACCGACCTCGCCCGCCGGGCGGAGCGCCTCGCGGCGCGCCGGGCCGGCGCGCCGGCACCGGCGGCCGTCGCCGAGGACGACCGGAACTTCTTCGAGAAGCTGTTCAACGTCGAGCGGGCGCCGGCCTCGGCCCTGTCCTACGCGTCGCTGTCGCCGAACCCGGCCGAGTCGCTCGCCCGGCGGTCCGCACCGCCCGCGCCGACGCCCTCGGGCGGGTCCGGCATCGCCGTCTACGACATCAGCGCCCGCGTCGTGGTCCTGCCGAACGGCGAGAAGCTCGAGGCCCATTCCGGGCTCGGCGAGAGCATGGACGATCCGGCCTCGGTCAACATCAAGATGCGGGGCGCAACCCCGCCGGGCACCTACGACCTCACCGAGCGCGAGCAGCTCTTCCACGGCGTGCGCGCGATCCGCCTGAACCCGGTCGGCGGCAGCGCCGCGGTCTACGGGCGGGCGGGCCTGCTCGCCCACACCTACATGCTGGGACCGAGCGGCGCCTCGAACGGCTGCGTGTCCTTCCGGGATTACGACAAGTTCCTGCAGGCCTATCTGCGCGGCGAGATCCAGCGCCTCGTCGTCGTGGCAGGCGCCCGGCAGGACCGGCTGCCGAGCCTCGCGCGGCAGGGCGGCCGGCCGGAGCGGCTGGCGCGCGTCGGCGACGACAGCTGACCGGGGCCAACCGGAGGGGCAATCCCTACTCCTGAAGTCGTAGTCACCTTGAGCCCGTCGTCGCCGCTGGCTCTTTGCGATACCCGTGTCGTCCGGACCCTGTGGGGCCGGGAAACGGGGGGCTCGGTGATCGGCGTCCGCAGGACGCCTCAGGAGGGCTCATGCGCGCGATGGTCAGGGCGCTCCTGTCGGCCGGCCTCCTCGCCGCGGGAGCGGCGCCGCTGGCGACCGCCCGCGCGGAGGACGCGGCCGCCTCAAAGGACGCGGCCGCCCCAAAGGACCCGGCCGCTCTCGGAGCCGCCCCCGAGCGCTCCCCTGCGCGCGACGAGACGGTCACCGAGATCCTGGAGCGCCTGAGGAAGGAGACGGGCGTGGGCCTGAAGGCCGCCCCGGAACCCGCCTCGACCGAGGCGACGATCCAAGCCTACCGGACGCGCGCGCAGCGGAAGCTCGACGAGGACGAGCGCGCCTGGAAGCGCATCACCGCCTCGATCTGCAGCGGCTGCGGCGCCTCCGCGCCGGGGCGGGCCGTCCCCGTGACGCCCGGCGAGGTCCTGGCGCGGACGGCGCCGGCCGCGCGCACCACCGAGACCGCCGAGAATGCAGGCCCCGTCACCGGGGATCCCGTGCGGACGACCGAGGCGCGAGCGCCCCGGCTGCGCTACGCGCGGTTGCGCCGCCAGCTCCTCGGCCAGCCGCGGGCGCCTGTCGCCCGGTCGAGGCCGGCGACCGAGCAGGCGGCCGCCGCCGGGCGGCGGAAGGCGGCCTATGCCGTGCGCCGCCATCTGCGCTACGCAGCCTACCGGCGCCACCTCCTCCGGCAGGCGCGCGCCGCAGCCGAGATCCGGCGCCGCGCCCGCTACGCCCGGCTGGGACGCGTGCTGCGGCCGGCCGGGCGAGCGCGGGACCGGCTGGCCCTCTCGCGCCGTCCCGTCGAGAGACGGCGGCTCCTCGCATCCCTCGGCGGTGGCGGGGCGGGCGACCGGCGCTCCTCGCTGCCGCGGCCCGTCCGCTCCCACGACGCGCTCTGCACCTACGGGTACGGGCCCTTCGTGCCGACCGGCGGCTACCCGTCGGTCTGCGTGACCGGGCGATAGCGGCCCGGTCCGTCGCGGCCCTTCAGCGCCGGGCCATCCCGTAGCTCGCCTGCTGCGCCCGCCGCCACGCCAGATAGGCCTGGTAGACCTGCTCCTTGTCCGCGGCGAGGTCCTGCGGCTGCTCGCTGAGGAACCGGTCGATCTCGGCGCGCGGAGTCGGCTCCTCGCGATGCGCGTCGAGCCAGTCCTGGGCGGGCTTGAAGCGCGTCCAGCCCGTGACGGAGGCCGCGAGGTTGACCTCCCGCCATTTCGGGTGGCGCTGGGGCGCCAGGAACTTGTCGAACTGGCCGAAGAACGCGCCCACGAAGCGTTCGAGCTTCCTGTATCGCTCCGACCCCTTCGGGTGGTTGTAGACGCCGAGGATGGTGCCGACCGCGAGGGTCTCGACCGGCTTGCCGCCGTCCACGAGCTTCGGATAATCGGCGCCCGTCAGCGTCGCGGGCACGTAGGCCTCGCTCACGGTCTCGAGGTAGGGGATCGCGACGAGATGGAAGCGGTCCCCGGGATCGAACCCGGCCACCACCGAGACGGGCTTGGCCGCGACCGAGACCACCGCGTCAACCTCGCCCTTGCGCAGCATCTCGAGGGCGGTGGGCTGGTCGACGTTGACCGCATCCACCTCCAGGCCGAGGCCGCGGAACATGGCCCGGCCGCTGTAGTCGGTGCCGCTGCCCTTCACGTCGAAGGTGACGCGCTTGCCCGCGAGCTGGCGCACGTCGTCGATCCCCTTCGGCGCGATCACGTGGAGCTCGTCGTTGAACAGCTTGGCGATGTAGTGGATGCGCTGCTCGACGTCCCGCAGGCGCTTGTCCTGCCGGAGCTGGTCCAGGGTGTCGGTGCGCACGAAACCGAGATCGACGCCCGTGAGGAAGCGCAGGTCGTAGGCGTTCTCGCCCGCGCCCTTGCCGAGGATCGGCAGGACGCGGATCCTGTCCCCGTCGTTCAGGACGAAGGCGAGGTCGGCCCCGATGCGGAAGTAGGTGCCGCCGGGCGTCCCCGTGATGACCGAGACCGTGTTCGCGTTCATGGCCTCGCCGATCATCGCCTCGTTCGTCGCCTCGGGCCTGGCCTCCGGCCGGGCCTCCCGAGGCGGTTCCGGCGGCCTCGCCTCGCGGGCGAGGGCGGCCGGCGCGGCCAGGAGGGCCAGGGCCCCGAACAGGGCGGACAGCGTGGTGCGCCTCGACGTCATCGGCGTGCTCCGTTTCGATTCAGGGGCTCAGCGCATCGCATCCGCGAGGCTCTTCGGGTCCGCGAGACCCTCCCGGGCGGCGCGGGCGTAGAGGGCGCTCGCCCGTTCCGGGTCCGCTTGCAGGCCCTGGACCTTCCAGGCCCGCAGCATCCGCGGATCGCAGGTCTGGGCCAGCAGGAAGGCGGCGCGGGGTTCGCCCCGCTCCATCGCCCGCTCCAGGACGAGGCGGGCCCCGCTGATGTCGCCGAGCCGGATCAGCCGCTCCGCCCGCTCGACCAGGGCGCGCGGGCTGGGCTCCCCCGGAGCCGGCGCCTTGGCGGCCTGCGCCTGGGCGGTGCGCGTGGGCGCCTGCGCCTCGGTCGGCTGGGGAAGCGGCGCGGGTTTCGCGTCGCCGGGCGTGAGGGCCGACGGCTTGGCGGGAGAGGGACCAGCGAGAGAGGGATCGGGGGGAGACGGCTTGGCGGGAGAGGATTTAACGGGATTGAGCTTGGCGATGGGCGCTTTGGGCTCCAGCGGCGCGATCGGGGGAAGCTGCGGGACGTAGATCTCGGCGGCGCCCGCCGGTGCGGGGGCCGGCAAGTTCGCGGGCAAGTTCGCGGGCGAGTTCGCGGGCAGGTTCTGAGGCACGTTCGCTTCCAGGGCCGCCACGGCCGGAGCTGCCATCTGCGCGGCGGCCTTCACAGGCCCCGGGTCGGCAAGGGGCGCGGGCTCCGGCAGATCGGGGGCCTGGGCGTTGATCGTGAAAGTGGAGCGGGCCAGCCGCAGCGGCTCGCCGTTTCCGGGTCGCGTCAGGGCCGCGACCGCGAGCGTGAACGTGCCCGTCTGCTCCGGCTGCAGGGTCACGGACAGGTCTGGCAGGTTCCAGCCGGTCACCTCGACGATCGACTTCTCCTCCGCGGCGGTCACCGCGTGGGTGGCGTCGGCGACGCGCGCGCCCTTGGGAAGGCCGAGGAGATAGGTGCTGGGATCGGACCTGTCCGGCAGCCGCTGCACCTCGATCGCGAGGGGGATCGGCGCCCCGGCCGCCCCGGCGACGTCCCGCGCCAGCACGAGGGGCGGCGGCCCCGGCGTCTCGGATACGCCCTCCGCCGCGAAGGCCGCCGAGGCCATCACCCATCCCGCCGCCACCAGCGCCACGGCGGCGGGTGCGCGGCGGTGCCCGGAACGAGGAGCGCTCGACATTGGCATCCCTCCCGATGAGGGGCCGACGCATCGCGGCCGATTGAGCCGCGTGCGCGCGGCCGCGCGTGACAGTCCCGAGATCGAGGCTTGCGGAGAACCGGCGGGTCAAAGACCTGCTCCACGGCCACGATGACAGATCGCGCGCCGCATCGCAGAATGCAGCGCTCGCCGTGCGCCGATCTACATCAGTGGAATGGCGCCGAGTTCGGCATCGCGAGCATTAACATATGCGGCCGCTACTCCCTTATAGGCCGCGAAAGACCGTCTCCGCCTGTTCTGGCGGGTGCGACGGCAGATCTCGCGCGGAAAATTGCGCCGTTCCGCTTTCGCGTTCCCGTCGCGCGACGGGTTCGCGATCCGCCCCCCAGACAGCGCGTCCGGGCTCGCCGGGGCCTTCTAGGCGGTCATCCGGGCCGGGAGGCGGGAGATGCCGGCGCGGTGGGGAAGGCCGAGATCGGTGAGCGAGCGAACCTCCACCGCCTCGTCCTTGCGGGCGATCACGACGCTGTGGTCGGGGACCGCGATCCACTCGTCGTGCTTGCGGTCCACCGGCTCCGAGGCGACGACGACCCCGTCCTCCGACTGGCGGTAATACAGGCTGTTGGCCGCATCGTTCGCCGCGTAGCGGAAGGCGTAGAGGTCGCGGCCGTCGGCCAGCGCCGCCGTGAAGCGGAACGGGTGCGCCCCTTCGTCGGCGTCGACGAGGCGGGTCAGGGCGCGCAGGGTCTCGAGGGTGGCGGTGATGGGGTCCTGGCGCTCGCCCGGGCCGATCAGGCCCGCCCCGGCGATGGCGAGGAAGATGGCCTCGGAATCCGTTGTGCCGCTGCGGGTCGGGTAGAGCGCGTCCGGGATCAGCCCCTCGATCGGGCGGCGCAGCCGGGTCCAGTCCCCGATATAGCCGTTGTGCATGAACAGCCAGGGGCCGCAGGCGAAGGGATGGCAGTTCGGCCGGGTGATGGGCGTGCCCGTGGCCGCCCGCACATGCGCGAAGAACAGGTGCGAGTGCAGGTGGCGGCACAGGTAGCGCAGGTTGTCATCCGACCAGGCCGGCTGCACCTCGCGGTAGCGTCCGGGCTCCGGGTGCTCGCCGTACCAGCCGAGGCCGAACCCGTCGCCGTTGAGGCTCACCGTCGATTCGAGCGCCTGGATGCTCTGGGAGACGAGGGAATGGGCCGGCTCGGTCACGTAGTGCTCGAGCGCGATCGTGCGGCCACGATAGGCGATCCAGCGGCACATGATGATCTCTCCCCCGTGATGTCTCGGCTGCAGCCCATTCGGCACGATCGTGGAGAAACGACGTCACCTTGAGCGCTGTGGAACCGCGCCGGCCGGGCGAAGCGCCGGCGCGGCGTGACCGCTGCCCCGGGCGGGCCCGGTCAGAGTCCGTGCGTCTGCAGCCAGCTCTCCAGCAGGGCGACCTGCCAGAGCTTCGAGTTGCCCTTGGGCGTCAGCGTCCCGTCCGGGTCGGCCAGGAGTTTATCGACGTAGGCGCGGTTGAACAGGCCGCGCTCGCGCGCCGCCGGGCGGTCGAGCACCTCGCGCACGAAGTCGAGGAAGGGCCCGCGCAGGTGCTTCAGCGCCGGCACCGGGAAGTAGCCCTTCGGCCGGTCGATCACCGCGGCGGGCACCACCGCGCGCGACGCCTCCTTCAGGATGAACTTGCCGCCGTCCCGCACCTTCAGCTCGGCCGGGATGCGCGCGGCGAGCTCCACCAGCTCGTGATCGAGGAACGGGACGCGCGCCTCGAGCCCGTGGGCCATCGTCATGTTGTCGACGCGCTTCACGGGATCGTCGACGAGCATGATCTGCTGGTCGAGCTGCAGGGTCTTGTCGATCGCGGTGCGGCTCTGCGATTGCGCGAAGAACCGCGCAATGTAGTCGCGGCTGTAATCGCCGTTCAGGAGGTCGGGGGCGAGCGCCTCCCGCATCTCGGCATGGTCCCGGTCGAAATAGGCGCGGGCGTAGTCCGAGACCGGATCCTCCGAGCCCATCAGCTTCGGGTACCAATGGTATCCGCCGAAGACCTCGTCCGCGCCCTGGCCGCTCTGGATCACCTTCACGTGCCGGGCCACCTCCTGCGACAGCAGCCAGAAGGCCACCGCGTCGTGGCTCATCTGCGGCTCGGCCATCGCCGCGATCGCGGCGGGCAGGGCGTCGAGGGTGCGCGAGCCGTCGATGACGAGCTTGGTGTGGTCGGTCCCGAACTCCCGGGCGATGATGTCGGAGTACTTGAACTCGTCGCCCTCCACGCCGTTGACCGCGTCGAACCCGATCGAGAAGGTCTTCAGCCCCGCCTGCCCCTTGCGGGCGAGCAGCGCGACGATGACCGAGCTGTCGAGGCCGCCCGAGAGCAGCACGCCGGTCGGCACGTCGGCGACCTGGCGCCGCTCGACCGCGGTGCCGAGCGCCTCGAGCACGGCCTCCCGCCACTCGGCCTCGCTCATTCCGCGATCCTCGTCGCGGGCGCCGACCGTGAGAGTCCAGTAGACCTCTTCCCGGCGGGAGCCGTCGGGCTCGAGGGTCAGGATCGTGGCGGGGGCGAGCTTGCGCACGCCCCGGACGATGGTGAGCGGCGCTGGCACGCCCGCGTGCCAGCTCATGTAATGGTGGAGGGCGGCCGGATCGATCGCGGTGTCGATGTCGCCGGCGGCGAGCAGGGCCGGCAGGGTCGAGGCGAAGCGGAAGCGGCCCTTCGGCTCGCTGTAATAGAGCGGCTTGATGCCGAGTCGGTCGCGGGCGAGGGTGACGCGGCCGCTCTCGCGCTCGAGGATGGCGAAGGCGAACATGCCGAGGAAGCGCGCGACGCAAGCCGGCCCCCAGGCGTGGAACGCCTTGAGGACGACCTCGGTGTCGCTCGTGGAGAAGAAGCGGTAGCCCTTGGCCTCCAGCTCCGCGCGCAGCGGCTTGTAATTGTAGATGCAGCCGTTGAAGACGAGGGAGAGCCCGAGCTCCGGGTCCTGCATCGGCTGCTGGGAGGCGCTGCTCAGCCCGATGATCTTCAGGCGGCGATGGCCGAAGACGACCCGGTCGTGGCCGAGGATGCCGCCGGAATCCGGCCCTCGCGGCACCATCGCATCCACCATGCGCTTGACGGCGGCCGGATCGGCCGGCCCGTCGAACCTGATCTCGCCGCAGAGCCCGCACATCCGCCGCTCGTCCCTCCGCCCCGTCCTCGCGCCGGTCGCACCGGCATCCTCACAGGGCCGCAACGCATCGGCGCTCGCCCCGGTTCGATTGCTCCGCGGTCCGATGCGATTTCCGAGCCAGCGCCCGGCGCTCAGGTCTGAGGACCGCCGAGACGCCCGGCCCGGCCGAGCAGCACGCCCCCGCTCATCCAGGCGATGACGACGAGGGGCCAGAGGAGCCCAGGCCCATCGGGCAGCGGGTAGAGGCTGTTAAGGAGCGGCCAGGCGAGCAGGGCGGCGCCGAGCCCGCCGACGAAGGCCATCGCGCGGCGTCCCTCGCGGACGGCCTGCACCATCTGCGCGGCGGCCACGGCCATGTAGACGAGGATGAGCACGAGGGTCGCGACCGTCGCGAAGGCCTCGCTGTAGGCCCGCGATCCGGCGAGGCTCCCGAACAGGGCGAGGGCGAGGAGATTGCCGGCTCCGACGATCCGGAGCGCCCGCCGCGGCGCGCCGTGCTCCGGGTCGATCGCGGCGAGCCGCGCGCCGAGGCCGTTCCGCCCGAGGGTGGCCAGGATCCTCGCCGCCGCCGCG
>NZ_SMNT01000160.1 GCF_004348265.1 Methylobacterium segetis
CCTCGCCGCGCGGATCGGGGCCGACCTGCACCGGCAGGGCGACGGGCGCCTCCTCCTCGGGCGGCGGAGGCGGGTCCGCGGGCGGGCGCGGCGGCAACGGCGGCGGCGGGACGATAGCGGGGAACACGGGCGGGGCAGGCGCCGGCGGCGGCGGCAGCCGATCCGGCGGCGACGGCGCGGCCTCGTCGAGGCGGCGATAGGCGACGGTGCCGGGCAGGTTCACCGGCGTGAGCCAGTCGGCGAAGGCCGGGTTCGGCTCGGCATGGCCGATCAGCAGCCAGCCGCCCGGCCGCAGCCGGCGCCCGAGCGCCCGCACGATCCCCGCCACGGTCTCGGCGCTGAAATAGATCAGCACGTTGCGGCAGAGGATGAGGTCGAACTCCGCGAAGCGCGCGGGCGCCGTTCCGTCGATGAGGGCGAGCAGGTTCTGCCGCTCGAACCGGACCATGCGGCGGAATTCGGGGCGCAGGGCGTAGCCGCCCTCGCGGGCGGCACCGGGCTCCGCGGGCAGGCGCCGGAAATAGAGGTTGCGCGCCTCGGCCGGCATCGTGCGCAGCGCCCAGCGCCCGTAATGCGCGGCTCGCGCGGTCGCGAGCGCGGCGACGCTGATGTCGGTTCCCGTGATCGCCACGTGCCACTCGGGCAGCGCCTCGCCGAGGATCTCGCGCAGGAGGATCGCCACCGAGTAGGGCTCCGCCCCCGTCGAGCAGCCCGCGCTCCAGACCTTGAGGCTCTGCTCGGGGCCGCGCGCCGCGATCAGGCCCGGCAGGATGGTCTCGCGCAGCGCCTCGAACTGCTCCGCGTAGCGGAAGAAGAAGGTTTCCCCGATGGTGATCTCGGCCTCGAGCGCGGCCCATTCGCGGGCGCCGTCCTGGCCCTGCGCGAGGAGCGCGCGGTAGGCCGTGGCGTCGGCCATCCCGGCCGCGCGGAAGCGGCGGCGGAGCCGGTCGAACAGCAGGCCGTCCTTGTCGGCGTAGTATTGGTGGCCGGTCCGGGCGATGATCTCGGCCTTGAGGTCCGCGTAGCCCGGATCGGCGAACGGATCGCGCGGCTCCGGCCGCCGCGCGGCGGGCTGCTCGCGGGCAGGCTCGCGGGAAGGCTCGCGGGCCAAGGGGCTCAGGCCGCCGGCAGGTCGGCGAGGCGCGCGCGCGCGGCGACGGCCAGGGCCTCGACCCGGCCGCCCTCCTCCTCCGTCAGGATGCGGGCGAGGCTGAGGGCGTGGACGAGGCGGCCCCGCACCGTGATCTCCGCCTCGACGCAGCCGTTGAGCGTCTGGCCCGGCTCGACCGCGCGCACCGCCTCGGCCGGCACGCCGACGAGGTCGCTCGCCCGGTCGACGAGGAGGGCGCGCGAGCCGTCCGCGGCGAGGACGAGATGGGCGTAGAGGCCGGGGTCGGCGCGGCCCGCGCGCAGCCCGAACAGGCGGGCGAGATCGATGACCGGCACCGGGTTCCCGCCGAGATTGAGGAAGCCCGCGAGCCAGGAGCCCCCGCTCGGCGGCTGGAACAGGTCGGGCAGCGGCAGCACCTCGCGCACCGCCTCGCGGGGGAGGGCGCAGGTCTGGCCCGCGACGTCGAGGAGGAGGTAGGAGGAGGCCCGGTTCGAGGCCGTCTCGGGCAGCGCCACGGGCGTCGTCGCCTTGCTGAGGGTGGGATGGGAAGTCTTGGACTGTCCCAATAGGGCGCGACCGGGAGCCCGGCAATGCGGGCGTGCAGGTTTCGCCGCGCGCGCCGTTGACCCGACAGGGTCCCTCCGCTATGAGACCCGACACTTTTCCGCGACTCCGCTGCCGAGGCGGGTCGAACAGGGTTCGAGACGTCACCCCGATGCGTCACATCCTTATCGTAACGAAAGCGCCACTGACGGGGCGGCCCTGAAGCCAGGGCCGCGATCCGGGCGGTGGCGCATGCAGGGTCCCGATCGGGGCCCTTTTTTGTTGCCCGCGGCCGGGTTGAAGCGCAACGGAGTTCGAGAACGGGTTCAAGGAGGAAGACGATGAGCGGCGAGGTCATGACCGGGGCCGAAATGGTCATCCGGGCGTTCCGGGATCAGGGTGTCGAGACGCTGTTCGGGTATCCGGGCGGCGCGGTGCTGCCGATCTACGACGCGCTCTTCCATCAGGACGCGATCCAGCACGTGCTCGTGCGCCACGAGCAGGGCGCCGTCCACGCGGCGGAGGGCTACGCCCGCTCCTCGGGCAAGGTCGGCTGCGTCCTCGTCACCTCGGGACCCGGCGCCACCAACATCATCACCGGCCTCACCGACGCGATGATGGATTCGATCCCGCTCGTCTGCATCACGGGGCAGGTGCCGACGCACCTGATCGGCACGGACGCGTTCCAGGAATGCGACACGGTCGGCATCACGCGCCACTGCACGAAGCACAATTACCTCGTCAAATCGATCGACGACCTGCCGCGCATCCTGCACGAGGCGTTCTACGTCGCGAGCCACGGCCGGCCCGGCCCCGTCGTCGTCGACCTGCCGAAGGACATCCAGTTCGCGAGCGGGCTCTACGAGCGCCCGAGCTTCGAGGGGCACAAGACCTATCGCCCGGTCGTGAAGGGCGATGCCGACAAGATCCGCGCGGCGATCGAGCTGATGGCCTCCGCGCGCCGGCCGGTCTTCTACACCGGCGGCGGCGTCATCAACTCGGGCCCGGAGGCCTCGCGGCTCCTGCGCGATCTCGTCGCGGCGACGGGCTTCCCCGTCACCTCGACCCTGATGGGGCTCGGCGCCTTCCCGGCCTCGGACGACAAGTTCCTCGGCATGCTCGGCATGCACGGGACCTACGAGGCCAACCTCGCGATGCACGAGTGCGACGTGATGGTCTGCATCGGGGCGCGCTTCGACGACCGCATCACGGGCCGCCTCGACGCCTTCGCGCCCTACTCGAAGAAGATCCACGTCGACGTCGACGCCTCCTCGATCAACAAGGTCGTCAAGGTCGATATCGGCATCCTCGGCGATTGTGCCTCGGTGCTCGCGGACATGCTGGAGGCGTGGGCCGCCCTGCCGTCCGACCCCGACAAGGGCCGCCTCGAGGCGTGGTTCGGCAAGATCCGCACCTGGCGCGCGCGCGAATGCCTCGCCTACTGGCCGTCGGGCACGATCATCAAGCCGCAATACGCGGTGCAGCGGCTCTACGAGGCCTGCAAGGACCGCGAGACCTACATCACGACCGAGGTCGGCCAGCACCAGATGTGGGCGGCCCAGTACTTCAAGTTCGAGGAGCCGAACCGCTGGATGACCTCCGGGGGCCTCGGCACGATGGGCTACGGCCTGCCCGCGGCGATCGGCGTGCAGCTCGCCCACCGGGACGGGCTCGTCATCGACATCGCGGGAGAGGCCTCGATCCTGATGAACATCCAGGAGCTCTCGACCGCGGTGCAGTACCGCCTGCCGGTCAAGATCTTCATCCTGAACAACGAGTACATGGGCATGGTCCGCCAGTGGCAGGAATTGCTGCACGGCTCGCGCTACTCGCAGAGCTACTCGGAGAGCCTGCCGGACTTCGTGAAGCTCGCCGAGGCCTACGGCGCCAAGGGCATCCGCTGCGACAAGCCGGGCGACCTCGACGCGGCGATCAAGGAGATGCTCGACTATGACGGGCCGGTCATCTTCGACTGCGTCGTCGACAAGACCGAGAACTGCTTCCCAATGATCCCCTCGGGCAAGGCGCACAACGAGATGCTGCTCTCCGACTATCTCGGCGAGACCGGCGTCGAGCTCGGCGACGTGATCTCCGAGGAAGGCAAGATGCTGGTCTGAGGGAGCGGGCGGGAGCAGGACGATGAACGCGATGAACACGCACTACCCCGAGCCGGTCCGGGTCGAGACCGTCAACCGGCACACCCTCGCGGTGATCGTGGACAACGAGCCGGGCGCGCTCGCCCGGATCTCGGGCATGTTCTCGGGGCGGGGCTACAACATCGAGAGCCTGACGGTGTCCGAGACGGAGGAGGCGCGCCACCTCTCCCGCATCACCATCGTGACGACGGGCACCAACGCCGTGATCGAGCAGATCAAGGCGCAGCTCGACCGGCTCGTGCCGGTGCACCGGGTGGTGGACCTGACGCTCCAGGGCAACGCGCTGGAGCGCGAGATCTGCCTCGTGAAGGTGGTGGGCCAGGGCGAGCACCGCAGCGAGGCCCTGCGGCTCGCCGCCGCCTTCGGCGCCAGGACGCTCGACGCGACGCTCAATTCCTTCGTGTTCGAGCTCACCGGCACGACGGAGGAGATCGACCGCTTCATCCGCCTGATGAGCGTGATCGGCCTCGTCGAGATCTGCCGCACCGGCATCGCCGCGATGGGGCGGGGCGCCGAGCCGTTGTAGGATCGGGCCGCACAGCGCCGTGAGTCGGTGCCGGGCCGGGAGGTCGCGCGATGGAAGCGAAAGTCATCCGCTGGGGCGACGATCTCGCTGTCCGGCTGACCAGCGAGGAGGCCGACCGGCTCGGCGTCAGCGAGGGGCAAACGGTCGAGATCGTCGCGAAGCCTGAATCCGAGCCGTGGAGCGGTCGCCGCTTCGCGGATGGGCTGCCCGTCTATACGCTGGAGGAGATGGTCGCCGAGATGCGGCGCCTCGGACCGGATTTCGAGCCGCCGACCGTGGATTGGGGGCCGGATGTCGGCTCCGAGATCATCGACGACGATGACCGGCGGTGATGCGCAGCTTCAGCCGGGCGACCTGATCCTCGTCGAACTCGGCCCCGTGCGCGGAACGGAGCAGGACGGCCGACGCCCCGCTCTCGTCGTGTCGGCGGCCTCGATGAACGCGGCGACACGGCGGGTCATCGTGTGCCCGGTCACCGGCAATACGGAGCCCTGGCCGACGAAGGTGCTCCTCCCGCCCGGCGCTCCCGTGAAGGGCGCCGTCCTGACGGATCAGGTTCGCTCCCTCGACCAGCGAGGCCGGATTCTGCGGCGGCTCGGTTCCGCTCCGGAAGCCGTTCTCGTCGAGGTTCGGCATCAGCTCGCAGCGCTGCTTCTTCTCTGAGCCGGGCGACCGCTCCGGCACGATGGACAAGGCCATGACCGCCCGCACCCTCTACTATGCCCCCGGCGCCTGCTCGCTCGCCTCGCACATCGCGCTGGAGGAGACCGGGGCGCCCTTCGAGACCGTGCGCCTCAACCTGCAGGCCGGCGACCAGCGCGCGCCCGAATACCTCGCGGTCAATGAGCGCGGCCGCGTGCCGGCCCTCGACGAGGGGGGCTGGGTGCTCACCGAGAACACCGCGCTCCTGCGCCACATCGCGCGCGCGCATCCGGAGGCCGGGCTCTGGCCCGAGAGCCCCCGCGACCAGGCCCTCGCCGACGAGTGGCTCGGCTGGCTCTCCACCAACCACCACCCCGCCTACGCCCATATCCGCCGGGCCGAGCGCTACAGCGCCGACGAGGCGGCCCATCCCGGCATCCGCGCCAAGGGCGCCGACACGTTCGGCGACCTCTGCACCATGACGGAGGTGCGGCTCTCGAACGGCGGATGGGCGGTGGGCGGGCGCTACAGCGTGGTCGATCCCTACCTCCTGCTGTTCTGGACCTGGGGCCGCGGGCCGGCTCTCGGCTTCGACATGGCCGAGCGCTTCCCGGCCTGGACGGCGCATGCCCGCGCCATGGCCGGGCGCCCGGCCGTGCAGCGGGCCTTCGCGCGGGAGGGGCTTCCGCTGCCGGCCTGACGGCGGGGCGGGACTGTCGGCCCGCGAGGGCTGCCATGCGGCGATTTCCCCTTTCGTCAAGGGGATCGCCTCGCTAAAAGCGCCGCCATCGCACGGCCGCGCGAACGAGGGCGCCGGAGCGCACTCATCGACACCTCACGAAAAGGACAAGCCGCCATGCGGGTCTATTACGATCGCGACGCAGACCTGAACCTGATCAAGGGCAAGAAGGTCGTCATCGTCGGTTACGGCAGCCAGGGCCACGCCCACGCGCTGAACCTGCGCGATTCCGGCGTGAAGGAGATCGTGATCGCGCTCCGCGAGGGCTCGGCCACCGCCAAGAAGGCGGAAGGCGAGGGCTTCAAGGTGATGTCGGTCGCCGACGCCGCCAAGTGGGGCGATGTGGTGATGATGCTCACCCCCGACGAGCTGCAGGGCGACATCTACAAGGAATCCCTGGAGAAGAACCTCAAGGAGGGCGCCGCGCTCCTCTTCGCCCACGGCCTCAACGTCCACTTCAACCTGATCGAGCCCCGCAAGGACCTCGACGTGCTGATGGTCGCCCCGAAGGGCCCCGGCCACACGGTGCGGGGCGAGTACCTGAAGGGCGGCGGCGTGCCGACGCTCATCGCGATCGCGCAGGACGCGTCCGGCAACGCGCACGATCTCGGCCTGTCCTACGCCTCGGCCAATGGCGGCGGCCGCGCCGGCATCATCGAGACGACCTTCAAGGAGGAGTGCGAGACCGATCTCTTCGGCGAGCAGGCCGTGCTCTGCGGCGGCCTCGTCGAGCTGATCAAGGCCGGCTTCGAGACCCTGGTCGAGGCGGGCTACGCCCCCGAGATGGCTTATTTCGAGTGCCTGCACGAGGTGAAGCTCATCGTCGACCTCATCTACGAGGGCGGCATCGCCAACATGAACTACTCGATCTCGAACACCGCCGAGTACGGCGAGTACGTCACCGGCCCGCGCATCGTGACGCCGGAGACGAAGGCCGAGATGAAGCGCGTCCTCAACGACATCCAGTCGGGCATCTTCACCCGCAACTGGATGCTGGAGAACAAGGTCGGCCAGACCTCGTTCAAGGCGACGCGCGCCAAGCTCGCCGCCCACCCGATCGAGGAGGTCGGCGCGCGCCTGCGCGGCATGATGCCGTGGATCTCCGAGAAGGCGCTGGTCGACAAGTCCCGCAACTGATCGTTTGGGAGTGCGGGCCGGGCGGCACCTGATCCA
>NZ_SMNT01000161.1 GCF_004348265.1 Methylobacterium segetis
CGCGCGCGCCTCTTCGAGCTCGGTGCGGCGGATCGGCCGGAGCCCGACCTCGACGCTCTTGCGGGCGACCGACTGCCGGGTAATCTCGGCATGGCGCTCGATCTCGCGGCGGATCGCCGTGCGGATGAAGTCGCTCCGGTTGCCGTAGACCCTCTCCGTGACGAGGAGGTCGATGTGGCCGAGATCGACGAATCCGAGATTGATCGTGATCTTCTCGCTCTCGGCCGTGCGGGCGGCTGGGCGTGGGCGGGGTATCAGATCGAGCATCGCTGTGACGGGTCCATCCATCGACCATCCGTGTGGATGGTATATGGGCCGTTTTTTGTGCGATGCAATGAATTATTTGCTGCGACGCAAAAAAGCCGTCAGGCGCTGCCCTCCTCGCCGATGTAGTCGCGCCAGATCGCGTTGGCCCCGAGGCTTGCCAGGAAGGCCTCGTGGCGCCCCTGCTCCTCCGGTGTGAGGCGGGGGCGGACCTTGCGCAGGCCGACGGGCACCGGCTCGCCGCCCTCCTCCTCGACGGCGACCGCCTCTTGCACCTCGACCACGCCGAGGCCGAGGCTCGTCTGCTTGCCCCCGAGGAGCTCGATGTAGACCTCGGCCAGGATCTGCGCGTCGAGGAGCGCCCCGTGCTTGGTGCGCCGCGTCGTGTCGATGCCGTAGCGGTTGCAGAGGGCGTCGAGGTTGTTGGCCGCGCCCGGATGCTTGCGCCGGGCCATGATCAGGGTGTCGACGACCGCCTCCAGATCGATGGCGGGCGGCGCGGCGGCGCCGAGGCGCGCGAATTCCGCGTTGATGAAGCCGACGTCGAAGGGCGCGTTGTGGATCACGAGCCGGCTGTCGCCGCAGAAGGCGCGGAACTCGTCCACGATTTCGGCGAAGACGGGCTTGTCGGCGAGAAAGGCGTCCGAGAGACCGTGGACCGCGAAGGCGCCCTCGGAGACCGCCCGCTGCGGGTTGATGTAGCGGTGGAAGGTGCGGCCGGTCTGGATGTGGTTGAGGAGTTCGACGCAGCCGATCTCGATCAGCCGGTCGCCCCCCTTGGCGTCGGTGCCGGTGGTCTCGGTGTCGAGGACGATCTCGCGCAGCATGGGGGGTCTCGGGGATGACAGCGATGCCCCCCAAGAGGAGCGGCGGAACGGCTAAGCTGGAGTTAACCCGCAGCGCGCTCGCGCCTGCGTGACGGCTCCGGAACCGGATGCCCCAGTTCCCGCGCCATCTCGATCCAGGACTGGATGGCGTCAAGCACGTTGTGCAGGGCCTCCTCGGGGGTCTCGCCGTCCGACATGCAACCGGGCAGATCGGGCACGGTCGCCGCGAAGCCCCCGCCGTCGTCATCGGCGAGCGGCGTGATCACGACCGGGTAGGCAAGATGGCTCATGACGCGGCTCTGACTTGATCGATGAACCGGACAAGGTCGCGAATGTAGACGGGCTTGATGGGCCGTTTGGCCGGGATGGTCAATTTCGTGGTCTGAGACAGGTGACCAATCCGATAGTGCGATCCGCGTGCAGGCTTGCACAGGATCCCGAACTCCGCGCAGGCCGCTTCCACGTCGGCGATCGTCCATCCACCCTTCGGGTTGGCGCGCATCGCCTCGAGACGTTTCGACATAGAGAATCAGCTCCATGGAGGTGGAGCCGATTCTTGAGCGCCATGCCTAAGCCGGGATTAAATCCTGATCCTGGCGAGGACGCCGTTGACGAATCGTAAATCTTTGCCCGCAGAGCAGTGTGTCTTGAACCGGGAAGACCTCATCCGGCGGATGTGACTCTCTCCACTTGGTCAATGATTCGTTCCACATCTTTCTTCGCGTGAGCGAAGCCGAGGCTGGTGTCGATGACGAAATCGGCCCGCGCCCGCTTCTCGGCGTCGGGCATCTGCTTGGCCCGGATCGCCTCGAAATCCGCCTCCGACAATCCGGGACGGGCGAGGACGCGGGCGCGCTGCACCTCGGGAGGCGCCGTCACCACGAGGACGGCGTCGCAGCGCGCGGCGCCGTCCGTCTCGTAGAGGAGGGGGATGTCGAGGAGGACGAGGGGCGCGTCCGCGTGTCGGCGCAGGAAGGCGGTCTCCGCCTCGCGGACGAGGGGATGCACGATGGATTCGAGCCGTGCGAGCCGCTCCGGATGGCCGATCACCGCGGCGCGCAGGGCCGCCCGGTCGACGGCGCCGTCCGGGCCGAGCGTGCCCGGGAAGGCCTGGCCGATCGCGCGGCCGGCCGCACCGCCCGGCCCGTAGAGGGCGTGGACCGCGGCATCCGCGTCGTGGACCGGCACGCCGCATTCCGCGAACATCGCGGCGGTGGCGGATTTGCCCATGCCGATCGAGCCCGTGAGCCCGAGGATGAAGGGCCGGCCGCGGGGCGCCTTCGCGCTCATGCCGGCCGCAGGTCCGCGACGATGCGGGCGCGCAGGGCCTCGGTGACCGCCGGCCGCACCCCGAACCACGCCGCGAAGCCGGGCACCGCCTGGTGCAGCAGCATCCCGAGGCCGTCGACGGCGGCGAGGCCCCGGGCGCGGGCCGCAGCCAGAAGCGGGGTCTCCAGCGGCGCGTAGACGATGTCGGCGACCGCCGCCCGGCCGGGGAGGGGGGCGAGGTCGACGTCGAGCGGCGGGTGGCCGGTCATGCCGAGCGAGGTGGTGTTCACGAGAAGCCCCGTCCCGGAGAGGCGGCCCGGCAGGTCCTCCCAGGCGACCGCCTCCGCCGCGCCGGGGGCGAGCCCGACGAGGGTGGCGGCGCGCTCCGGCGTCCGATTGGCGATGAGGATGCGCCCGAGGCCGCGCTCGGCGAGGCCGACGACGATGGCGCGGGCGGCGCCCCCGGCACCCAGCACCAGGGCGGTGCCGCCCGTCCGCTCCGGCCAGTCGGCGCCGAGGCTCTGGTCGAGATGGGCGATGAAGCCCGGCGCGTCGGTGTTGTCGCCCCGGATCCGCCCGTCCGCGCCCACGATCAGGGTGTTGACGGCGCCGATCCGCTCGGCTCGCGGCGTCAGCGCGTCGGCGAGGCGGAAGGCCGCCTCCTTGTGGGGGATCGTGACGTTGCCGCCCGCAAATCCCGAATCGGGCAGGGCGCGCAGGAAATCGGGGAAGGCGTCGGGGGCGACGTCGAGGCGCTCGTAGGAGCCGGCGATGCCGTGGATTCCGAGCCAGTGGTTGTGGATCAGCGGCGAGCGCGAATGGGCGATCGGGTGGCCGACGACGAAGGCCTTCTTCATGCGGGACCGCGGGTTCCGGGGCGAGGGGGCGGGAGGGGGCCTATCACAGGGCGCAATCCTGCGCGATCGGGCAGGGCGGGCCGCCCGCCTCCTCGATCTGGAGGGTGGCGTGGGCGATGCCGAAGCGGGTCTGCAACTCCTCCGCGACCTGCCGCAGGAAGCCGTTGCCGGGATGGCCCTCCACCATCACAAGGTGTGCCGTCAGCGCCACCTCGGTGGTGCTCATGGGCCAGATGTGGAGGTCGTGCAGGTCGGCGACGCCGGGCTGCACGCGCAGGTAGTCGCGCACCCGCTCCGGCTCGATCCCGGGGGGCACGGCCGAGAGCGCCATGGCGACGCTCTCGGTGAGCAGGCCCCAGGAGGCCCAGACGATCAGCCCGGCGATGGCGAGGCTGACGAGGGGGTCGATCCAGTCGAGCCCGGTGAGCCAGATCAGGAGGCCGGCCGCGACGACGCCGGCCGAGACGGCGGCGTCGGCGGCCATGTGCAGGAAGGCGCCGCGGATGTTGATGTCGCCCTTGGCTCCCGACGCGAACAACCAGGCCGTGCACCCGTTCACGAGGATGCCGATGGCGGCCACCACCATCACGGTCACGCCGGCCACGGGTTCGGGGTGGAGGAGGCGGGCGAGCGCCTCCCAGAGGATCGCCCCGGTGGCGACGAGGAGGAAGACGGCGTTGAACAGGGCCGCCAGGATCGAGGAGCCGCGCAACCCGTAGGTGTAGCGCGCGCTGGCCCGGCGCCGGACCAGCACGGAGGCGACCCAGGCGACGAGGAGGCCGAGAACGTCCGACAGGTTGTGCCCCGCATCGGCCACCAGGGACATGGCGTTGGCGGCGAAGCCGTAGCCCGCCTCGATCGCGACGAAGGCCGCGTTCAGGCCGATGCCGATGGCGAAGGCCCGCCCGAAGCTCGTCGGCGCGTGACCATGCCCGTGGCCGTGGCCATGCCCGTGATCATGCTTGTGGTTGTGGTGATCGCGATCATGATCGTGATCGCAGGGATCACGATTCGACGCCGTCCCGCGTTGATCGCGATCAGGGCCGGTCAGGCCGGGTTCGTGTGCGTGTCCGGTCACGTCCGGGATCCTCGAAGCGGGCTCACGGTCACAGGCGCAGGCACCCGCGGGCGCGCAGGCGGGCGAGGAGGGGCAGGAGCGGCAGGCCGAGGATCGTGCTGTGGTCGCCCGCGATCTCCGAGAACAGGTGGATGCCGAGCCCCTCGAGCTGGTAGGCGCCGACGCTCGCGGTCACGCGGGCCGCGCCGGCGAGCTCCACATAGGCCGCGATCGCCGCGGCATCGAGGGGGCGCAGCGTCAGGCGGGCCGTCTCGACGAAGCTCTCGGCGACGCGCCCATCCGCCCCGATCGCCACCGCCGCGTGGAGGGCGTGGCTGCGCCCGGCGAGGCGGCCGAGCTGGGCGCGGGCGGCCGCCGGGTCGGCGGGCTTGTGGAAGACCTCGCCGTCGAGGTCGAGCACCTGATCGGCGCCGACGACGATCCGGTCGGGGTGACGGGCGGCCACCGCGGCGCATTTCGCCGCGGCGAGGCGCCCCGCGAGCTCGGCCGGCGCGAGGCGAGCGGCCTCCCGCTCGACGGCGCGCTCGTCGACGCCGGGGCTCTCGGTCTCGACGGGGAGCGCCGCGCTCTCCAGGAGCAGGCGCCGCGTCGGGCTCGTCGAGGCGAGGAGGAGCGGGGCGGGGAGGGCCCAGGCGGTGGCGGCGCGATCCATCGCCCGGATGTGTCACCGATCGGGCCGGCCCCGCAAGGTTCGGGCGGTCAGGCGGCCCGGTGCGGCGTCGAATCGGCCTCGAGCGCCTCGGCGAGGGCGCCCCGCGCCGCCTCGATATCGGCCTCGCTGCCGCTCGCCTGGGCGACGAGGAGGCGATTGTAGACCGCGAGCCAGCCGGCATTCGAGCGGATCAGCGGCAGGCGCTCGCGCTCGACCGCGCGGCGGGCCTCGGTGACGTCGCGCAGCGCCTTGGGGAATCCGCCGCAGCCATGGGTCGGCACCGCCTGCCGGAAGGCGAGGGCGGGCGCGGCCGGCGCGTCGTTCAGGATCGGGCTCATGGTCTGAGGCTCCTTCGTGTCGGGCCGGACCAGTGTTCGGGAGCGAATAAGGCCGTGCCGTGACTGATCCCGGCGGCGGCCGGCATCAGGGATACTGATGTGCGGGTGCGCACGACAACATCATTTGAGACCGGCCTTCGTAGGTGCGGCAGCCGCGATCGGGCCACGCGTCGGCGCGGAAAGGGGCGGCCCCACCTCTCCCGTCCGGGAAAGGCCGGTTTCGCGGCAGCGCACCGGGCGAGGGGTGCGACGTGTCCGGATACGGCGCATCCCTCACGCCAACCCTCTCCCGAACGGGAGAGGGGGTTACCTCGCGCCTCCCCTCAGCTCGCGATGAAGCGCAGCCGGTGCTCGCGGTAGAGGTCGAGGATGGCCGCGGCCGTCTCCTCGATCGAGCGGCGGGTGACGTCGATCGTCGGCCAGCGGTGCTTGGCGCAGAGGCGGCGCGAGGTGGCGACCTCGTCGGCCACGGCGTCGCGGTCGACGTAGAGGGAGGAATCGTCCGCCTTCAGGCTGAGGAGCCGGTTCTGGCGGATCTGCACGATGCGCTCGGGGCTGGCGATGAGGCCGACCACCAGGGGCCGCCGCACCTGCTCGAGCGCCGGCGGCAGCGGCATGCCCGGCACGAGGGGGATGTTGGTGGTCTTCAGCCCGCGATTGGCGAGGTAGATCGAGGTCGGCGTCTTCGAGGTGCGGCTCACCCCGATCAGGACGACGTCGGCCTCCTCGAGATTGTCCGGCAGGTTGCCGTCGTCGTGGGCGAGCGTGAAGTTCATCGCGTCGATGCGCTTGAAATACTCCGCGTTCAGCATGTGCTGCGCGCCCGGCCGGGCATTGGTCTGCGCGCCGAGATAGGATTGCAGCAGGGCGTGCACGGGCTGCAGCACGGAGAGGCAGGGCGAGCCGGATTCCCGGCAGGCGGCCTCCAGCCGGTCGACGAGCTCGTGCGCGACCAGCGTGAACAGGACGAGGCCCGGCGCCGCCTCGATCTCGGAGATGACCCGCTCCAGCTGCGCGGCCGAGCGCACCAGCGGGTAGACGTGCTCGATCGCCGAGACGCCCTCGTACTGGGCGGCGGCGGCGCGCCCGACATTGATCAGCGTCTCGCCCGTCGAGTCCGAGACGAGGTGGAGGTGAAAGTAGCTGCGGCTCATCCGGTCCGTGTCTCCTCCGGGCGAAGCAGAGGCAGGGACCGAAGAGGCATGGATCGGGCCTTGTCCACCGCGCGCCGTCAGGGAGTCGATGAGTGTGGATAAGACGGCCCGCCGCCACGGTCCAGCGCGGGCGGCCCCGAAGTCATCGACTCCGCCGTCAACAGCGCGTCATGAGGGCGCGCGGAATCGGCCCCGATGGGAGAATCCGGGACATCCGTCGGCGCATCGGCCCACCCCGCGATCCAAGCCGCTGGCGAGACTGCCCTATCGCCGACATTAGATCGGATCTGTTAAAGCCCTCTTAACGCCGTCGCGGCGGGGACGGCCTGTGGACGCGGTTGCGATCCCGCGATCCAGCCGCCAAGAGAAAAAACAGAGTCCTAGAATCTCTCTTTCTTTGAAGAGGGCCGGGGTGGGGATGGACGCGTCGCGACCGTGCGACGGGCCGTCCCGACGGACGTCCGGACCCGAGGGGGTCTTGGACCCGAGAGGTTTTCGGGCCCAAGAGGTCTTCGGACCCGAGAGGTCTTCGGACCCGAGAGGTCTTCGGACCCGAGAGGTTTTCGGACGGACAGCGCCTCCCGCGGATCGACGCGGAGAGGGATGCGGGGGGAGGCGAGATGGCCGAGGTGAACCCAGTGGACCGCAAGGTCCTGCGCGTGCTCTCGGGCGAGGCGGTCTCGCCGCCGCCCGCCTGGATGATGCGCCAGGCCGGGCGCTACCTGCCCGAATACCGCGAGACGCGGGCGGAGGCCGGCTCCTTCCTCGACCTCTGCTACAGCCCCGACTTCGCCGTCGAAGTGACGCTGCAGCCGATCCGCCGCTTCGGCTTCGAGGCGTCGATCCTGTTCTCGGACATCCTCGTCGTGCCCCACGCCCTCGGGCAGGACGTGCGCTTCGTCGAAGGGGAGGGGCCGCGCCTCGATCCGTTGCGCGGGCGGGCGGAGTTCGAGCGGCTGCGGGCGGCCGACGACCCGGCCGTGTTCGAGCACCTCGCGCCCATCTTCGAGACCGTCGCGCGGCTGCGCCGGGAGCTGCCCGCCGAGACGACGCTGCTGGGCTTCTGCGGCGCGCCCTGGACGGTGGCGAGCTACATGATCGGAGGCCGCGGCACGCCCGACCTCGCCCCCGCCCGGGCGCTCGCGGAGAGCGACACGGCCCTCGTCGACGCGCTGATCGACCGGCTCGTCGCCGTGCAGACCGAGTACCTCGTGCGCCAGCTCCGCGCCGGGGCCGACGCCGTGCAGATCTTCGAGTCCCATGCCGGCACCTTGCCGGCCTCGGACAACCATGCCGGCACCTTGCCGGCCTCGGACAACCATGCCGGCACCTTGCCGGCCTCGGGCAACCACGCCGGCACCCTGCCGAGCGGCGGCGGCG
>NZ_SMNT01000162.1 GCF_004348265.1 Methylobacterium segetis
GGCCGCGAGATCTGGCTGCAGGCGAGCTACAATCCGGTCTTCGATGCCTCTGGGCGCCCCTTCAAGGTGATCAAGTGCGCCACCGACGTCACCACCCAGAAGCTGCACGCCGCCGACGTCAACGGGCAGATCCAGGCGATCGGCCGCTCGCAGGCGGTGATCGCCTTCGCGGTGGACGGTACCATCCTCGACGCCAACGAGAACTTCCTCGAGACGGTCGGCTACAGCCTCGCTGAGATCCAGGGCCAGCACCACCGGATGTTCGTCGAGCCTGAGCACGCGGACAGCCGCGAGTATCAGGCCTTCTGGACCGATCTGAGCCGGGGCGAGTTCAAGGCGGGCGTCTACAGGCGGCGTGGGCGCCAGGGTCGCGAGATCTGGCTGCAGGCCACCTACAACCCGATCTTCGACATGAACGGCACGCCGTTCAAGGTCGTGAAGTACGCCTCCGACATCACGGCGAGCGTTCAGGCGCGGCTCGAGGCCACTGAGGCGACGAAGCAGACCCTCGACAACGTGCAGGCGGTAGCGTCGGCCGCTGAGGAGATGAGCGCCTCCGTCACCGAGATCAGCGGGAACATGGCGCAATCGAAGGCCGCCGTGGACGACATCCACACCCGCACGCTCGCCGCCGACCGGGCGACCACACAGTTGCAGGATGCGGCGCGGGCGATGGATGGGGTGGTGCAGACGATCACCAAGGTCGCCGAGCAGATCAACCTTCTGGCGCTCAACGCCACGATCGAGTCGGCCCGGGCCGGCGAGGCGGGCAAGGGCTTCGCGGTCGTGGCCGGTGAGGTGAAGGCGCTCGCCAGTCAAACGACGGGTGCGACGGCGCGGATCTCGGACCAGATCGTGGAGATGCAGCGCGTGTCGGGTGATGTGGTCGGGCTTCTGGCGGCGATCAGCTCGACGGTGGCGACGGTGCAGAGCTACGTGACGGGCGTGGCAAGCGCGATCGAGGAGCAGAGCGCGGTGACCCGCGAGATCTCGGCAAACATGCAAACGGCAGCCGGGGGCGTGGCCAGCATCAGCCGCAGCCTCGACAGGGTCGCACTCGGGGCTGTCTGACCTTGAGGGATCCGGCTGGCGTGCCTCACGCCAGCCGGACCGCAGCTTCTGAACACTCAGGCTGCCCGACTGAGATCACCTTCCACGGCTGCAAGCACCCGCTCCAGAGCGGCAAAGCAGACGGGATCAAACGCGGTGCCGACGTCAGCCCGCATGATCTCAAGCGCTCGTTCAGTCGGCATCGCTGCCCGGTAGGGGCGGTTCGCCGTCAGTGCATCGAACACGTCGGCAACCGACACGATGCGGGTTTCAGGCTCGATCTCGTCGCCCGCCAATCCCCGCGGATAGCCTTTGCCGTCCAATCGTTCGTGGTGCCCGCCACCGATCCGCGCCATGTCGCAAAACGCACTCACCCGGGCCAGAATGCCTTCCGACAGCGAGGCATGGTTGCGCATGTCGCGCCACTCCTGCTCGTCGAGCTTTCCGTTCTTGTCGAGGATGGAGTTTGAGACGCCGAGCTTGCCGATGTCGTGCAGGAGGGCCGCTCGCCTGAGCCAGCGCCGCCGCTCCGAGCTGTAGCCCAGCTCTGCCGCGATCAGGTCAGTGTATACCGCCACGCGCTCAGAGTGCCCCGAGGTGAAGGGGCTCTTCGTGTCGATCACCTGCGCGAAGGCACGCGCGATGTCGTCGAGGTACTCCTCATCGACGACAATCAGGCTCTGGGCCGGCTCAAGAGCCGCCACAGCGCGCTCGATATTGTCCGAGCCGAGGGTCTGCCAGAAGACCTCGCCTTCGGCGACGCGCTCAAGGCAGGCAACAACGTGCGGATCGAACCAAGCTCCTGCTCGGGCGCGAACTTCAGCCAGCGCCGCCTCTCGACCAGCCGCGGTGTGGAACACATCCACGACCTGCGCGAGTAGCGCGATGCGGGCGTAGAGAGGTATGGCCGATCCCGCCAAGTGGTCGGGTCGGCCTTTCCCGTCCCAGTGCTCGTCGAGTGCATGGATGGCATTGCAGACGGATGCCGGAAAGCGCAGGCGCGCTGCAATCTCAGCGCCCCTCTGGCAGCGGGTCTGGATCAGGTCATCAACGATCTCGCCGCCGTTCTGAAGGATGTTGAGGATCGCTCTGAATCGCTCGGCCAATCCTGCCTTGAGGCCCGTGTGCGAGAAGACGAAGCCGAGCACCTTCGGCAGGCTGTCGCTGACGGTCTTGAAATCGCGTTTGAAGCCGAGATCGTCGGACAGATAGAGCTCGCAGATGCGGGCCGCGTTGCTCGAGCAGCCGAGGTCTTTCAGCATCACGGTGTAGTAGAGCTCCCAGAGCTGCATCTGCGGCAGCCCCAACTCGCGCCCGACATGCATGGCGATCCAAGTCGAGCGCACGCAGTGGCCGGCAGGCTGTCCCTCCGTCAGGTCGAGCGCGTGACTCAGCGCGCCGAGCAGCTCGGACAGACGCAGACCGCCGGGTCCGTCCTCTACAGTGGCAAGTTTCACGTCCATCGCCGCCGAGCTCCTCAGATCACACGGCAACCATGCTGGATCTTCTGGAATCAGCGATAAATTTCTGCTGGCTCAAGGCAAATTAAGACGACGTGCTTAACAGGTTGAGAATACCTCATACTCGCTGCCGTCGCGGCCCCAGCGAGGGTTCTACTTCAGCCCAAAGGCTCTGCAGATGCACCGCTTACTGGTTGATGCGAAGCGCCAATTTGAACATGCCTCCAGAACGGACCTGGGCTGTAGAACCACTCGGAGGTCGGACGTTATGGAGCGCCAGCGGCGGGACTGAAGTCAGCGCCTAGGCAGAGACCCGCGTCGCGAGCGTTCCGAGCAAACGCGGGGGCGCTCGGCATCTAAGACCTTTCCAAAACAGTCATGCATCCCGCGCATGCTCGATCTTGATCATTGAGGTGTGCTTCAGTGGACTCCCTCAAGTGTAACGATCATTGACACAGGGCCGGCGTGCCGGCATGCCGCTAAGATGCCCCACCGCAAGACGATGAATGTGTCGCTCACGCCCGAGCTGGAGGCCTTCGTCGGCGCGTGCGTGTCCTCCGGCCGCTATCGTAGCAACAGCGAGGTGATGCGCGCCGCCTTGCGGCTCCTCCAGGTCCAAGAGCACCGCGAGACTGCCGTGAGCGCTGTGCTGCCCTCGCATGAGCCCGCTCAGCTCGCTGCACGGTCAGGACCGAGCCTGGTCGCCAATGGCAAGTAGGTCTCCTCTGCCGTTCTCGGCACGCGAGCGCTTCTTGGAGACGATCCTCGACAGCGCCACGGAGTTCGCGATCCTCACCCTTGACCTGAAGGGGCGGATCAGCAGCTGGAACAACGGTGCCGAGGCTGTGTTCGGCTGGACCGAGGCCGAGGCCCTCGGCGACCCAGGTCATATCATCTTCACGCCCGAGGATCGGGCCGACGGCGTGCCGGAGCAGGAGCTGGCCTGCGCACGCGAGAAGGGCCGCGCTGCCGACGAGCGCTGGCATGTGTGCAAGGACGGCCGCCGCTTCTGGGCGAGCGGCTCTATGGTGCCGCTGTTCGATGAACTCAGCGGAAACCACGAGGGCTACCTCAAGATCTTGCGCGACCGCACCCGCGAGCGCTTGGCCAGCGATGTCATGAGCGAGCAGCGCCAGACGCTGCAGACGGTCACCGATCACATCGGCGAGGCTGTGTTCCAGCTGGACAGCGCCGGCCGGATCACGTTCGCGAATCCCGCGGCCGAGCAGATGTTCGGCTGGCGCGCTGACGAGATGCTCGGCCAGGACCTACACCAACTCCTGCATCACAGCCACCCCGATGGTCAGCCATATTCGACCGAGGAGTGCCCGTTCGTGCAGAGTCTCCGTCGCGGTGAGACGATCCGCGACCACGAGGACGTGTTCTTCCACAAGCACGGGTCATCCCGCTCGGTCCTGGCGACCAGCGCCACGGTCAGTCAGGCAGGGCAGTCGAACGGCGCCGTGATGACGGTGCGCGACATCACCCAGCGCAAGGCCACCGAACAGCAGCTCACCGACAGCGAGGCCCGCTGGCGTGGCCTGTTCACCGGCATGCAGGAGGGCTTCCACCGGGGCGAGATCATCCGCGACGAAGCTGGCCACGCATGCGACTTCCGCTTCCTGGAGCTTAATCCCGCCTTCGCGACCCAGACCGGGCTTCCAATCAGCAGCAGCGGCCGCACGGTCCGGGAGGTGATCCCCTCGATCCAGCAAGAGGTGATCGATACCTATGCCCGCGTCGTCGACACGGGCGAACCGATCACCTTCGAGACCCACGTGCCGGCGCTCGGCCGCTGGTTCGAGGTGCGCACCCGCAAGGATGAGGGTGAGTGCTTTGCCTCGCTATTCCTAAACATCACGCGGCGCAAACAGAACGAGTTGCGTCAGGCCGCTCTGATCGAGTTGGGTGACCGGCTGCGCGATCTCGACGACGAGCCGGCGATCGTCGCTGCCACCGCCGAGATCATGGGCCACACACTGGGTGCCGACCGGGCCGGCTACTCCGCAGTCGACCCCGTGCAGGAGGCCATCATGGTCGCGCAGGACTGGGCGCGAGCGGGTCTACCCAGCGTCGCGGGCTTGCATCAGTTCCGAGACTACGGCTCCTACATCGAGAACCTGCTCGCCGGCGAGGTCGTGATCATCGCAGATGCCGAGCACGACCCTCGCACGGCCGCGGACGCAGCGGCTCTCATCGACATCAATGCTCGCGCGCTGCTGAACTTGCCGGTGCTGGAGCACGGCCGGCTGGTGGCCTCGTTCTTCGTCACGAAAGGTGCCGCCTACACCTGGTCGTCTCAGGACGTCACCTTCGTCCAGGCCGTGGCCGATCGCGCACGTGGCGCAATCCGACGTGTGCAGGCGGAAGAGCAGCAGGCGGTACTGAATCGTGAGCTGAGCCACCGGATGAAGAACCTGCTGGCGATGGTGCAGGCCATCACCATGCAAACGATGCGCAATGCCACCGACTTGGAGCAAGCGCGAGAGACGCTGGCTGCGCGCCTGATCGCGTTGGGCAAGGGGCACGACATCCTGCTGGAGCACGAATACAAGGGGGCGAGCCTTGCGGAGGTGGTCAGGTCAGCTGTCGCGTTGCACGACGACGGGCAGCCCGGCCGCTTCCAAATCTCCGGGCCAGAGGTGCACACCGGGCCGAGCGCGGCCCTCTCGCTGTCACTGATGCTGCACGAACTCGGCACCAACGCTGCCAAATATGGAGCGTTGTCGACCGCGGGCGGCCAGGTCGTGCTCCTCTGGACCATCGATCAGACTGAAGTTGAGCCGTTGGTCCGGCTGTGCTGGGCAGAGCAGGGCGGTCCGCCCGTCACACCACCGAGCCGCAAGGGTTTCGGCTCACGCCTGATCGAGCGCGGTCTCGCTGGCGCTGTAGGTGGGAACATCACGCTGGCGTTCGAGCCAACCGGGCTCGTCTGCAACGTCGAGGCCCCCCTAGCCGCGTTCCAGGCAGCGACCTGACCCTGCCCTCACCCCGCGATGTCGCTGAGCGGACGGCTTCGTCCAGGCGGATCGTGAGCGCAGTCAGGCATCGTCCTCAAGGCTAAGGAGGATCGATCGAAAGGCGCGGGCAACCGCAAGCGTTCGCTCAATCTCGGTCAGAACTTTCCGGGCGCACGCCTGCTCTCGGCCTGTGAGATCGGCGATCAATCTGAGCTGGGACACCCGGCGCTGTTCGGCCTCGGTAATGTGTCGGGTCGCAGCTTCCAGCAGTGTTTCCTGTCTGGGGACAGCCATGATCAGGGTAGAGCGAGAGGGGATCATCGGTGTAACCAACTTCCACCACAGGGTGATTGAAGCAAGCTGAACTCGCCGATCCAGAGCCTGCCGGAGTAGCTGTGCGTTTCGTGCAGAGCTCGCTTTGGCCGCTGGGGTATGCCGCAGCAGACACATGGAAAGCGGGCCAAAAGCGCGTCCGCTAGAGCGCCTTCAGTTCAACGGACGCATCGATTTGCGCGCACCCGCCCAGCGGACATCGATGTGAGTCATCGGTCTTGTGGCGCCCGTCCCGATCACCGCGCGGCCTCTGAGCAAAGGCGCATCTGAGGCCGCGGATGTCCGTGGCTCTTCATCTCAAGGCCGCCGCGGAACTCCTTTTAGCCGAAATCCGCGCCGTCGCCGAGATCGCTGAAGCAATGGTGGACGAGCTTGCCTCTGGCACCTGTGCTCACTTGGGAGATGACCTTCCTCACGTGCGCCGGAGGAGCCATTTCGGGCCGCTGTGAGGCGCCCGCCTGAGTCATGCGGAGGTCCGCTTCTGCGGCTCTGCTGCGGAAAGCGGAAGTTCCGCTCGCGGCCATCATCGGTCGCTTAGGCCCACTCGATCGGACTGCCCGTAAGCAGATCTTTTCACAGCCCGCTTCGGGTCAGCTCGGGCCTTCAGAACGGCCGAGTAAGAGCCGTGCTGGCAGGAAAGGGCCGCGGTTGCTGCTGGGGTTACACTTACGGGGCGCTACGCCATTCGATAAATTCGAACGGGTCTGAGTGCGATTGCACGGAGGGCAGGGACAAGCCGGCCGACGTGCGGCCGTATGATTTTGTGAAATTTCGTCTGCCCTTGTGCAGTCCCGCAGAACCGAGCTACGACGCGATTCTGTTACTTCTAAGCGGCAGGTCGTAGGTTCGAGCCCTACCGGGGTCGCCACGCCGGCTTCGGCCAGACAGGGATACGGGACACGTCACCGTGCGGACCTTCCGCCGCTCCGAACGCCCGCGGGGCGGTCATGAATCATGATGGAGAGAGACCTCTGGATCTCGCTGGACCGGGGCGTGTCTCCCGTCGTCCTGTCGGCACGCGGAGCGGCACTCGGCCTGCGCGGCTTCGTCCACGATCGCGCTGAGCGCGTCGCCTCCCTGCACCTGCGCCTCGTTCAGGGTGGCCGGACCGTCGAGGTCAGCCGCCTCTTCCTCCAGGACGGTCTGCTCGGGCCGACGGAAGCCGGAATCGGCGATCGCATCGACGGCGGCTTCTACCTCTCGGCGGTGTTTCCGCCGGACCCGGGCCTGAGCAACGGGGCGGCGTTTCTCGAAGCGACCGTGAACTGGGGTGACGGAGCTTCGAGCGAGATCCGCCTCGCCGCGGTCGATCTGATCAGGGCCGAGCCGGTTGCGGAACCCACGGGAGAGAACCGCGCGCTGGGACGGGTCGGCATCGCCATGGCGACCCACAACCCCGATCCCGCCCTGTTCGCCCGGCAGATCGCATCGATCCGCGCGCAGACCCATCGCGACTGGATCTGCGTCATCTCGGACGATCAATCGAGGCCGGATGTGCTGCGCGCGATCGCCGAGACGATCGACGGCGACTCGCGGTTCCACCTCCTGCCGCCCGGCCCCAGGCTCGGCTTCTATCGCAATTTCGAACGGGCCTGCGCGTCCCTTCCGGACAGCTGCGGCTTCGTCGCCTTCAGCGATCAGGACGACGTCTGGCTTCCCGAACGCCTTGCCCGCCAGGTCGCGGTTGCGGAGGGCGTCGATCACGCCTGCTGCTACTCGGATATGGAGGTCGTGCGGCCGGACGGCAGCCTCATCTCGCCGACCTACTGGGTGCACCGGCGGCCTCGATATGGAAGCCTCGGCGGCCT
>NZ_SMNT01000163.1 GCF_004348265.1 Methylobacterium segetis
CCCGCTCGCCTCGTAGGCCGGCCCGTAATCGGTCATGGCCTTCACCACCACCTCGGCCGGCATCGGCAGGTAGCCGCGCCCGTCCTTCGAGATCAGGCGGGCGACCTCCTCGCGGTTCTTCATGCAATGGGCCTGCGCCCGCACGATCGCGTCGACCGCCTTGCCCGTCCATTCCGGATTGGCGGTGACCTGCCGCTCGTGGGCGACGACGACACAGCAGGGATGGTTCTTCCAGATGTCGCCGGTGAAGCGCAGCATCCGCGCCCCGGCCTTGATCTCGCCGAGAGCATTGAAGGGTTCGGCGACGATGTAGCCGTCGATCTTGCCGGCCGCCAACGCCGCCGGCATCTCGGGCGGGGGCAGGATCTGCAGGGCGCACTCGCCCGCGCCCGCCTCGCCCCGGATCACGGGGACAACACCGGATTCCCGAAGCGCGTATTGCAGCACGACGTTGTGCATCGAGTACCAGTAGGGCACCGCGACGCGCTTGCCCCCGAGCCCCCGGAAGTCGGTGATGCCGCTCTTGCCCCCGACGACGATGCCGGAGCCGTTGGTGTGGGCCCAGGCCAGGATCTTCACCGGGAACTTGTTGTTGTAGCGCATCCAGACCGGGATGGGCTTCAGCAGGTGGACGAGGTTGAACTTGCCCGCCGCGAATCCCTCGACCAGCGCCGACCACGAGCGCACGGGCGTCGGCTCGGCGACCTTGAGCCCGGCCTCCTCGAAGAAGCCCTTGGCGTGGGCCACCAGAAGCGCGGTCGCATCGGTGATCGGCAGGTAGCCGATGCGCACGGTGCCGTCGTCGGCCGCGTGCACCCGCCCGCCCGAGAGGGCGAGGCCCCCGCCGCCGAGGAGCGCGGCGAGGCCGCCGCGGGCCAGGGCGTCGAGGGTGGCGCGGCGCGTCCAGTCGGCGCGCGCCCATTCGTGCGTCCACAGGGCGGAGAGATCGTCGGGGGCGGTCATACGCTCAGGGTCTCGGTTCAGGCCGCGGCGCGGCCCGTCTGGTCGGGGGAGGGGCCGAGGCGTCGGCGCAGCTCGGCCTCGGCATCGACCCCGAGGGGGATGTCGGCGACGACCCGCGCGGGCCGGCCGCCGAGGAGCACCGCCCGCTCGGCGAGCGCCGCGACGTCCGCGAGATCGTGGGTGACGATGATGAGGGTGAGGCCGCGCTCGTGCGCGAGCCGCAGCACGTCGGCGCGCAGGCTCGCCCGCATCTCCGGGTCGAGCGCCGAGAACGGCTCGTCGAGGAGCAGGATCCGCGGCGCGCTCGCGAGCGCGCGGGCGAGCGCGACCCGCTGCTGCTGGCCGCCCGAGAGCTGATGCGGCTTGGCCGATGCCCGCTCGCCGAGGCCGAGATTGTCGAGGAGATTCTGCGCCTCCGCCGTGCAGCGGGCCCGGTCGCGCCCGAGCCGGCCCGCGAGCCGGGCGGGCAGCAGCACGTTGTCGAGGATGCTCGCCCAGGGCAGAAGGGCGGGGCGCTGAAACATCACCGTGCAACCTGGCACCGGTCCCGTCACGGCCGCGCCGGCGAGCCGCACGCGGCCCGCCGAGGGCGCGGCGAGGCCGGCGAGGATCTGCAGGAGCGTCGACTTGCCGACGCCGGAGCGGCCGAGGATGCCGACGCGCTCGCCCGGCGCGACCGCGAGATCCACGGCATCGAGGATGGGGCTCGCGCCGTACCGGTAGGCGACGCCCTGGAGCGTCAGGAGGGAGCGGGAACTGGGCATCGATCCGCGAACTGGGCGCAGCCCGGCCGCCCCGGCGGACGATGGCCGGGGACCGGCACCGACGGGCCGCGTGGCGCAGAGGATGGCCGAGGCTGGCCAGCCAGATCAATGAAACCGGAATTCAAAGATCGGGCGGTCCCGGGAAGAAAGACCCCGCACGGCGGCGGGCTGGAGAATGTTCTGCGCCGTGTCTGTTCCGGACGCGTAGGTCGAGGGGTGCGCGCTGATCTGCGCAAGTCGAAAAGGTCCGGCCGCTGAGAGCAGGGGACGGCATAATCCTTTCCGCGCGATGCGCGCGACGTGAGACTTTGCCTGTCGACGGCAGAAAGAAAGAAATTCGTTCCGGATCAGCTCGGCTAGGATCCAATATCGGACAAGGAATTGTCGAACGAAGAGGGAAACGGATCGACATGGCCGCGAACGTCGATAGGCGCCGCTTCCTGACGATGTCGGCGGCGCTCGCCGCCGGCGCCACGGGCGGGTTCTCCTGTATCGAGATCGCGAGCGCCGCGCCGATCGAGGTGCCGGGCGTCGACACGCTGAGTCTACGGGTCCTCATCGATTCGGCCCACGATCAGTTTCTGAAGCCCAGCACGGTTCAGGGCGTGGTCCATCAGCCGCCGGGCAGCGGCCGCGGCAGCGATTACCGCAAGGTCCTCCACAATCAGTGGGGATTGTCGCTCTTCCTGGAATCGCAGCGCGCGGACGAAGCCCGCACGATCCTGCTCGATTTCGGCTACAGCCCCGAGGCCCTTCTCAACAATATCGAGATCCTGAAGGTCGATCCGACGAAGGTCGACGCCCTGATCGTCAGCCACGGCCACCACGACCATTACGGCGGACTGACCGGGTTCCTCGACAGGTATCGGGCCGTGCTGGCGCCCGATCTCAAGCTCTATGCCGGCGGCGAGGACAATTTCTGCCATCGCTTGAGCCCTGCGGGCGTGCAGGGACAATTTACCGATTTCGGCCAGCTCGACCGGCGGGATCTGGCGGCCCAGAAGGTGCGCACCGTGCTGTGCGAGACGCCGACCGTCGTAGCCGGCCATGCCTTCACGACCGGGCAGATCAAGCGCTCCTCCATCGAGCGGATCCTGCCGAACACCTTCGTGGAGCGCGGCATCAAGGACGGCCTCGGCTGCGATGCGAGCCACTACTCGCCTGCCGAACTCCAGGGAAAGGTGATTCCGGACGAGCATGTCCACGAGCACGCCACCTGCTTCAACGTGAAGGGCAGGGGGCTCGTCGTCATCAGTTCCTGCGGGCATGTCGGGATCGTCAACTCGGTCCGCCAAGCGCAGGCGATCTCGGGCGTCGAGAAGGTCCACGCCATCGTCGGAGGCTTCCATCTCGGCCCGGCGCCGAAGGATTACCTCACGCAGGTCGTCGCCGAGATCCGGAATCTCGCGCCCGACGTCGTCATCCCGATGCATTGCAGCGGCCTGAACTTCGCGCTCGAAGCACAGGCGCAGTTGCCGGCCAACATCATCGTCCCGACCACCGGCAGCCGGCTCGTCTTCGGTGCGTAGAGCGGCCGCGCTCGCCTTGCTGCTGCTCGGCCACCCCTGCGCGCTTCCAGCCGGGGACGAAGGCGGGCAGCGCCGCTCCGCCGCCGCGTTGATGGACGTGCTGATGTGGAACCGTGAGCCGGTCGGCGGCCGCTTCGCCCTCGTCGACCAGAACGGGCGCACCCGCACCGACGCCGATTTTCGCGGCCGTCTGCTGCTCCTCTATTTCGGCTTCACGTCCTGTCCCGATGTCTGCCCGACCGATCTGCAGGAGATCGCCCGCGCTCTGGACCTACTGGGTGCGGAGGGGGAGGCGCTGCAGCCGGTCTTCATAACCCTCGATCCCGACCGCGACACCACTGCCCTCCTGGCGGAGTACGTTCCGAACTTCCATCCGCGCCTGATCGGGCTGACAGGGTGTCTCGAGTCGATCCGGGAGGCGGCCGACGCCTACAAGGTCTTCTACGAGCGGGTCGCGCGGCCCGACGGCAGCTACACGATCGATCACTCCGCCTTCGTCTACCTGATGGACCGAGCCGGGACCTATCTCGGCTTCTTTCCGCCCGGAACCTCGGCGGAGCGGATGCTGGCGATCATCCGGCCCCACCTCTCAAGCCGGTGAGCCGCCCAACCGCGCGCACCGGCGATCCCGACGGCAGCCGTCGCCTTGGGATAGGGGAGGCGAGCGCCGAATCGAGGGAGGGTCGCGTCGCGCAAGATATGAATCGTCTCGCCATAAGACCGCGGGAGACCACGTCACCCTCGCCGAGTGCGTTCTTTAAAAAGAACAATCTTGTTGACTTAACGAACGTTCGTGGAGAGCCTGTGCGAGACGGACCGCCGCTCGAAACGGTCGGGCCGCAGGCAATCGCGACAGGAGTTTTGGAGACCCATGGCGTTTCGGCCCCTGCACGACCGCGTGCTCCTGCGCCGCATCAAGGGCGAGGAGCGGACCAAAGGCGGCATCATCATCCCGGACACCGCCAAGGAGAAGCCGCAGGAGGGCGAGGTCCTCGCCTTCTGACCCGACGGCGGGAGCCTCCGGCATGACGGGGCTTCCATGGCGGTCTCCGCGCTCGGATCATCCCGGCCGTTGCGGGCGGGGAGGGGGCAGAGAGACCAATTCTACGGGGAGCGGAACGCCATCACGAACGGAATGGATGGCCGATGTTCTACAGCCTGTATTTTCTGACCTGCCTGACAGCGAATCCGGCGCATTGCGTAACCCGCATCCACACCTTCTCGGAGGATGTATGGACACCGCAGCAATGCCTCACGGTCGCCCAGCCGCGGATGGCGCAGTGGCAGCGGACACACGATCGCTGGCGCGTGGAGAAGTTCCGGTGCGGGAGGCGGCCGAGCGATGAGGGCGCGCGGATCTAGGCGCTTCCAGGGGCGATCGCCTCGTCAGCCTCTCGGGCTGCGCCTCGCGCCCCGCATGTCCGCGCCCTCCCACGCTCTCACGCGCGCGACGATCCCGAGCCGTGATGGAGGGTGCGCAGGCGGGCGGCCCGGGTGCGCCGGAGCGTCACCGGCCGGCGCTCCGCCTCCCCGCGGCGAGCATCAGGAGAAGGAACCGAACCCCTCGAACGGCTCGCTCGCGGATCCGATGCTCGCAGCCTGCGCGCCGGGGCGCTGCCGTCCGGCATCGCGGCATTCCGGGACCCGCGCAATCCGCTTCGTGGCTTGGACGGTATGAGTCCGCCTGGTCTCGTCGGGCACATGCCGCGCCTGGGCCAGCTGATGATCCTGCAGAATCGACATCTTCATCCGCGACTTCCTTCCTGACGCGCCGCCGTGACGGTCGACACCGTTTGGCATGGCCAATCGCGGCATCCGCCCGCCGGTTCCCCGCGGAGGCCGCCGGGTGCGTCGCTCTCCCGCTGGTTCGTTACGCTGACGGCGCGGGATGCTCCGAGGAGGGGGCCGGCCGACGCTCCTGGCCGATCCTAACCATCAGCCCGGTCCGAAGCCCGCTGGTCAGGACAGCCCCTTCGCCATCCTCCGGACAGGCTTTGTAGCAACAGGCTCAGTCCGCAGGGCGGCTTTGCGAGACGCTCAATTGATCGGAAGGGCTTAGGACTTCAGGTGGCTGGGGGACCTGGATTCGAACCAGGACTAGAGGAGTCAGAGTCCACCGTTCTACCGTTAAACTATCCCCCACCAAGGCCCCCGCGCGGCGGACGAGCCTGGAGCCCGCGTGCGACGGCCTATGCGGCCCCTGCGGCGCGGGAGGGCACGCAATAGGCTGAATGCAGGCGGCGGTCAACCGCATCGGAAACGGCCGCGCGTTGCCCTGCTCGGCCGGTGAACGGGGGCTTGCGCGCGCTGCCTGACGGGCTCAGCGACGTTTCCTGAGATGGAAGAGTGCCCATAGGACGCTCGCTCGCTATGTACGCTCCTCGAGGACGATCGAGAGGGGAGACAGGATGAACCCGGTCGCCATCGCCGTGATGCTGAGCATCGCCGCCGGCTTCCTCGGACTCGTGGGCTATGCCCTGCATGCGGGACCACCCTGGCTGCTCGCGGTCCTCGCCCTTCTCGTCATCGCCGGCTTCCTGCGCTGGGGCCGCCTCGGCTGATGTGGTGGCGACACGCGGCATTAACGGGGCCAGGACAATATGTCGGCCTCCGTGAGTGAACGCTCCCATGCTGCGCCGATTTTCCTCGACGACCCACAAAGGATCCGCAGCCAGGCACGACGAGACGGAGGATCTGATCCTCGGGATCCGGCGGCTCGTGCGTCACAGCGGCTACGAGCGCGACAAGATCGTGAGCGCCTTGCTCAAGCAGTACCTTCCCAACATCGGAGGGACGGCCTGGGCTGGCGAGGCCTCCCTGCGCCAGGACCTCAAGGCTGCGCGCCTCGACGCGAGGACCATCGCCTATCTCACCGCGAGCGCCGGAGGTGAGTTGCAGATGGCCCACGAGCGCAGCGTCGGTTGACGTTCGATGCAGAGCCGCGGGGCGTCGGACGAACTTTCAGAGTTGACGGAGGCCGGACCAGTCCGTATATCCCTGCTCATCGGCGCCGGACGCGAGAGCGGATCGGCCGCCGGGACATCTCCTGAGCAGTTCGGACGGTGAGATCCGGCGGAAGCCGGACGCACCTTTGTTTTGTCTCAGGATATGGGTGTTCTAGCAGGTCTTCGGCGGTGCCATAAAATCTTCGGCACCGCAGCAAGAGCTGGGTTGACACGGAAACGGCGGGGTTCTAAACGGCCCCACCGCTGAGACGGACTGCCAGACGGTGGTTGCGGTATCAGGGTTCTCCCTAGCAGGCAAGTGGATGGTGGGGCTTCTGCCCACAGCCTCCTTTGCTCGGTTCGGGAAAGCTTCTCCCTCGGGCCTGTGTTCTTTGACAAGTTCATCTGAGGAAGAGAAGCGTGGACGGCGCGTGTCCTTGCGGATCTGGCTTTGTGCTGGATCGTGAGTGGATACAAGCTGTTTACGGTTCGAGAGCTCACACGATCTGGGCGGCGACGTCTGGATTGGTTGTGAGCCTCTGTCAAACGTGATCAGCTATGATCGAGCTCTTTAACTTGAGAGTTTGATCCTGGCTCAGAGCGAACGCTGGCGGCAGGCTTAACACATGCAAGTCGAACGCTCGTCTTCGGACGGGAGTGGCAGACGGGTGAGTAACACGTGGGAACGTACCCTTTGGTTCGGAATAACACAGGGAAACTTGTGCTAATACCGGATACGCCCT
>NZ_SMNT01000164.1 GCF_004348265.1 Methylobacterium segetis
TCACGAGCGCTGGGACGGCAGCGGGTACCCGAACGGCATCGGCGGAGAGACAATCCCCCTGTCGGGCCGCATCGTCGCGGTCGCCGACGTGTTCGATGCGCTCACCACGGCGCGTCCCTACAAGCAGGCTTGGTCGCCGCAGGAGGCGCGCGCCTATCTCCTCGACAAGAGCGGGTCTCATTTCGACCCGGGCGTCGTCGCGGCCTTCCTCAGCCGTTGGGCCGACATCGCGGCCCAGCTGAATTCGGTGAGCGAGGCGGCATGAACGCGGCGAGCTGCCGGACGATCTGACATGCACGAGACGACCAAAGACCGGATGTCCGCGGGGCGCCTTGGGGCTGCGGCGACACGCTTTAGACGGGCATGGGACAGCATGCGGGGTGGTGAGACGGGCCGGAGCGGTTCCTGGCCGGGCAGCGCGTGGCGGCGTCGCGCGAGTCTTGCGGCGCTGCGCACCGACCGGCGCGGCTCGGTCGCCGTGCTCTTCGGCCTCGGGGCGACGGTGCTGATCGGCCTCGCGGGTGGAGCGAGCGACTATGCGCGCCTGATCCACCGGCGCAGCCAATTGCAGGCGGCGGTCGATGCCGGGACTCTGGCCGGCGGCAATGCCCTGAAACTCGCCGCCTCGACCCCGGCCAGCATCGTCGGCCTCACCGAGCAGACCATCCGCGACGCCGCGAAGGCCGCCCCCGATCGACCCATCACCGTCAACGTCACCGTCTCCGAGGACCGTACGGGCGTCTTCGCGCGGGCGGAGGAAAGCATTCGCCTCACCTTCGGGGCATTCGTCGGCTACGGAAGCACGATTGTCGCCGCAAAAGCCCGGGCGAATATCGTCGGCCGGATGCGGCTGTGCATGCTCGCCCTCGATCCCGGTGCGGCGGGCGCGTTCAACCTGCAGAAGAATGCCCAGGTCACGGCCAACAATTGTTCGCTGTACTCGAATTCCCGCAACCCGATGGGGATGGTGGGCGGCGACAACGCGCTCGCCAAGGCCCAGACGATCTGCTCCTCGGGCGGCTATCTCGGCCCGAGGGCCAACTTCTCACCGAACCCCCAGACGGATTGCCCGGCGATCGAGGATCCGCTGAAGGACCGGCCGGCCCCGACGATCGAGGCGTGCCGGGAGCTGCCGTTCCCGCTAAATCTCCTCAAGCTCACCGAGAACAAGATCGACACCACCGTCACCCTTGAGCCCGGAACCTATTGCGGCGGCCTCCACATCACGAAGAACGCCGTCGTCACGCTGAAGCCCGGCATCTACGTGATGAAGGACGGGCCGCTCGTCGTCGACAAGAAGGCGACGATGACGGGCACGGAGGTGGCCTTCTACTTCACGGGCAACAAGGGCGGCCTCGTCTTCGACAAGAAGACCACCATCAGCCTCACGGCGCCGACCACGGGCGTGATGGCCGGGCTGCTGATGTCCGAGGAGCGGACCGTCGCCCTGCCCATCGACCCGACGACCCTGGTCGAGACCCTCGTCGGCGACATCATCTCGCCGACCCCGCCGGCGCTGAGCCTCACGAAGCCGCTGCGGGTCTACCGCATCATCAGCGACAACGCCCGCACCATGCTCGGGACGATCTACCTGCCGAGCGGGCGGCTCGTCATCGACGCGAGCAAGCCGGTGGCCGACCAATCGGCCTACACGGTCGTCGTCGCGCAGCAGCTCAATCTCTACGAGGGGCCGAACCTCTACCTCAACGCCAATTACGACGCGACGAGCGTGCCGGTCCCGAAGGGCGTCGGCCCCGTATCGGGCAAGCTGATGCTCACGCAATGAGCTGGCGCCGCGCAGTCTCGGCGAGGTTCGGACGTCTCTTCGCCCAGAACAGCGACGGCGCGACGGCGGTCGAATTCGCGCTCGTCGCCTTTCCCTTCATCGTTCTGCTGTGCGCCACCTTCGAGGCCGCGTTCCTCTTCCTGTCGCAACAGACGCTCGACGTCGCGGTCGACCGCGCCGCCCGCCTGCTGCGCACCGGCGAGTTCCAGGACCTCGCCGATGGGACCGAGGCGTCGGAGCGGATGCGGCGGATCATGTGCGGGAGCAGGGCGGTGTTCTTCCGCTGCGACGACCTGCGCCTCGACGTGACCCGGCAGTCCGGCTTCTCGGCGAGCGAGATCCCGCCGGCCTATGACGGGAAACGGAAGGATTTCGTCGTCAGCTTCGGCACGCATTTCGAGTGCCCGGAGGGCAACGACGTGGTGGCGATCCGCGCGGCGGTGCCGGTGGCCCGGCCGTTCAGCTTCCTCGATGTCAGCGGCAACGGCATGACCGGCGGGCGGCAGCTCCTGACGACGACCGCGATCTTCCGGACCGAACCGTACAGCGGCAAGTCGTGCACCTGAGAGCGCGATCACCTCACCACGGCGCGATCCTGTTTCGAGGCCATCGAACGTAGATCGCGATCATGGGCCGCCGAGGCGCGAAGGCCCGCGCGATCGCCGCCGGGCCCGCTCCCGACGCCTGACGCCCTACTTGCTCTTTCCGGCCGTCTTGCCGCCCTTCTTGCCGAGTTCGGCCTGGGCCGAGGAGGAGGTGCGCGGGTTCGATTTGCCCTCGTGGCTCGCCTTGGCGTTCGCCCTCTTGGCCGCCGCGCTGCCGTGGCCCTTCTTCTCCGTCATGGTCCGCTCCTCCGCGATGACCGGCAATGCGGGCAAACCGCGATGCGTTCCGGAAGCCGCGCGCCTATGAGATGCCGGGGACCGGATGCCACCGGACCGAGAGGGTGAAGGGCGATGCCGAGGGACGCGATTCCCGTGTCGGGCGATGGGCCGGGGCGGCGTGGGCGGCGGCTGACTCGCGCCGCGTCGGTCGCCTCGCTGCTCCTGGCGGCGGGCAGCGCGCGGGCCGAGCCCGATCTCGTCGACGCCGCGCGCCGCGTGCCCGGCCTCGTCACCGAGATCCGCTACGCGGGCCGGCACAATTTCGTCGGGCGGCCGATCGCGGGCTACGAGGCGCCGCTCTGCCTGCTGACCCCCGCCGCGACGGCCGCGCTCGCCCGCGCCCAGGCCGCCCTGGAGCCGGACGGGCTCGGCCTGAAGGTCTTCGATTGCTACCGGCCCCTCCGGGCGGTGGCCGATTTCGTCCGCTGGGCGCGCGACCCGGCCGATGTCGCCGGGAAAGCCGAGTTCTATCCCGATCTCGACAAGGGCGACCTGTTCCGGCTCGGCTACATCGCCGAGCGATCCGCCCATTCCCGCGGCTCCACCGTCGACATCACCCTCGTCGAGCGCGCCACCGGGCGCGAGCGGCCGATGGGCACGCCCTTCGACCTGTTCGGGCCGCGGTCGGGGGAGGGGGCCGCGCTCTCCGACGAGGCCCGTGCGAACCGGGCGCGCCTGCGCGAGGCGATGAGCGCGGCGGGCTTCATGCCCTACGCGCCCGAATGGTGGCACTTCACCCTGCGCGACGAGCCTCACCGGACCCAGGGCTTCGACGTTCCGGTGCGCGCGCCGGTGCCCTAGGGTCAAAACTCGATCAGCTTGACCGTGCGAGGGGCCGCTTGCGACCCATCGCGGGCCTCCGGAAGGTCCGCTTCCTGGCAGCGCGGCTGACGATGACCTACGACCGTGATGGGTGGAAAGCGGAAGTCAGGTAGGGGCAGTCCCGATGTCAGCTTCCTCCACGGCTTCGTTCATCAAATGCTGCTCACTGCGCTTGCGCTCGCAGAAGCCCACTTGCTAGGGTGCGGCAATGTTTAAAAGTAATCCGGACAAAATCCCGACGCCATACGATGCCATCTGGTTCGGCATTAAATGGAATGTTCTAGCTATTGTCGTCTTATTTATTGATTTTATTGCAATCGACGCAGGGTCATATCTCGTAGGCGCACTGGTATCTTTTGCATACTTATATTACTTCATCGACTCACTGAGAGACTACAAGCGGCGAGCGAAGTTGGGCTTGAAGAGAGTTCCGAGAAGATATCTCGATAGTGTCTCCGAACGTTGACGACTAAAAGTCAAGTATTGCGTCCGAGTGTTTCCTGTTAGGCGGGAGCGGCCTAAAAAATCAACATAGTAAGGCTACCAATCCTTGATATTCATCTAGAAAGATTTGCGTCTGCTAACGATCGGCTGCGGAACGTCCGCTTCGAGGCGAGTGACCAAAGTCCGGTTGCCACCCTCAGCGGCCCTTCACGCGGCCAAGCTGATTGAGTTCAGACCCTAGCAGAGAGCGGCCGGCGCGCCGCCCGGACCCGGCCGTCTGTGTGCGAATCGGGACGGGGAGCGAAAGTGGGCGGATGGGGGTTGATGCAGGGAGGGCCTGCTCATGACACCATCCCCGTTCGACCGCCTCGATCTGGTTCGCCTGCCCGACGGGCGCGTGGGCGCCATCGTCGGCGTCTGGAACCTCGGCGAAGCCTACGAGATCGATGTCGGCGACGTCCGCGAGACGTGGTCGGCCGACGATCTCACGCCGACGGATTAGGCCGCCTCAGGGCACAGGCGCCGCCGGCGCGCGCAAGCGCCGGCCGCCTCTGCGCGTGCGCGTCGCGCTAGCTGCGCGACGCCATGAGGTCGTGCGTCAGGACCGTCAGCTTGCCGATCAGGCTCACAATGTCCTCGTTGGTGCAGGACCAGTGCGTGCCGACGGCGCCGCCATCGGCCGCGACCGAGACGACGGCCACGGAGCGGAGCTTGCCCTCGCGGGCCAGGGCGAGCTGATCCTGCAGGACCGCGATCAGCGAGGCGATGTTCTCGTCGGCCTCGACATCGACGGCGCGGGTCGGCAGCCGCGCGACGTTGACGCGCTCGGGGGAGGAAGTGCCTGCCAACATCACGCAACCTTTCGACGCGAGGAGGCCCGGAACGGGCCCAGAGGCCCGCTCAACAGGCGCCGGATCAGGGGATCGAAGCGCGTCGGAAGCGCCTCCCCGTCCGGGAGGGGCAGCACGTCGCGCAGCCCGGAGGCGACACCGCGGGTGACGCAGCCGGCGGCGTGCCGGTCGAGATCGGCGACGGGCCGTCCGGGGCCGATGGCCGCCGAGCTTCTGGCCGTGCGAAGAGCAAACATGACGCGCTCCCTGGTTCCCCGATCCGCCGCGCACCTCATCCTCCCCGGGTGGAGGGAATGTGGCCGCGGCGAGGGGGCGGCACGTTTGTGCGGCCTGCGTGTCCTTTGGGCGACACTCCGGTCCGACCGGACCGCTCAGGCCACGAGCGCGTCCCGCACGTCGCGGATGCGCCACGCGTAGCGCGCCAGGATCGACCGGTAGGGCGCAAACGCGGCGGCGAAGGAGGCCGTGTCCGTGCAGCCGGTCAAGCGGCGGAGGCTGCCCACGGCGGCCACGTCCCCGACCGGCCAGATGTCCGGGTCGAGGTAGTGGAAGATGCCGATCATGTCGGCGGTCCATTGCCCCACCCCGCGGATGCCGCAGAGGATGGCCGAACGGTCCGCGTGGGGCATTCCGGCGAGATCGGCCGTCAGCAGCCCGGCCTCGTCCGCCTCGCGGATCGCCTGCAGGGCCCGCACCTTGTTCCGGGAAATGCCGCAGGCCCGCAGTGCCTCCTCGTGCCCAGCGACGAACAGGTCCCGCGGCGACAAGGCCCGCGCCGCCGCCGCGGCCTCGACCCGTGCCCAGATCGCGGCCGCGGCCCGGGTGGAGAGCTGCTGGTTGACGACCTCGACGAACAGCCGGTCCGCGACGCGGGCATGGATCGGCACCGCGATGCCGATCGGCCCGACGCGCTCGATGGCGGACAGGAGCGGCTCGGAGACCGTGCCGGCCACCTGCCGCAGGTGGTCGTAGACCTCGGGATCGAGCATCGGACCCGGCCACCCCCTTCGACGCGTCTCGACTGACGCTCCCCCGGAACATGTCGGTCCCTCCGGCGTCGCCTGCAACCAAACCCGGCCGGGGGCCCTTGGTTCGGCGGCGGCGCGGGCCCGATGCGGCGCCGGCACACGACTCTTCTTAGCCGGACGGTGGGCGCTGCCCGCGCCTGGATGCGGGCCGAGCGAGCCCGGCATGCCGGCCCGCCGATGCCGCCGCAAACGCCCCCCGCCGGAACAGGACGCCCCCCCGCGATGACCGAGCCTTCGCCCCTCCTGCAGCCCGGCTGGCGCGACGCGGCGCGGACGATCAACGGCCTCTCGCTCCACCTCGTCGAGGCCGGCCGCCCCGGCGATCCGCTCCTCGTCCTGCTGCACGGCTTTCCCGAGTTCTGGTGGGCGTGGCGCCACCAGATCACCCCGCTCGCGGAGGCGGGCTTCCACGTCGTGGTCCCGGACATGCGCGGCTACAACACGAGCGACGCCCCCCAGGAGGTCGGCGCCTACGACCTCGACACGCTCGCGGCGGACGTGGTCGCGCTGGGCGACAGCTACGGGGCGGGCCGGTTCCACCTCGTGGGCCACGATTGGGGGGCGGTGATCGGGTGGTGGGTGGCGGCCCGGCACCCCGAGCGGATCGGGCGCGCGGTGCTGATGGACGGTCCGCATCCCGACATCTGGGCACGGCAGGTTCGGCGCCATCCGACCCAGGCGCTGCGCAGCACCTACGTGGCCTTCTTCCAGCTGCCCTGGCTGCCCGAGGCGAGCCTCGGCAGCTTCGATTTCGCGGGCCTGCGGACGATGATGCAGGGGAGCGGGGGGCCTGAAACCTTCGAGCCCGGCGCGCTCGACCGCTACGCCGAGGCATGGGCGCATCCCGGCTCGCTCACGGCGATGCTGAATTATTACCGCGCCCTGCGCGAGCGGCCGGCGCGGGGCGAGCCGGCCCGGCTGGCGCCGCCGACGCTGATCCTCTGGGCGGGCGAGGACAGCTTCCTGGAGCGTCACGTCGCCGAGGCCGGCCTCGCGCTCTGCGACGATGGCCGGCTCGAGATCGTGGAGGGCGCAAGCCACTGGCTGCATCTCGAACAGCCCGACCGCATCAACCGGCGCATCGTCGCCTTCCTGTCCGGCGAGGGATGACGCTCTCGGGCGGCGCGCCGCTTCGAGGATCGCCGGACATGACCAAGAATGCGCCCCACCCGGTTCGGCAGCCCCTGCCCGGTGGCGGGCGAAGGCGACGCGGCATCAGACGACGTGGAAATCCGCCGCCGTCAGGCTTGCCGTCGCCACGTTCTGCAGGGTCAGGCTGTGGGTGGCGTCGAGGCTGATCACCGTGTCGGCGCCGACCTGCGTCGCCTGGGCGAGGATGGCCGCTTCATCGGCGAATGCGTTGGACGACACTTCGACCACGTCGCGGTGGATCTCGAAATCGGCGATCCGCGCATGTCCGGCGAGGGGGCTGAACACGAAGGTGTCGGCCCCCGCTCCGCCCGAGAGCAGGTCGTCGCCGCCTCGCCCGTCGATCCGGTCGTCGCCCGCGCCGCCTTGCAGGACATCGTCGCCGGCCGTTCCCGTCACGACCGGCGCGGCGGCGTCCGGCTTGACCGTCAGGTCGATGGTCCCGGTCGCGGCGAGGCGGCTGTCGCTCGCCGTGAAGGTGAAGCCGTCGCTGCCGGCGTAGCCCGCGTCCGGCGCGTAGGTGTAGCGGCCGTCCGCGCCGAGGCTGAGTGTGCCGTGCACGGGTGCCGTCCGGACCGCGTAGGTGAGGGCGTCGCCATCGATGTCGGTCGCGGAGACGCTGCCGGAGAGCGGCGTGCCCGCCTCGGTCGCCGCTGCGGCGCTCGAGGCCGAAGGGGCGTCGTTGACGCCATGGAGGACGAGCGTCTGCGTCTGCCGAACGCTGCCGCCCTGGCCGTCCACGATGTCGTACGCGGCCACGATGGTCCGTGTCGCCCCCTCGGCCAGGGCGTCGAAGGCCGGATCCGACGGATCGACCGCGAGCGTGCTGCCGGACAGGCTCAATCCGGCCGGCGGGGCGGCCGAGGGCTGACCGTCCACGCTATAGCGGAGATCGGTGATGGCGAGGGCGTCGCCGTCCGCATCCCGGGCATTGAGGAGAAGGTCGAGGAGGCGGGCGGCGCTCCCCTCGTCCGCCTCGAGGGTGAGCGGGCCGGCCACCCTCGGCGCATCCTCGACCGGCCGCACCGTCAGCGTGACGGTGGCGACGTTGCCCGCGTCCGATCCGTCATTGACCCGATAGGTGAATTGGTCGGTGCCGTTGAAATCCGCGTCCGGCGTGTAGGTGTAGTGGCCCCGTGCATCGATCGCGACGTGGCCGTGGGTGGCCTCACCCACCAGCGCGACGATGAGGTCGTCCACCGAGGTGTCGGGGTCGATCGCGGAGAGCTGTCCTGCGAGAACGCCATCCTCGTCGCCCGAGGCGGCGGCGTCCGCGGCGACCGGCGCGTCGTTGCTCCCCGTGATCGTGAAGGCGATGTCCTTGTTCAGGCCGCCGACGAGACGGATCTCGACCTTCTCGGTGACGATGGCGCCGGCCTGGAGCGCGTTCGTCGCGCTGCGCGCGTTGTCGAGGGCGTAGGTCAGCGTGTTCGCTGCGGTATCGAGGAGGGTGGTGCCGTAGGTCCCGGCCTTGGCGAAGGTCGCGGGCGTGAGTTGCGTCCAGCCGGCGGTGTCGTAGGCGGGCGCATTCGCGGCGCGCACGAGCCTCACGACCGATTCGGGCACGCCCGCGGTCTCGGCGCCGGCCTCCACCAGGATCTCGCTCGGCGGCGAGGCGCCGAGGCCCGGCGGATCGAAGGCGTGCGGCAGCACGCCCGTCACGACGAGATCCGTGACGAGGGTGGTGCCGTCCGTGAAGGTGACGCTGGCCACGACCGTGTTGCTGTCGCCGAGATAGGGCTTGAGCGCGGCGAGGTTCGCGTCGATCTTGAGGCCGAGCGGCGTGGAGACGAGGTTCGCCTTGGTGATGCCGGGCACCACGCGCGCGTTCACGCTCAGCGTGAAGGCGGCGATGCTCGCCGAGGGCACCGGCGAGCCCAGAAGAGAGGCCGAGAGCGCGCTCGGCGTCGTCACCTTCTCGGCCCCGCCGGTGTTGTCGATCGGATCGAGATAGGTCAGCGAACTGTCGCCGATGCCGATGGCCGAGATCTTCGCCTTGTAGACCTCGGTCAGCGTTTTCACCTCGTCGGCGAATTTCGCGATGATGGCGGCTTGGTTGGTGGGGCTCGGATTGATGGTGACGACGCCGGTCGTCCCGCTGGCCGGCATCTGGTTCGCAGGGGTG
>NZ_SMNT01000165.1 GCF_004348265.1 Methylobacterium segetis
ACGTCGGGCGAGCGGTACAGGAACGTGTTCAGCGCGTAGACGCCCTCGGGGAGCGGGGCGCCGACCGCGAGGCCGACCTGCTCACCCGGAACCGTCGTGGTCTGAGCGAAGGCGGCGGTCCCGGTCATACCGACGGAGAGCGCGACCGCTCCCGCGGCGAGCCAGTTCTTCATCATTTTGTCTTTCCTTCCCAAGGATTTCAGGCGTGCGCCCCGTAGCCTTGTGCACAACATTGCCGGTTTGCCGACCGCGTCGGCTTCCGCCCCAATGGTGCCAAGCGCCCCCTTACGGCCCCACCTCAAGTCTCAACGCTGAGAACTATTCTACAGCCGCGCTCGGAATGACAGCGGGAATGGCGCGGCTTTGCGCTTCGGGCAGCGAGAGTTGCACAAAAGCCGCATTGTTGCCGCACTGCAAAATGGGAAAATTGGCGGCACCTGGGGGCAATTTGCCGCTCGATGGGAGCATTCCGCTGCGGTCGCCGTAACGAATAGCGCTGAAGCAGCAATCACTTGATGGAAGACTAGGACCCGGGGGCGATCACGCAATTTGCTTGGGGGCATCGCGCAAGGAGAGCGTGAACAGGATAGTTCACAGAGGCAAGCAAGGGGTCCATGCCCCAACCCGATTGGCCCTGATCAGCACGAATCGGTCCCATAGTGAGAGGCTGACTCGTCGACCACTTGATTCTCCCCCCATTGCAGTGGTCCGGCCTTTGGTATGCCTTCTGAGCGACTGTGCTGCGGATGGCATGGCGCGACCTCAGGGCATCGCCGGAATCAGAAGTCTCGTCCGCCATCGCTCCTTCTATTCGGTAGTCGCGAGCAGCCTGTGTAGAACGGACGAGACTACGCGGAGCCCGAACTTCGGCCCAACTTCCGTCATGGCAGTGTTGTTTAGGATGCCGCGCGATCAAGCTTGAGGGAGCGTCGCGGCCATGCAAGCGTGGCCATACGTGTCGTGTTCGGACCCGGAATGGAACTCCTTCGGCAGACGAGTGTGAGTGTGTACCGGGCCAGGGAGGCTCGGCGCGCGCTCATGACTGCCGTCCACCGGCTCGCCGCGAACCGACAGGTCGGTATGCTCGCCGCAGCCGCCGCGTTGCTCGTCTATGCCCCTGACGCTCCGCTGCGCGATGATGCACTGAGCCGTCCAGTCGTGGCCACCGAAGCTCCTCCTCCGGTCGTGGTGGGCATGGCCATGCCAAGCATCGTTGCGACCACTGCTGCTGGAGGCGCTGCCTACGCCTATGCGCAGCAGGCGCTCATAATGGGCAGCGCCATCCACTTCGAGCGGTCCGCGTTCCAGACGATCGAGGAGGCTTGGTCGGCGGCCTTCTTCGGTGACAAGCAGCGCATGAGCGAGTTCATCGAACATGCTGCGGTCATCAACGGCCTGCCGGTCGAGTTCCTGATGCGCCTTCTGCGACAGGAGAGCGGCTTGAACCACCGAGCCGTCAGCCGAGCAGGTGCGCAAGGGGTCGCTCAGTTCATGCCAGGAACTGCGAGCGCGCGCGGGCTGGTAGATCCGTTCAACCCCTTCGAAGCCATCCCGAAATCCGCAGAACTGCTGAAGGAGTACCGGACCCGTTTCGGAAACCTTGGGTTTGCCGCCGCAGCCTACAACGCCGGCCCGCAGCGGGTCAGGGATTGGCTCTCCGGCCGTTCGCTGCTGCCGAAGGAGACGCGGGACTACGTCGCAAAGATCACGGGCAGGACGACCGACGATTGGCGGCAGAGCGGCGAGATCTATGCTACGGCCGAGCCATGGCTCGACTCGTTGCGGAAGTAAGCTTCTGAGTAGTGATTCGCTGCGCTTATTGCGAGAGCAGGGCCGCTCCGGTCTGGGCGCTCAGTGAAATACGCCGAACAGCCAGAGCAGCAAGATGATCGGCAGCGGAATGCCGAGCAACCACAGAAGACCACCTTTCAGCATCGTACTTCTCCTTTCCAAGGCAGCCCTCACCAGCCCGGTCACGGGTCCGGGAGGGCCAATCGGCTGCTACTTGCCTTTGAGCGTGTCCTTGATGCCGCCCACGACGTTCTGGATCTTGCCTTTGACCTGATCCATTACGCCGTCCCGGCGCATCTTCTCGTCGCTGGTCAGCTTGCCAGCGCCTTCCTTGATCTTGCCGCCCATGTTGGTGGCCACGCCTTCCACTCGATCCTTGTCCATCGCTTCCTCCAAGTGGGTCAGAAAGCCTAACTTCCCAACCGCCCAAACGAGCAGCAGACAAGGACCGTTCCGAGTTGCTGGAAAAGGAATGGAGTGGGCGGTGCTGCGGTTCTTCGGAATCAGAAACACGGAGACGCACGATGAGGCGGATAGCTTTTCTGCTCGCGGCTGCCACGCTCGTGAGCGCCCCAGCCTTTGCTGCTGAAGAAGGTGCTGCTGCCGGTGGCGCAGTTGGTGGACCGGTCGGTGCTGCTGTGGGTGCGGGCATTGGGCATGCTGCCACGGGACCTGATCGCGGCACGGCGGTTGAGCGGCGAGGCGGCTGCTCGCACACGACTGTGCGCAAGGAGAACGAGGTCGGTGACTCGAAGGCTGTGCACCGAGAAGACTGCGACTGAACCGGGGTGCTGCGTCTCCCACCAGCCGCCTAGCCGTGTGTCTGCGGCTGGTCGGGAAGGTCCCTAGCTCACCTGTAATACCAATCGGTGGTGATCATAACTGATAGGCCCAATCGCGCAGGCCGATGGACATGATCTTCCAAGGCTGGTCGATGAAGCGGCTCCAGGCCTCGCAGCAGCGATCGACGAGGTCGTCGTAGGAGCCAAAGATCCGGTCGCCGAGCCAGTTGTCGCGGAGGAACTGCCAGACGTTCTCGACCGGGTTGAGTTCCGGCGCGCAGGGCGGCAGCGGCAGCAGGGTGATGTTGGCGGGCACGAGGAGGTCGTGGGCGCTGTGCCAGCCCGCGCCGTCCAGCATCAGCACGGCGTGGGCGCCGGGATCGACGCTGCGGCTGATCTCAGCCAGATGCAGGCTCATCGCCTCGCTGTCGCAGCGGGGCAGGACGAGGCCGGCCCCCTTGCCCTTCTCCGGGCAAATCGCCCCGAAGATGTAGGCGTAGGCCGTGCGCTGATCCTTGAGGGCCGAGGGGCGGCTGCCACGACGTGCCCAGCGGCGCGGCAAGGTATTCTTCTGGCCGACGCGGGCTTCGTCCTGCCACCACAGCTCGATGGCTGTTCCAGGCGGCAAGCCCGCGCGGATCGCGCTCACGGTGGCGGGCAGGCTTTTTTGAACGCCGCCAAGGCGGCCGGGTCCTGCTCATGGTGGCGTGGGCGGGCCGACAGCTTGCGAAACCCCATCTGCTTGAGCGTGCGGCCGAGCGTGCTCTCGTCCAGGCTGATCCCGAAGCTGGCGTAGACCCAGGCGGCCAGGTCCTTCAAACGCCAGCGCACCATGCCATCCTGCTCCAGATCCGGCCCTTCCTCGATGACCCGCGCCAGTGCCTGCCGCTGGGCCGCGCCCAGCTTGGGTGAGTTGCCCGGCGCCTTGCGGTCGATCAACCCCGCTGGGCCTTGCGCGTTGAAGGCGAGCACGAGAGTCGCGCACCGTCTGCAAGCCCACCGCCCCGGTCCGGGCCGCGTCCCTGCGGCTGCCGCCCTCGTAGATCGTCGCCAGCGCCAACAGCCGGCGGCTCTGGCCGGCATCCCGGCTCGCCCGAGCCAGGCGCCGCAGATCATCGGCACTGAAGTCCTCGCGCAGCGGCACGGCAGCGGACATGGCAAACCCCTCCGTCCGCTTCATCGAATCACAGCTGCCGCGCTGGGAAAACCCCGTGAGTCTCCCTCACCGCCGGTTGGTATAAGGTGTCGATCCAGGCGTCTGTGCGTGCATGCTGGAGTTCATCCTCGGTGACCTGTCCCATCTGATTGCGACGCACGGGCTCTGGATCGTGGCGCTGGTGATCGGTCTGGAGAGCATGGGCCTGCCGCTCCCTGGTGAGACGTGTCTCGTCACCGCCTCCCTCTACGCTGGAGCAACCGGCAATCTCTCCCTCGGCGCGGTCATTGCGGCAGCCGTGGCAGGAGCGGTGATTGGCGACAGCATCGGCTTCTGGATCGGCCGCAGCGTGGGGCAGCGGACGCTCATCCGTTTTGGGCCGCGCATCGGCATCACGCCCCAGAAGATCAAGCTCGGGCGCTATCTCTTCCTGCGCCACGGAGGCAAAGTCGTGTTCCTGGGCCGGTTCGTGGCCGTGCTGCGCGTGTTGGCGGCGCTGTTGGCGGGTGCCAATCGGATGGCGTGGCCGCGCTTCTTCCTGTTCAACGCCACGGGCGGCCTAGTGTGGGCGACGATGTTTGCCTGCGGAGCCTATTTCTTCGGCTCGCGCATTGAGGCGGTGACCGGACCGGTAGGTATCGCCCTGCTGGTACTGGCCACGGCTGGGCTGGTCTGGCTCGTGGTCCTGCTGCGCAGGCACGAGGCGCGACTGCTGGAAGAGGCTGAGCGAGCGCTCCCCGGCCCGCTGGCACCTACCTGAGGCCGGCTGAGCAGGATCACGCCGCCCTACTCGTCTACCCTCACTGCCAAGGCACCGCTTCCAGCCCTATTAGCGTTCGTAGCGACCGCAAGCTCGGAGTGCGGCGCAGTGGCGTCCAGCGAGCAAGTAAGCTCTCCCGAGCAGGTCTGCAGCCCGGCAGTCGGTCCGACCAAGCCGCGCCTGCTAAACGTGTTCGGCCCTGGTCTCATCTCCAGAGCTTCAGACGACGATCTGAGTGGCATCGCCACCTACAGCTAAGCAGGCGCAGTTCGGCTTTTCGGTCCTCTGGACTCTGCGGTTCACCTGCCCGCCTAGGTGCGTTGCGCGGGCGATCAGCGCCCGAATCGGCCGCACCACGGGTCGAGGCATCGCTGGCAACCTGCACAAGCATTGCCTAGCCGCACTTGCGTTCAACCCTAACGGGAAGCTGAGGTAGTCTCGATCGAATACGAGCCGATCTTCTCACCCGCCGTTTGGGTTACACCCTCGACAGGGGCGGCGAGCCGTGAGGAGCGCAGGTCAAACTTTCCGGACAAGCCCTTGAACTTGCCAGTGCCGCCCGTCCACTCGGCGCTGCCCTTCACGTATGGAGCTATGGGCTGAACCGGGTACTCGTAGCTCTCGAAGACGTGGTCACCATCCTTGTCCGCGTAGTCGCAGAAGCCCGTGTAGCCGAACGTCTTGGCGTCGCTGTCGATGGTCACGGCCGTGGTGCAGCGACCCGCCATGTTGTGGAGCAGACCCTTTCCATCCTGATTGATGGCGGTCATAACCGAATTTCCGGTGGTGAAGGCCCGCTTCGAATCGAGCATGATGGGTTTCATGGGATTCATGTTGACGGCCGTGAAGGTGATGCGGAAGTCACCCTTGGCGGGAAGCGAGTCACTGCGGTTCGCGGTAGATTCTTGGCTGTATGCGGGCGAGAACGATACGAACAGAGCCCCACACAGGACGATTCGAGAAAGACACGACATGACGCCTCCTCCTTGTGAACTGTAGTGCACTCGCTGCGCGGATAGTTGCCACAACCGCTTGGCGCAAATTAATTCACGGATGCTTGTTGAATAGTTGCCCATTGCTCACGTGTAGGTAGTCGAATGCAGCCATCGCGTGCGATGTGACCGGTTGCGAGTGCTCAAAGCAGCGGCGTGATCAACTTGCACCCGGCCTTCGCTGAAGGCCACGGAGAGCCGCCAATCACGGCGCTCTCCTACGAGGGCTCAGCCGCACTGGACCAGATCGTCCGAGTGGTGATGAACGTGATCCGCCCGTGCCTCATGGTGCCAGTCATGGCTGTTGTGCTCGCCCGCATCCGTGCCGCCGCCATAGCCGCCGTTGCTGTCAGGCGCATCGGCATCGCCGGTCAGTAGGGCTAGGATTTCGTTGACCGGGAACGGTTCAGCGTCGATGCCTTCGAAATCGGACAGATCTACCGCCTCGAACGTCAGGTCCGCCCTACCGTTGGCATCGACCGTGAAGATGAAGTGATCGGTGCCATCGGCGGCATCGAAGCGGTGCGGGTCGGCACCGGGGTCAATCAGCGGGGCGACGAAGCTCAGCACTTCCTTTTCGAGCGCGAGGGCTTCCCCGCTGTAGTTGGTATAGGCTTCGACCCGGAGACTGCTGCCGTCCGTCCCGACCGCCAGCTTCAGGGAATTGTCGTAGCCGTAGAACTCCGGGTGGGCCGGGTCGCCGCCCGAGATGATGCCGAGGAATTCCTGGGTCGGGAACGGATCGGCGTCGATGCGGTCGAATTTGTGTTCCGAGGAGTCGCGGAACGTGAGGTCAGCCACGCCGCTCTGCGTGTTGACCTTGATGATGAAGTGGTCGGTGCCGTCGATTTCGTCGAAACGGTCGGCGTCAGCGCTCGGGTCGGTTAGGCCGCCGATGAACCGCGCCACCTCCTTCTCCAGCGCGATGTCATTCGCGTTAGACCCCGTTTCATAATGCACGCGCCAATCGTCTGACGAGGATCATAGCGGCGGCCAAGACGAAGAAGGCGAGCGCGGAGGAAGGCGTCGCCTCATGATCGCGGGCCAGCCTGCGGCACCGGCTGATCCAACCGAAGGTGCGGTCGATCACCCAGCGCCGCGGTTGAACGGCAAAGCCCTTCTGTCCTTCCTTGGGCACGATGATCTCGACGGTGATGGCCGTGGCGGTGCCCAAACGATCGCCTCTGTAGGCGCGATCGGCGAAACAGTGGGCCAAGAAGGGCCAAAGGCGGCGCGAGGCGCGCAGGAGCGCGAGGCCGCCGTGGCTGTCGTGCAGATCAGCAGGCGAGACAGCAGCTACGAGCAGGCGCCCATCCGTGTCAGTGAGCGCGTGACGCTTGCGCCCAACGACACGCCTGGCTGGATCGTAGCCGCGTGGACCTTCGACACCGACGCCGCCCGAGCGCGTCGCCTGGGCATCCAGGATGGCACCGCTGGGGCTTGCTTCGCATCCAGTTCGCTCGCGATCTGCCA
>NZ_SMNT01000166.1 GCF_004348265.1 Methylobacterium segetis
GCCCCCGGTCCAAAGGCTTCAGGAATGTATGCCGCAGACCAGCTGCAAATGCGCCGGGATTCTACACCCAATAGCACATGGAGCTCGCCCAAAATTACGATACCTGAGCGTACAAGTTGATACGGCCCAGCATCGCCAACGTACTAATAAGTACAGTTAAATTTCGATTTCGCCTTCGAAAAGTCTCCGCGGCCGACACATTCCTGCCACACTTACCTCAATGTTAACGGCATTCGCAACACACATTAGTTATTTGCAAAGGATTACTGCATGGCGGAGCAAGCGATCAGTGCGCATGTGACGATGTACGGCTGGCCTGACAATGACCCTCCTGGAGCCGGGATTGCATATCCTCAACTGCATCAACAGGCGGGTGGTACGGGCACCTTCGAGGACCCAATCACATTCGCAAGCGATTCGCGTGATTTTGCTCCGGGAACCAAAATCTATGTTCCATATTTGCAGAAATATTTCATAATGGAGGATTATTGTGCTGATGCAGTCGCAAGTACAACCGACGCACCGCATGTTGATCTTTGGGCTGGCGGCAATGCAAACTCAAATGTCTCTAGCATATTGGCGGTAGAAAACGCAAACACGCGCGATTCCGCTCAGATTATTGTGAACGCAGAGGCGGGTCATCCAGTCAATGTGACGCCATTTGATGGCAGCTCATCGGTTCTCGGCCCAAATTCATCTGGTGGAGAGGGCGTTAATTCTCCGACGGCTACGAACACAAGCAGCACGACGGACGTGACCACGGCGGGAGGGGCCGCGACCACCGGAACGACTGTCACCACGGACGCGATCAAGACGACCGCGGCCGCTATTACCGATACGAGCGCCCCGACGGACGTGAACAAGACCACGGCTGGCGCCACCGATGCGAGCGGCGCAACGGACACGACCGAGACAACCGCGGCCGGGCCGACCGTTACGACTGGCACAACGGACACGATCAAGGTGACGGCGGCCGATACTGCCGACACGACTGATACGCCTAAGCCAACCGCGGCCGGGCAGACCGTTACGGCCGACGCCACGGATACGATCAAGGTGACGGCGGCCGACACTCCCGATACGAGCAGCACCACGGACACGACGCAGGTCAATTCGGGAGCGCCGACGCATCATAGCTACTGGCACCATTCGCGGAGCCACGGCCATGGTGACAGCTTCGTGTTCGACGCCCCCCAGGCCGGCAGCACCACCGCTCCGAGCCATACCGCCGACGCGGCCGACCTGACGAACACCGCGACGAACTCCGATGCGGGCGATCCGGGTGTCCACTACGGTGGTTGCGCCGACCACGTCGATGCAGGGCAGGCCGATTTCTGGGGGAACGTGTTTAGTCATCACACCGACTTTCACATCTGAATGAAAGAGGGCCGCTCAGTCGAGCGGCCCTTCCTTAAGGTTGAGGCCCGACGTTTCCATAACGCCCAGCCGGCGGATGTCTGCTTCGGAGACTCCGCCGATGGTTGCTAGACGGCCGCAATGGGCGCAATGCTGAAGGTCAGCTTTTCCAGCGGCCCAGCTTCCGCTTGCGAACCCTTGTCGAACGTCGAGTCACAATGGGAGGGCGAGGTATCAGCCCGGCTCGCGTTACGCATGCGTTACATGAGCCACCACGCGCTAGCCAAGTGGCCTGCGTAAGTACCCGAAGAACATCGGCAATTTCTGACCCCAGCAGATCATTGCAAATCAGCGGGTCCTAGGTTCGAACCCTAGTGCGCCCACCATTCTTCTCAGAAAACGCCGAATATTATGCTCCGGCCGAGGTGCTCGGTCGCCAAGGGCCGGAGCTCGACCGAGCCGAGTCCCGTCCGCGCCGAAGGCCGCCCCCGTGTGCACCGGTGTCGCCGCGTCGGAGGATGTGCGGAAGCGGGTTTCCCGTGGCCGGGCCGCAGTGACGGGCGGGCATCCCCGCCGTATCGGCTCCTGCGAAGCCCCGGCCGAGCCGGGACTTCGCCGCGCGACGGGGGACGGGCGGTCGGCCCCGCCCCGGTTCAGTAGCTGTAGCTGCGGCGGGGATAGGCCTGGGCTGGGCCGTAGCCGGTGCCGCGCGGCTGGACGCGCGAGCCGTAGTCGATCTCGCGCTGCGCCCGGCGGTTGGCCAGGTAGCGCCCGCCGATGCAACCGGCGACCGCACCGACGACGCCGCGCTCGGCCAGATAATGGCCGGCGAGGCCGCCGATGATCGCACCCTTGATGCAGCCCTTCGCCTCCGCGGCCCCGACGCTGATCAACGTCATCCCTGCGAAGAGGGCCGCCCGTCCGACATTGTGCATGCGCTTGCTCCTGTTGATGGCAGGAAGAACCGTCACCGCGGCGGGACCGTTCCTCTCAAGGAGCCGGGTGCGTGGCGGAAACCCGGAATTCGGCCCCTCGCGATCGACCGCATGCCCGGCGTGCGGGCCGGAGGGGCAAGCCCGCCCTCGGCACACCGATCCGCCGGACGCGCAGGCGGCGCAAAGTTCCGCACTCCGTCCGGCATTCACCGACATCCACAAAAGATTTCTACAGAAAAAACGACGGACCCGCTCCTCATGTGGCGCGTTCTTACCGGAGCGCTGGCTGCGGTGAGGCTGCCGGCAGCCGATCGCACAAGATGAACGAGGCAGGACTTACATGGCCGGAAAACAGAAAAACTTGCAGGACGCCTTCTACGAGACGCTGAAGGACGTTTATTACGCTGAGAAACAGTCCGTTCGCGCGTTGAAGAAGTCGGCCAAGGCGGCCGAGCACGAGGAGTTGCGCCAAGCCTTCGAGACCCATGCCGAGGAGAGCGCCCATCAAGTGGAGCGGCTTCAGCAGGTGTTCGAGATCATCGGCAAGGCGGCGCGGGCCAAGACCTGCGAGGCCATGCAGGGCCTGACGGCGGAGATGGAGGAGGATCTGGAGGATTTCGGCGGGGGGCCGGCGGCGGACGCCGTCCTGGCGGGCTGTGCGCAGGCCGTCGAGCATTACGAGATCGCCCGCTACGGCACGCTCAAGACCTGGGCGGCCCAGCTCGGCTACGAGGAGGCCGCCAAGCTTCTCGACGAGACCCTGCAGGAGGAGAAGAAGACCGACCAGCTGCTCTCGCAGATCGCCGAGCGGATCAACGTCGAGGGCTCCGAGGAGACCGTCGCCACGAGCAAGGGCGGCCGCAGGACCGCCTGAGGACTGCAGCGGCCGAGGAGCGGCCGAGGCGGGGCGCCGGACATGGGCCCCCGCCTCGGCGGGCGCGGTGGCGCACAGGCGGTCAGCCGCGCTCGGGACGCAGGCTCATCGAGAGCGCCCGGGCGAGGTCGGCCTGCCCGAACGGTTTGCTCAGGCGCACGTGCCCGGCAAGACCGTCCTCCGGCAATTCGGAATAGCCGCTCGCCAGGATCACGGGCAGGGCGGGATGCTCGGCCCGGATGGCCTCGATCAGCTGCGCACCGGTCATGCCGGGCATCATCTGGTCCGTGATCACGAGATCGACGCTCCGCGAGCGGGCCAGGACGCGCAGGGCCTGCGGGCCCGAGGCGGCCTCCACCACCGCGTGGCCGAGATCTTCCAGCATGGCCGAGGTGTTCATCAGGACCAGCGGGTCGTCGTCGACGACGAGCATCGTCAGCGGCTGCAGCGGCTTCAGCGAAGGATCCGCCTCCGGCACGACATCCCTCAGGCCGCCGGCCCCGGCCTCGGGCAGCCACAATTCCGCGACCGTGCCCTGGCCCTTCGTGCTCGTGAGGATCAGGCGCCCACCCAGCTGCTCGGCGAAGCCGTGCACCATCGAGAGGCCGAGGCCGGTGCCCTTGCCGACGCCCTTGGTGGTGAAGAACGGCTCGGCCGCCCGGGTGAGGGTCTCTTCGTCCATGCCCTCGCCGGTGTCGGAGACGGACAGGCAGACGTAGCGCCCCGGTGCCAGGGCGGCGATGTCGTCGGCCCCGACCAGAACCGCGCGGGCCGCGATCGTGATCGATCCGCCGTCGGGCATGGCATCGCGGGCGTTCACGGTCAGGTTGAGGAGCGCGAGCTCCAGTTGGTTCGCGTCGGCGTGAGCCGGCGGGAGGTGAAGCGGAAACTGCGTGCTGACCGGGATGTTCGAGCCGATCGAGCGCTGCAGCAGCTCGGCCATGCCGCGCACGAGACCCGGCACGTCCACGGGCCCGGCGACCAGATCCTGCCGCCGCGCGAAGGCCAGCATGCGCTTGGTCAGCGTCGCCCCGCGCTCCGCCGCCTGGATCGAGTTCTCGATCAGCTGCAGGAGCTTCCCGTCCGGGGGCAGTCGCTTGCGGGCCAGGTGCAGGTTTCCGAGCACCACGGCGAGCAGGTTGTTGAAATCGTGCGCCACGCCGCCGGTCAGCTGCCCGATGGCTTCGAGCTTCTGGGACTGGATGAACCGGGCGCGGGTGTCGTCGAGGGCCTTCTGAGCCGCCAGCCGCTCCGTGATGTCCCGCGTGATCTTGGCGAAGCCGACGAGCTCGCCGTGCTCGCCCCGGATCGGGTCGATGACCACGCTGGCCCAGAAACGGGCGCCGTCCTTGCGCACCCGCCAGCCCTCGGCCTCGAAGCGTCCCTCGCGCGCGGCGACCTGCAGGGCGTGCGCGGGCAGGCCCGTGGCCTGATCCTCCTCGGTGTAGAACCGGGAGAAGTGCTGGCCGATGATCTCCTCGTCGGTGTAGCCCTTGAAGCGCTGAGCACCCCGGTTCCAGCTCGCGACCCGCCCGCCCGGGTCCAGCATGTAGATGGCGTAGTCCTGGACGCCTTGAACGAGCAGGCGGAAGCGCTGCTCGCTCTGATTGAGCGCATCCTGAGCGGCTTTGCGTTCGCTCATGTCGCGCGTGACCTTGGCGTACCCGACGAGCGTGCCGTCCTCGCTGCGGATCGGGTCGATCAGCACGTGCGCCCACATCAGCGAGCCGTCCTTGCGGACGCGCCAGCCCTCCTGCTCGAAACGGCCCTCGGTCTCAGCGATCTTCAGCGCGCGGCCGGGCAGATCCGTGGCGCGATCCTCCTCGGTGTAGAACCGGGAGAAGTGCTGGCCGATGATCTCCTCGTCGGTGTAGCCCTTGAAGCGCTGGGCACCCCGGTTCCAGCTCGCGACCCGCCCGCCCGGGTCCAGCATGTAGATGGCGTAGTCCTGGACGCCTTGAACGAGCAGGCGGAAGCGCTGCTCGCTCTGATTGAGCGCATCCTGAGCGGCTTTGCGTTCGCTCATGTCGCGCGTGACCTTGGCGTACCCGACGAGCGTGCCGTCCTCGCTGCGGATCGGGTCGATCAGCACGTGCGCCCACATCAGCGAGCCGTCCTTGCGGACGCGCCAGCCCTCCTGCTCGAAACGGCCCTCGGTCTCAGCGATCTTCAGCGCGCGGCCGGGCAGATCCGTGGCGCGATCCTCCTCGGTGTAGAACCGGGAGAAGTGCTGGCCGATGATCTCCTCGTCGGTGTAGCCCTTGAAGCGCTGGGCACCCCGGTTCCAGCTCGCGACCCGCCCGCCCGGGTCCAGCATGTAGATGGCGTAGTCCTGGACGCCTTGAACGAGCAGGCGGAAGCGCTGCTCGCTCTGATTGAGCGCATCCTGAGCGGCTTTGCGTTCGCTCATGTCGCGCGTGACCTTGGCGTACCCGACGAGCGTGCCGTCCTCGCTGCGGATCGGGTCGATCAGCACGTGCGCCCACATCAGCGAGCCGTCCTTGCGGACGCGCCAGCCCTCCTGCTCGAAACGGCCCTCGGTCTCAGCGATCTTCAGCGCGCGGCCGGGCAGATCCGTGGCGCGATCCTCCTCGGTGTAGAACCGGGAGAAGTGCTGGCCGATGATCTCCTCGTCGGTGTAGCCCTTGAAGCGCTGGGCACCCCGGTTCCAGCTCGCGACCCGCCCGCCCGGGTCCAGCATGTAGATGGCGTAGTCCTGGACGCCTTGAACGAGCAGGCGGAAGCGCTGCTCGCTCTGATTGAGCGCATCCTGAGCGGCTTTGCGTTCGCTCATGTCGCGCGTGACC
>NZ_SMNT01000167.1 GCF_004348265.1 Methylobacterium segetis
AGGGCGTATCCGGTATTAGCACAAGTTTCCCTGTGTTATTCCGAACCAAAGGGTACGTTCCCACGTGTTACTCACCCGTCTGCCACTCCCGTCCGAAGACGAGCGTTCGACTTGCATGTGTTAAGCCTGCCGCCAGCGTTCGCTCTGAGCCAGGATCAAACTCTCAAGTTAAAGAGCTCGATCATAGCTGATCACGTTTGACAGAGGCTCACAACCAATCCAGACGTCGCCGCCCAGATCGTGTGAGCTCTCGAACCGTAAACAGCTTGTATCCACTCACGATCCAGCACAAAGCCAGATCCGCAAGGACACGCGCCGTCCACGCTTCTCTTCCTCAGATGAACTTGTCAAAGAACACAGGCCCGAAGAACCCGTAGCGGACAACCACGCCCAGCCCGACCGAAGCCAAGCCCAAAGCTCAGATTGTCCAAGAGACGTTTCAGCGCCCGGGCCACTTCCGCGGCCGGCGCCGATGAGCAGCGGTATACGGACCACCCCCAAAAACGTCAACCCGAAAAATCACAGACCCATGAAAATCCCGCGACAGCCGTGTGACGCAGCGAGACGCACGGCGGTTCTCGCGTGGCGCGCCCGCGCGTGGGGGCGAGCGGGATTGAGAGCGGCCGGGCGCCTTCCCCCGCGCCTCAATCTCGACATGCTGAGCCTCGACATGCTTGATCATCGGATCCGCCGGCGCGCGGGCGATCGGCGGCGCCCGGTCGTCGCCCTGCGGCCGGCCTCGCGGCGCCCGGTTTCCAGGGCGTCCGCTCCCCGTTGAAGGAACGCCCGTGAAGCGCGGCCGCCTGAAGATCGGTAATGCCGGCGACACCGGCCGGGCCGCCCCGCCGGCCCACGGGGCCGAGCCGCCCCTCGATCTGTCGGGATCGGATGCCGCGCGCGTCGACCGGCGCGAGGTGAACCTGCGCTGGCTCTGCGCGAGCGCGCTCACCGGCCTGACCGGCGCCGGCCTGATCGGCGCGGCCCTCCACGTCTCGCTGCAGGGCTCCACCTCTCTCGCCGCGATTCCCGAGCGGGCGACCGTGGTGGTGCGTCCTCAGGCGAGCGAGGGCGGCAGCAACGCCGCGCGCAAGGGCGACCGGCTCGTGCGCAACCTGATGATCGCCTCCGCCAAGCAGAGCGTCCGCGCGCCGGTGACCGTGCGCCTGGGCGAGCGCGAGATCATCAAGGTCCGCCCCTTCGTCCGGATCTCGACCGCGCTCTCAATGGCGACCGGCGTGTTCGCCTCCGACATCCCCCGCTTCGATCCCCTGCGCTTCGTCTCGGACGAGCCCCTGGAGCGGGCCCCCGACGCGAACGGGGCCGATGCGCCCGGCGCCGAGGTCACGGTGGTCAAGCGCGACCTTGCCGAGGTCTCGGTCGACCCTGCGGCGCCCGCCCTCGGCGACGACGACGTCGCCGCCCAGGTCGAGGAGGAGCGCCGGATGGCGGCCGAGGCCGGGCGCCGCACCACCCTTCCGATCGCGCCGCAGCTCATGCTGTCGCGGACCCTGCAGCAGGCGCCGGTGGGGCCGGATTTCGACGGCACGGCCAAGGCGCCTCAGGATGGCAGCCCGTTCAAGTCGATCGAGGTCCTGGTCGTCCCCGAGAACGTCACCCGGCTGCCCAAGGTCGAGCTGCGCCCGAACGAGTCCCCCCTGGTTGAGGAGCGCGACCTCGCGCTCAAGCGCGGCGACACGTTCGAGGCTGCGCTGAAGGCGACGGGGCAGGCGAGCGACGAGCAGGTCCGCGCGATCGTCGCCGCCCTCGGCGGCCGGGGACGCACGGGGGCGCTCGCGGAGGGCCAGCAGTTCCGCGTCCAGGTCGCGCCGGGGCCGAAGCCTGGCGACCCGCGGCAGGTGACCCGCGTCATCCTCTACGGGGAGAACGGGATCGAGGGGATCGCGGCGCTCAACGACCGCGGCGCCTTCGTCTCCGTGGCGCCTCCGACCGAGGACGCGCCCGCGCGGGCCAAGGCGCCGGCCGTGGCCGAGAGCGGCGAGGAGGAAGAGGAGGGAGGCTCCGGCCCCCGCCTCTACCAGAGCCTCTACGAGACGGCGGCCCGCCACGACCTGCCGCGCTCGACCGTCGAGGACATCGTGCGGGTGTTCAGCTACGACGTCGACTTCCAGCGTCGCATCTCCAGCGGCGACGGTCTCGACGTGTTCTACACCTACGACGAGGATGCCGGCCAGGGCGCCGCCGAGCGGCCGGAATTGCTCTACGCCTCGCTCAACCTCGGGGGCGAGAGCCGCAAGATCTACCGCTTCCAGTCCCCGGACGACGGCGCGATCGACTACCTCGACGAGCAGGGCCGCTCACTGAAGAAGTTCCTGATCCGCAAGCCGATCGCCGACGGCATCATGCGCTCCGGCTTCGGCTACCGGCGCCACCCGATCCTCGGCTACGCCAAGCTCCATACCGGCGTCGACTGGGCCAACCCGATCGGCACGCCGATCGTGGCGGCCGGAAACGGCACCGTGATCAAGGCCGAGTGGGATTCGGGCTACGGACGTCGCGTCGAGATCCAGCACATCAACGGCTACGTCACGACCTACAACCACATGTCGCGGTTCGGCCGCGGCGTCTCGGCGGGTGCCAAGGTCCGCCAGGGTCAGGTGATCGGCTACGTGGGCTCCACGGGCCTCTCGACGGGCGCGCATCTCCACTACGAGGTCGTGATCAACGGGCATTTCGTCGACCCGATGAAGATCCGCGTGCCGCGCGGGCGCGAGCTCGACGGGCGGCTGCTCGCCGAGTTCAAGCGCCAGCGCGAGCAGATCGAGGCCGTGATGCAGAAATCGAAGAGCGCCACCGCCATGGCCCAGCGCGACGCGATGCGCTGAGGATCTAGAGGAGCCCGAATCCGAGGCGGGCCCTCACCGATTCCGGGCTCACCCCTTCCGCCCGCAGGTCGGCGAGGGAGGCGGACCCCTTCGATTTCGCGAGCTTGGCGCCGCCCTCGTCCACGATCAGCGGATGGTGATGGTAGCGCGGGCTCGGCAAGGCCAGGAGATGCTGCAGCAGGACATGCAGGTCGGTGGCCGCTTCGAGATCCCGCCCCCGCACCACGTGCGTGATCCCCTGCGCCGCGTCGTCGAGGACGACCGAAAGATGGTAGCTCGTCGGCACGTCGCGGCGGCCGATCAGCGCGTCGCCCCAGCGAGCCGGATCGGCCGGGACCCGCCACTCGTGGCCCCCGGGCTCGAAGACCGTCCAGGCATGGGGGCCGGGCGCCGCCGCGAGGGCGCGAGCCATGTCGAGCCGCCACCCGTGCGGCTCCCCGGCGGCGCGCCGGGCGCCCGCCTCCCCGTCCGTCAGATCTCGGCAGGTGCCGGGATAACGGGGCGTGCCGTCGGGATCGGGAGCGGGGTCCGACCCCTCGACGCCGAGAGCCGCGAGGCGGGCCGCGACGGCACCGCGGGAACAGAAGCAGGGATAGGCGAGGCCGCGCTCCGCGAGGCTCAGGAGCGCGGCGCGATACTCCGCCATGTGGTCCGATTGCCGGCGAAACGGTTCGGGGAAGCGCAGGCCGAGCCAGGCGAGGTCCTCCACGATTCCTGCGGCGAGCTCGGGCCGCGAGCGCACCGGATCGATATCCTCGATTCGCAGCAGGAGGCGGCCGCCGAGACGGCGTGCGATCTCCGCGTTGAGGAGCGCGGACGCCGCGTGGCCGAGATGGAGGCGCCCGTTCGGGCTCGGCGCGAAGCGGAGCGTCGGCGCAAAGCCCAGCGTCGGCGCGCTCACCCGTCGGCGCGGCGAAGGCAGCGGGGCACCTCCGGGGTGCAGGCGATGCCGGGCAGCGAGCAGGCGGGCCCCTCGGGCAGGCGCTGGCAGACCCGGCAGCCGTCGCTCCACTCGAGGCAGGCCCTGTCGCCCGAGGGCTCCGCGGTGGAGACCGGGCGGTGCTCGGCCGAGCCGGGCAGGAGGGCACCGAGGAGGACCGTGGCGGCGACGAGGCCTCCGAGCGCGGCGACGACGAGCCCGTCCCGCGATGCCGCCTTCGAATCCGGGTTCGTCGGGTCCACCATGCGGGCCGTGTTCGCGCAGAGAGGGGCCGCCTGTCAACGCACCCCGTCAGGCCGCCCGGCGCTCGAGGAGCGCCGGCAGCGCCTTCAGGTTGAGAGGCTTGGCGAGGAAGCCGTCGAAGCCGGCGGCGCGGGCCGCCCGCTCGTCCTCGCGCCCGGCATTGGCGGTCAGCGCCACGAGGTGGAGCGGTTCCTCCCCCGCCGCGGCCTCGGCGGCGCGGATGCGCCGGGCGGTCTCCAGTCCGTCGAGGCCCGGCATGCGGATGTCGATGAGCGCGAGGTCGAAGGGCTGGCGGGCGATGCCCGCTTCGGCGAGACGCGCCAGCGCCTCCGCCCCGTCACGGGCCAGAACCACGCTGGCGCCGAGGCGCTCCAGCGCCTTGCCAGCCAGCAGGGCGTTGATCGGATTGTCCTCGGCGAGCAGCACCCGGGCCTGCGCGCGCGGGGGCGACGCCTGCGGCGGGATCGCGGCCGGGCCCGCGTCGAGGGGCGTCGCCGGGGCGAGCAGGCGATCGAACAGGGAGCGGGCGCGCACGGGCTTGATCAGGTAGCTGTCAAAGCCGGCCGCGTGGGGCGCGCCGAACTCGCGCCGGTCGAAGGGCGAGAGCAGGATCAGGCTGCAGCGGACCCCGCAGCGACGCGCCTCGTCGGCGAGCCGCCGCACCGCCGCATCGCCCAGAGCCCGGTCGGCGATGAGAGCGTCGAAGGGGGCGCCGGCCAGCGCGTCGAGCCCCGCCTCGACGCTGCCGACGACCACGGATGCGGCGCCCGACCGCGACAGGCGCCGGGCGAGGTAGGGCGCCTGATAGGGCGAATCCGCGACGATGAGGATGCGCCGGTCGTCCAGGATGATTCCGGGAGCGGGCTCCGCCTCCTCGGCCTCGGGCAGCGGGAGAAGCACCCGGAAGGTCGAGCCGCGACCGACCCTCGACAGGGTCTCGATCCGACCTCCCATGCGGGCGACGAGGCGCCGGGTGATGGCGAGGCCGAGCCCCGTCCCCTCATGGGGGCGGCTCGCGCTGCCGTCGCCCTGCTCGAACTCCTCGAACAGGGCTGGGATGCGGTCCTCCGGAATGCCGGGACCGGTATCGGAGATGGCGAGGGCGAGACCGCCCTCCGCCCGGGCCAGGGTGACGCCGACCCCGCCGCGCTCGGTGAATTTGATGGCGTTGCCGGCGAGGTTGATCAGGATCTGGCGGATGCGGTCGGCATCGCCGATCACGAGGGGATTGAGGTCGTCGGCCACGTCGAGGGCGATCTCGATGCCCTTGTCCTGGGCGCGCGGCGCCAGCAACTCGACGACGCCCTCGGCGAGCGCCGCGATGTCGAAGGGCTCGGCGGCGAGGTCGAGGCGGCCGGCCTCGATGCGCGAGAAGTCGAGGATGCCGTCGATGAGCGTCAGCAGCGCCTTGCCGCTGGTGCGCACCGACTCGACGTAGGTGCGCTGCTCCGGGTCGAGGCCGGTATCGAGGACGAGGTCGGCCATTCCGAGGATGCCGTTGAGCGGCGTGCGGAACTCGTGGCTGACGGTGGCGAGGAAGCGGGACTTGGCGACGCTCGCCGCCTCGGCCTTGGCGAGCGCCTCGTCGAGGGAGCGGGCCGCCTCGACGCGGGTCGTGATGTCGTAGCCCGCGCGCAGCCACTGGACAGGACCGTCCGCGCGGGCGACGGGCATCTCGACGAAGGAGAACCAGCGCGCCTGCCCGTCGACGGACAGAACGCGCGCTTCCAGGCGCCGCACGCCGTCAGGCCCACGGCTCACCGGCCCCTGCTCCAGGATCGTCGGATCGAGGGTCGCCCCGACGAGATCGAGAGGCTGGCGGCCGAGCAGCCGGGCGAAGCCCTCGTTGGCGAAGGTGATGCGCCCGAGCGCATCGCGCTGGACGATGACCTCCATCGTGGCCTCGACGAGCGCCCGGTAGCGCTCCTCGCTCTCGGAGATCCGCCAGATGCGGTCGTGCAGATCCTCGACGCCGGGTTCCTCGCGCCGCGTGGGCCGCCCGCGCCAGACCAGCGCCGCCAGGCTGAATCCGGCGGCGAGGAGGGCGAGGACGAGAGCGATGTCCTTGAGGTCCATGCGGGTCCCTCCGGCGCGGAGGCGCCGGTCAGAGAGGGAGGATCGCAGGCGGGCCTGAAGGAGCGCTTGCGAAAGGTGTTTAAGCGGCGGTTTCAGGGATGATGAGGATTTGAACCGTCGGGCGGCCTCCGGGCCGGTTCCGGCGCCCGGCCTCTCGCCTCCGCCTCCTCGCCATCGGCGGCACGGAACTTTTCGCGACGCCTCGAAATACCCACGGGAGCGGCCGCCGTTGACCGCACCTGTCCGCGACGGCAGGCGCCAACCCGCAGCGTCAGGGCGGGCAGGCCGGCCACGATCTTCACGCCGGGCAGCCGGTTTCCGGCGCGGAACCGGTTCGGCGAAACCTTTCGATCCCGCATCCCGTAAGGCCGTGCGAATGCTCGGGGGCGAGCGAGGCGCGAAGCGAAAGCTTTGACGCCCGGCGGCGCATGCCCGACCCCCGAAAGAAGAGAATTTTGTTATTGAAAACAGGAACTTATGAAGTGTTTTCTGGCTTTCTCCGACGTCCCGCCGGCAAGACCGGCCTCCGCTGGAGACAGTGCATGAAGAAGACCACACTCGCTCTCGCCGCCACCCTTCTCGGCGGCCTCGCGCTCGGTGCCGGCTCGGCCTCGGCGGCTCCGCTGGCCGTGAACGGCATCCAGGCGGATTCGGCTGCCGTTATCCAGGTCCGCATGACGGGCAGCGAGCGCATGATGATGAAGAAGCGCATGATGCGGAAGGAGATGATGCACCGCCGCATGATGAAGCGCCGGATGATGCGCCGCATGTAAGGGCTTCCCGAAGCTCTCGCGGCACGGCCGCAGCCGGAGGCGGGACCTCCGGCGATCCCGAGGATCTCCGAGGTGCCGCGGGGCGGTTGCCGCCCCGTGCCGGGAGGGTTCGCCCCGCCGCAACGGTCCGCGTGCGCCCGAGCCGGCCGCGCCCTCCGGTTCGCGAGCCTAGCGGCGCATCCGGTCGGCCGTTCCGATCGCGCAGTGCTGGATGAGGAGCGCCACGAGGCCCGACCAGCCCGTCTGATGCGAGGCGCCGAGGCCGCGCCCCGTGTCGCCGTGATAATACTCGTAGAACAAGACGTGGTCGCGGAAATGCGGGTCGTCCTGC
>NZ_SMNT01000168.1 GCF_004348265.1 Methylobacterium segetis
GACAACGTGAACATGATGGCGGCGAACCTCACGGGGCAGGTGCGCGGCATCGCCAGCGTCGTGACGGCGGTCGCCCAGGGCGACCTCAAGCGCAAGCTCTCGGTCGACGCCAAGGGCGAGATCGCGGCCCTCGCCAACACCGTCAACGAGATGATCGAGACGCTGGCCACCTTCGCCGATCAGGTGACGAACGTCGCCCGCGAGGTGGGCGTCGAGGGCAAGCTCGGCGGACAGGCGCGGGTGCCGGGCGCCGCCGGCCTCTGGCGCGACCTCACCGACAACGTGAACCAGCTCGCGGCGAACCTCACCACGCAGGTGCGCGCCATCGCGGAGGTGGCCACCGCCGTGACGAAGGGCGACCTCGCCCGGTCCATCGCGGTCGAGGCCTCCGGCGAGGTCGCGGCGCTGAAGGACAACATCAACGAGATGATCCGCAACCTGCGGGACACGACGCTGAAGAACGCCGAGCAGGATTGGCTGAAGACCAACCTCGCCAAGTTCACCCGCATGCTGCAGGGCGAGCGCGACCTCGCCACCGTCTCGAACATGATCCTGTCCGAGATCGCGCCCCTGGTCAGCGCCCAGCGCGGGGTCTTCTACATGGTCGAGGACGATGCCGGCGACCCGGTGCTCGACCTCGTGGCGAGCTACGCCTTCACCGAGCGCAAGAACCTCTCGAACCGCTACCGGATGCGCCAGGGCCTCGTCGGGCAATGCGCCCACGAGAAGAAGCGGATCCTGCTCACCAACGTGCCGGGCGACTACATCACGATCGGCTCGGCGCTGGGCGAGGCGGCCCCGCTGAACATCATCGTGCTGCCGGTGCTCTTCGAGCAGGAGGTGCGGGCCGTGATCGAGCTCGCCTCCTTCAACCGGTTCAGCGAGACGCACCAATCCTTCCTCGACCAGCTCACCGAATCGATCGGCATCGTGCTGAACACGATCGCGGCGAACATGCGCACCGAAGGGCTCCTGAAGCAGTCGCAGCTCCTGACGGGCGAATTGCAGAGCCGGCAGGAGGAACTGAAGAAGACCAACGACCGCCTCGAATTGCAGGCCGCCTCGCTGCAGCAATCCGAGGACCTGCTGAAGAACCAGCGCGAGCGGCTCCAGCTCACGAACGAGGAACTGGAGGAGAAGGCGCGTCTCCTCGAGATCCAGAAGCGGGAGGTCGAGGGCAAGAACCGCGAGGTCTCCGTCGCCAAGACGGCGCTGGAGGAGAAGGCCGAGCAGCTGACGCTGACCTCGCGCTACAAGTCGCAGTTCCTTGCCAACATGAGCCACGAGCTGCGCACGCCGCTCAACAGCCTCCTGATCCTCTCGAAGCTCCTCTCCGAGAACCGGGACGGCAACCTCACCGACAAGCAGCGGGAATTCGCCAAGACCATCAACGCGGCCGGGACCGACCTGCTGTCGCTGATCAACGACATCCTCGACCTCTCGAAGATCGAGTCGGGCACCGTGTCGCTCGAGGTCGGCGACCTCGCGCTGCAGGACCTCGTCGACCACCTCAACCGCACCTTCCGGCAACTCGCCGAGGAGCGCCGCCTCGCCTTCGAGATCGAGGTGGCGCCGGGCCTGCCGCGGAGCCTGCGGACGGATGCGAAGCGCCTGCAGCAGGTCCTGCGCAACCTCCTCTCGAACGCCTTCAAGTTCACCGAGAAGGGCACCGTCTCCCTGCGGATCGGCACCGCGGAAGGGACCCCGCTCCGCGGCGGGAGCCAGTGGCTCGCCCTGTCCGTCACGGATACCGGGATCGGCATCGCCGAGGACAAGCAGCGCATCATCTTCGAGGCGTTCCAGCAGGCCGACGGCACCACGAGCCGGAAATACGGCGGCACGGGCCTCGGCCTCGCCATCAGCCGCGAGATCGCGCGCCTGCTCGGGGGCGAGATCGTGCTGGAGAGCCGGCTCGGAACGGGGAGCACCTTCACGTTGTTCCTGCCGTTCGAGCCGCCGGCGACCGCGGTTCTGGGCCGTCCCCTCGACGGCGCCGAAACCGCCGGCCCGCTCCCGACGCTCGGCCGGACGCCCAACGCGGCGATGGCGCTCTCGGCCTCGGCCGACGACCGCCACGCCATCCACGCGGGAGATCACATCGTGCTGATCGTCGAGGACGACGCGATGTTCGCCTCGGTGCTTCTGGAACTCGCGCGCGAGCGGGGCTTCAAGGGCCTGATCGCGCAGGACGGCGCCGGCGCGCTGAGCCTCGCGCACCGGTTCAAGCCGCACGCCATCACCCTCGATATCGGGCTGCCGGACATGGATGGCTGGGCGCTGCTCGACCTCCTCAAGAACGACGGCCGGACCCGGCACATCCCGATCCACGTCATCTCGGTCAACGACGAGAAGAAGCGCGGGCTGCGGGCCGGGGCGTTCGGGTTCCTGGAGAAGCCGGTCGACCGCGAGGGGCTCCTGCGCGCCCTGGAGCGCTCGAAGGACTTCATCACCCGCCCCGTCCGCACCCTCCTCCTCGTGGAGGACGACGAGAACCAGCGCGCCAGCATCACCGCGCTGCTCGGCGAGGAGGACGTGAAGATCTTCGCCGTGGGCACGGCCGCGGCCGCCCTGGAGGCGCTCGCCGGCGGCCGCTTCGACTGCGCGATCATCGATCTCGGCCTGCCCGATCTCGGCGGCTCCGAGCTGATCGAGCAGATCCGCGCCACGGCCGAGGGCGAGGAGCTGCCGATCATCGTCTATACGGGCCGCGAGCTCACGCCCGCGGAGGAGCAGCAGCTCAAGCAGACCGCCTCGACCATCATCCTCAAGGACACGGGCTCCTCAGAACGGCTGCTCGACGAGACCGCCCTGTTCCTCCACCGGGCGATCGGCCACATCCCGGTCGAGGACCAGATCGTCGTCGCGCACACGGAATCGACCCCGCTCCGCGGCTGCCGGGTCATCCTCGTCGACGACGACCTGCGCAACATCTTCTCCCTGACGAGCGCGCTGGAGCAGCACGGGCTGGAGGTTCTGTTCGCCGAGAATGGCCAGGACGGTATCGCCCTGCTCAAGGCCAACCCCAACGTCGACGCGATGCTGATCGACATCATGATGCCGGGGATGGACGGCTACGAGACCATGCAGGAGATCCGGGCCGAGCCCCGCTTCCGCAGCCTGCCCCTCATCGCGGTCACCGCCAAGGCCATGAAGGGGGACCGCGAGAAGTGCCTGGAGGCGGGGGCCTCCGACTACGTGTCGAAGCCGATCGACATGGATCAGCTCCTCGCCGTGCTGCGGGTCCAGCTGGAGCGGCGCGGCGAGGCCCTGAACGGGTCGGCCGCCCTCGCCGATAGTGCCGCAACGTCAGCCCGGCAGCAGCCGTGATGGAACGCCCGGATCCTCTCAGACCCGGCGCGGACGCGCCCGCCGCTTCGGCCGCGCTCGCGGACGAGGCGCCGGGCGGCGCCAAGATCCTGATCGTCGACGACGACCCGCGCAATCTGCTGGCCGCTTCGGAGGTCCTGGCCGATCCCGGGATCGAGATCGTGCTCGCGGATTCCCCCGAGGAAGCCCTGCGCCGGACCCTGCGCGAGGATTTCGCGGTCATCCTCCTCGACGTGCAGATGCCGCGCATGGACGGCTACGAGGTGGCCGCGCTGATCCGCAGCCGCCCGCGGACCTCCCGCGTCCCGATCCTGTTCCTGACGGCGCACAACAAGGAGGACATGCACATCTTCCGCGGCTACTCGGCCGGCGCGGTGGATTACGTTTTCAAGCCGATCCAGCCGCTGATCCTGAAATCCAAGGTCGATGTCTTCGTCGATCTCTACCGCAAGACCGAGGAGATCCGGCTGAAGGCCGCTGCCGAGAAGCAGCTCCTCCTGGAGAACCTGCGGGTCCGCGGCGAGAAGCTCGAGGCCGAGCAGGCCCTGCGGCGGCGCGAGGAGCATCAGGCCGCCGTGCTGCGCGGCCTCCCCATCGCCCTCTACACGGCCGACCTCGACGGGACGGGCCGGCGCCTGCGCTTCACCAACGACAGCATCGAGCGGATCACCGGCTTCTCGCGGGACGCCTTCGCGGAGCCGGGCCTGTGGGAATCCCGCCTCGACCCTGAGGACCGGGCGCGCGTGTTCGAGACGCTGAGCACCGTCCCCGAGGCCGGCGCGGCGACGCTCGAATATCGCTGGCGCAACGCCGACGGCGAGGAGCGGCACATCCTCGACCAGATCGTGATCAACCGCGGCGAGGACGGGGGGACGGCCGAGCTCTTCGGGATGTGGTTCGACGTCACCGAGCGCAAGGAGATGGAGCTCAGCCTGCAGCACGCCTCGAAGCTCGAGGCGGTCGGCCGCCTGACGGGCGGCATCGCGCACGACTTCAACAACATGCTGAGCATCATCATCGGCAATCTCGACCTGCTGAAGGGGTCGCTGCCGGACGACGAGCGGGCGCGCCGCCGGGTCGAGAGCGCGATCGAGGGGGCGCAACGCTGCGCGGAGCTGACAAGCCGCCTCCTCGCCTTCTCGCGCCGCTCGCCCCTGCAGCCCTCGGCACTCGACTTCGGCACCTTCCTGCCGGGGCTGATCAAGCTCCTGGAGCGCACGTTGGGCGAGCGCATCACCGTCGCCTTCTCCCTCGACGAGGGGCTGCCCGAGGTCTGCGTCGACCACGCGCAGCTCGAGGCGGCGATCATCAACCTCGCGGTCAACGCCCGCGACGCGATGCCGGAGGGTGGCGCCCTCAGCATCGGCGCGCGGCGCCGGGCCGAGGCCGCACCGGACGGGGCGCCGGGCAGCGTGGAGATCTCGGTGGCCGATACCGGCACCGGCATGCCGCCCTCGGTCCTCGCCCGCGTGTTCGAGCCGTTCTTCACCACGAAGGAGGTCGGCAAGGGGACAGGGCTCGGCCTCAGCATGGTCTACGGCTTCGTCCAGCAGAGCGGCGGCAGCATCGCGGTCGAGAGCGTGGTCGGAGAGGGCACGCGCTTCGTCATCACCCTGCCGGCGCTCGCGCGGCCTCCCGCCGATCCGACGGGGGCGGACCCGGGCGAGGCGCCCTGCGCCATCGACGGCGCCGGGCGCGCCGTCCTCGTCGTCGAGGACGACGCCGATGTCCGCGGCACGGTGGTCTCGACGCTCGAATCCCTCGCCTTCAAGGTTCTGAGCGCGCATGACGGCAACGAGGCCCTGCGCATCCTCGAGCACGAGCCCGACGTCGCCCTCGTCTTCAGCGACGTGAACATGCCGGGCGCCATCACCGGGATCGACCTCGGGCACAGGATCCGGGAGCAATGGCCGACGATGCCGATCCTGCTCGCCTCCGGATACCTGCGCGAGGACCAGGACACGAACGGCTTCGAGCTGCTGCAGAAGCCCTACCGCGCCTCGGACCTGATCCACTCCCTGCAGGATCTGCTGAGCGGCGAGGCCGGGCCAAACGCCTGACGGGCCGGCGTCCCGCCTCGATCCCGGGTTGATCGCGATCTACGTGGGCGGGGCTCGAGACGAGATCGCGGTCCAGGCCGGTGATCACCCGGAACGGCAAGCCCCGGGCCGATCGTCGGATCGGCCCGGGGCGGCGTCCGCGAGACGCGCCCTAGAACGGGTAGCGGATGCCGCCGTTGATCGAGTAGCCGTCCAGCCGCTCGCCGAACCGCACGTCGCCGCGCACGTAGCCCAGAAGGTCCGTGCCCAGAAGCTGGCCCGTGATGCCTACCCCCACCTGGCCGAACGTCCCGATCCGGTTCGTCAGGATCGGCACGAAGAACGCCGAACTGCCCTGCTGAACCGCCGCCAGGCTCGCCGTCGGGATGAAGCGCGAGGCCGCGTTGCCCGCAAACTCG
>NZ_SMNT01000169.1 GCF_004348265.1 Methylobacterium segetis
GATCTCGCCGGCGGCCGCGGCCGCGCTCGTGCTGCTGGCGGCTCTGCCCCTCGCGCTCCTCGCCCGCGCGACCGTGGTCCGCGCCATGCCGCAGACCGCCGGGCTCTACGCCCGCCTCGGCCTGCCCGTGAACCTGCGCGGCCTCGACCTGCGCGACGTCGCCGCCTTCCGCGCCCCGGCCTCGGACGGGCTGCCGGCCCGGCTCAGCGTCGAGGGCGATCTCGTCGGCGTCGGCGCGCACGCGGTCCCGGTCCCCCGGATCGAGGTCGAGGTGCGCGACGCCGAGGGCCGCCCGCTGCGGGTCTTCACGGTCCCGGCCCCGCGCCCGACGCTGGAGGCCGGCGAGCGCGCCCGCTTCACGGCCCACCTCGACGATCCTCCGGCGCAGGGCCGGGCGATCGAGGTGCGCTTCGCCTCCGGGCCGGCCGAGGCGCATCCCTGACCGCCGCCTCGGGCGAGGGCCCGGCCCTGAGGACCGCCGGATGGCATCGGCCACCGCCCCGGCGCGCGGACGAAGCCCCGCGGCCCCGACTTTTTGCGCCGCGAGGCGTGGGCAGGGCCGGGCGAAATGCTCTATGAGAGACCCATGACCAGCGCCTCCCGACGCGTCCGCGTCCTGTTCGACGAAGCCGCCATCGCCCGGCGCAACGAGGAACTCGCGCAGGAGATTCTCGCGACCCAGCCCCGGGACCTGCTCGTCGTGGCCGTCCTCAAGGGCAGCTTCATGTTCGCGGCCGACCTGCTGCGGGCGCTGCACCGGACCGGGCTCTCGCCGCAGGTCGAGTTCGTGCACCTGTCGAGCTACCGCACCGGCACGGTCTCCTCGGGCCAGGTCGAGATCCTGCGCGACGTCGAGAGCGAGGTGAAGGGCCGCGACGTGCTCCTCGTCGACGACATCCTCGAATCCGGCCGCACCATCGTCTTCGCCAAGGACCTCCTGATGGCCCGCGGCGCCAAGCGCGTGATGACGGCGGTGCTCCTCGAGAAGCCGGGCAAGCGCGCCGTGACGATCGACGCCGACTTCGTCGGCTTCACCTGCCCGGACGTGTTCGTGGTCGGCTACGGCATGGACGTGGCGCACGCCTTCCGGCAGCTGCCCTTCGTCGGCCTTGTGGATTACGAGAGCAGCGAGCCGGACCTGTTCGGCGGCACCTGAGGGCGCCTCCCGCCGCAACGGACTCTTCAGGAATGTCGCGGCAATTGCGCATAGGGATGGGGCGCCGGAACTGTTACGGCCGCCGGAATCTTGACAGGCACGCGGGCGCTTGCGTGATTCGCGGGCCGCTTGTCGGCACAACGATTTCTCAGACGGGACGGCATGGCGCGCATATTGCTCGTCGACGATGAAGAGACGGTCCGCGGCTTCCTCAAGCGGGGGCTGGAGATCGACGGCCACGCCGTCGTGACGGCGATCGACGGCAGCGACGGGCTCGACCGCCTCAACGAGGCGGACGGCGCCTTCGACCTGATGCTCACCGACATCCGCATGCCGCTGATGGACGGCATCGCGCTGGCGCTCGCGGCCAAGCGCGACTTCCCGAACCTGACGATCCTCCTGATGACGGGCTTCGCCGACCAGCGCGAGCGCGCCCGCGGCCTCGACGCCATCGTCACCGACGTGCTGACGAAGCCGTTCTCCCTGGCCGACCTGCGCTCCACGGTGAACCGGGCGCTGGCCGCCTAGAGCCTGTCGACACAAAGCGTTTCCCTCACGCGAACCGCATCCCCGTCGCCCGGGAAGGCGCGCGGGGCCGCGCGACGCGGATCAACGCTTCACGACATGGGCGGTACCGGCCTCCCGGTTGAGCAGGATCGCCTCCTTCAGCGTGCGAAAGACCCCTCGGGGCAGATAGCCGTAGAAGCAGGGTGCATTGTCGGAGGAAGGCGGGCCGATCCTTCCGGCCTTCGAGCAGGCCCGCCTCGCTCTCGCGTCTCCACAGATAGGCGTAGCACAGCACGAGGCCGGGCTGCGGGTCCTCCGGGAGGCGCATGAGCGCGTCAGGTCCGCGGAGCGGGCGACGCCTCCGTGCCCGGGTCGTCCAGATCCTCGATCTCGTAGGCGTGCGCCTCGGGAATGTCGGCCTCCCGGATCATCGCCATCTCGACCTCGGAGAGATCGCGGACGCCGACGGCCCGCCGGTAGCAGGCCCAGAGTTCGTTGTAGGTCTCGGCGGAGACGAGATAGGCGCTTTCCCGCCCATGCTTGGTGATCTGCACGGGCTCCTTCTGGGCACGGTCGTGCCACAGGCCGAAATTCTTCTGCACCTCGGACGAGGTGACGGTGATGGACATGCCCGGCTCCGATTTTCCGTAAAATACGGATATCCGGACCGAGCCTCAAGGGCGATGAGGCCCGGCGGCCTCGATGGCCGCCGGGCCGACGATCAGAACAACCCGTCGATCTGGCCGTTCGCGTCGAGACGGATCGTGTCCGCGGCGGGGACGCGGGGCAGGCCCGGCATGGTCATGATCTCACCGCAGATCACCACGACGAAGCCGGCGCCCGCCGAGAGACGCACGTCGCGCACCCCGATGAGGTGGCCGGAGGGCGCGCCCATCAGGTTCGGGTCGGTCGAGAACGAGTACTGGGTCTTGGCCATGCAGACCGGCAACTGGCCGTAGCCCTCCTTCTCGAAGGCGGCGAGCTTGGTGGCGGCCTTCGACTCGATCTGGATGTCGGCGGCGCCGTAGAGCTTCGTCGCGATCGCCTTGATCTTGTCGGTGAGCTTGCCCTCGGGCTCGTAGGTGTAGGTCAGCGGCTTCTGCTCGCCCTCGGCGAGCTTCACCACGGCGTGGGCGAGTTCCTCGGCGCCGGCGCCGCCATCCGCCCAGTGCTTGCAGGTGATGGCCTCGACCTGGAGCTTCTCGGCGCACAGCGCCTTCAGCTTGGCGTGCTCGGCGTCGGTGTCGGCGTAGAAGTGGTTGACGCCGACGACGACCGGCAGGCCGAAATTGCGCACGTTCGTCACGTGCCGCTCGAGGTTGGCGAAGCCCCGCTCCAGGGCCTCGATGTTCTCCGAGCCGAGGTCCTTCTTGTTGACGCCGCCGTGCATCTTCAGCGCCCGCACCGTCGCGACGATGACGACCGCGGAGGGCTTCAGCCCGGCCTGGCGGCACTTGATGTCGATGAACTTCTCGGCGCCGAGATCCGCGCCGAAGCCCGCTTCCGTCACCGTGTAGTCGGCCAGCCGCAGGCCCGCGCGGGTGGCGATCACCGAGTTGCAGCCGTGGGCGATGTTGGCGAAGGGGCCGCCGTGGATGAGGGCGGGGTTGCCCTCCAGCGTCTGCACGAGGTTCGGCTGCAGCGCGTCCTTGAGGAGCACGGTCATCGCGCCCGTGGCCTTCACGTCCTTCAGCGTCACGAGCTTGCGGTCGCGGGTCTCGGCGATGACGATGCGGCCGAGGCGCTCCTCGAGGTCCTCGAGGTTCTTGGCGAGGCAGAACACCGCCATCACCTCGGAGGCGACCGTGATGTCGAACCCGTCCTCGCGGGGGAAGCCGTTGGCGACGCCGCCGAGCGACTGGTTGATGGCGCGCAAAGCCCGGTCGTTCATGTCGACGACGCGGCGCCAGAAGATGCGCCGCACGTCGATGTTGAGCTCGTTCGCCCAGTAGATGTGGTTGTCGATCAGGGCCGCGGCGAGCGAGTGGGCCGAGGTGATGGCGTGGAAGTCGCCGGTGAAGTGCAGGTTGATCTGCTCCATCGGCACGACCTGCGCCTTGCCGCCGCCGGCCGCGCCGCCCTTCATGCCGAAGCAGGGGCCGAGCGAGGGCTCGCGCAGGCAGATCATGGTCTTCTGGCCGATGCGGTTCAGGGCGTCGCCGAGGCCGACCGTCGTCGTGGTCTTGCCCTCGCCGGCCGGCGTCGGGCTGATCGCGGTCACGAGGACGAGCTTGCCCTCCGGCCGGCTCTCCAGGGAGGCGATGTAGCCGTGGTCGATCTTGGCGATGTGCTTGCCGTAATTGTGAAGCGCGTCCTCCGGGATGCCGAGCTTCTCGGCGACCTGTGCGATCGGCTTCAGGGTCGCCGCGCGGGCGATCTCGATGTCTGAGGGCATGGTTTCCTCACCTGTTCACGAGGGCATCGTGTGGCGTTGGCGTTTCTTGGCCGGGGACGGTGCGCACCCCGAGGGCTGCCGGTCCGGGCCGTGCGCCTCTCTTAGGCCGAGGAGCGCGCAGGCCAAGGGCCGAGCCTGAACAATCGGAGCAGTTTGCGCGAAGGCGGGCGGACTTGCGCGTCGGAAATTTTGAAGGCGGCGGCAAATTTTCATTCTGGCCGGGCGCGGGCCGTGTCACGGGTTGGCGCGGATCACCGGCTCCAGGCGATCGACCATCTCGCCGATCTGGTCCTCGCGCACGATGAGCGGCGGGGTGAGCGCCAGGGTGTCGCCCGCCGCCCGCACCACGAGCCCCGCCTCGAAGGCACGGTCCATGATGGTGAAGGCGCGCAGGGCCGGCGCGTCGGGCCGCGGCACGAGGTCGATCGCGGCCGCCAAGCCCACGGTCCGGATGTCGAGGATGCCGGGCAGGCTGCGCAGGCTCATCACCGCCTGCCCGAAGGCGGGCTCCAGCGCCCGGGCGCGGGCGAACAGGTCCTCGTCCCGGTAGAGGTCGAGGGCCGCGAGCGCCGCCGCGCAGGCGAGCGGATGGCCCGAATAGGTGTAGCCGTGGAACAGCTCGACCCCGTGCTCCGGCCCCTCCATCAGGGCCGCGTGGACGGGCTCGCGCACGATCACGCCGCCCATCGGCACGGTGCCGGAATTCACCCCCTTGGCGAAGGTGATCATGTCGGGCACGACGCCGTAGCGCTCGGCGGCGAAGGCGTGGCCGAGGCGCCCGAAGCCGGTGATCACCTCGTCGAAGATGAGGAGCAGCCCGTGCCGGTCGCAGATCGCGCGGAGCCGTTCGAGATAGCCCTTCGGCGGCGGCAGCACGCCGGTCGAGCCCGCCATCGGCTCGACGATCACGGCCGCGATCGTGGACGCGTCGTGGAGCGCGACGATCCGCTCCAGGTCGTCGGCGAGATGCGCGCCCCAATCCGGCTCGCCCACCGTGAAGGCCTGCCGCGCCCGGTCGTAGGTGTGGGGCAGGTGGTCGACGCCCGGAAGACCCGGCCCGAAGGCCCGGCGGTTGGCCGCGATGCCGCCGACCGAGATCCCGCCGAAGCCGACGCCGTGATAGCCGCGCTCGCGCCCGATCAGGCGGGTGCGCCGGCCCTCGCCGCGGGCCTGCCAGTAGGCCAGCGCGATCTTCAGCGCCGTGTCGACCGCCTCCGAGCCCGAATTGCAGAGGAAGACCCGGTCGAGGTCGCCGGGCGCCAGCGCCGCGAGCCGCCCCGCCAGGGCGAAGGCCGCCGGATGCCCGAACTGGAAGGGCGGCGCGTAATCGAGCTCGCCCGCCTGCGCCCGGATCGCCCGTACGATCGGCTCGCGGGCATGGCCCGCGTTGCAGCACCAGAGGCCCGCGATCCCGTCGAGGACGTGGCGCCCGTCCGGGGTGACGTAGTGCATGCCCTCCGCGCCGGAGACGAGGCGCGGCTTGCGGCGGAAGGCGCGGTTGGCCGTGAACGGCATCCACCACGCGCCGAGGTCGTTCGGGCCGGGCAAGGAGCCCGGCAAGGAGTTGGGCACGGTGCCCGGGAGCGGAGCGGGCATCGCCAGGCCCGTCAGCCCGTCATCGCGGTCGCGGTGTAGCCGGCCCCGGTCAGGGCCTGCGCCACCTCGAGGCTCTGGGCGCGGGTGCGCAATGCGACGCGCCCGAGGGCGAGGTCGACCTCCACCTCGGCGCCGGGGTCGAGGCGCCGGATCGTGCGGCGCACGGCCTCCGCGCAGCCGCTGCAGGTCATGCCCTCGACCCGCATCATCAGGAGGTCCACCTGCCTCTCGTCCATGAGCCCTGTCCTCTCTCGGCCGCGTCCCATCCCATGTCGGACCCTCGGCGCGGCGATGCAAGCCGGTTCGACGTGGGCGCCCGGCCCGGGCGTGCATCCGGCATCCGGGACCGGGAGGGTCATCGGGCCCGGCAAGTCATCGGGCCCGGCAAGTCATCGGGCCCGGCAAGTCCATGTCACACCGGCCGGAAATCGGCGGCCCTCGCCGGCTCGCGCCTTGCCGGGCCGGACCGCCTCGGCAACAAGGTGGGATGCCCCGATTCGGCGCGGTCCGTCCGGTGCAGGTTTCCGTTCCCGCGTTCGAGGGGTTTGGGCTTAGTCCGATGGACCGGATCTTCGGCCGGCGCAGCAGCCTGTTGGCCCTGGCTCTGCTCGGGCTCCTCGTGCTCGGCCCCCTCGCGATCGTCTCTCCCCTCGCCGCCGCCCTCGCGCTGACCCTCGCGGCGGCGCTCGCCGCGCTCCTCTCGCACCGGCGGGCGGCGGCGCTGACGCGGCGCTGCGACAAGCTCTCCGCCGAGTTCGACGTGCTCGCCAAGCGCCTGATCCGCCTCGAAGCCGGGGCGGCGGCGCCGGCGGCCGCCGAACCTCCGGCGGACACGGCCGCGCTCGCGACCGGCATCGAGGAGGTGACCGTCGAGATCGGCCTCCTCAGCGGCATCGTGCGCGACCTCGCCTCCGTGGTCGCCACGCAGGACGGCGAGATCGCCCGCCTCAAGGCGGAGATGCAACGGCCGGCCCCGCCCGTCGCGCCGCCGCCGCCCGTCCTCGCGGCACCGGTCGCCCCGATGCCGATCCCCGCCGCCCCCGTCGCGCCGCCGCCCGAGCCG
>NZ_SMNT01000170.1 GCF_004348265.1 Methylobacterium segetis
TCCTCATCGAGCGGGCGGCCTGGGGCGGTTTCCGCACCGAGTTCTATCCGACCTACGATTACCGCAAGCTCTATCAGGATTTGAAGGCGAAGATGGGCTGACGGCGTCTCCCCCGGCCGGGGGGCAAGGACGCGCGGCGACCCGGCCGGCTCGCCGGAGACGGTGCGCTTCCGCACTCGCCCTTTCGCGTCGCCGTGCCCCGCGCTCCTGTTGGTTCATATCTAAACCATTGAACCATCGAAGAAAGCGGTTTCCCGCGAACCGTACCCGTCGCCGTGATCCTGGTCTGGCGTATGGCTCCGTACAATGCCGCAGCCTATTTGCAAGTTGAACTGCCGGACGTTTGTTCATAACTGGTCAGGTCGTGAGGTTCTGGCCAAGACATGACGGAAGGTTTTAGCTTTCCGAGTTCATCAGGCCCAAAAGAGTTGCTGGATGGCCCGCTATTTCTTCGACGTGCATGAGCCCAGGGCGTCGATCATCGACAATGAGGGAGCGGAGTGTTCGCAGAGGTCGGATCTCTCCGAGGAGGTGCTCCGCGCCCTCTGCGAGATCGCGCGCGACCGTCCCGAGTCCTACCTCGACCAGAAGCTCCGGATCATCGTGAGGACCAGCGACAGCGAGGTCGTGCTCACCGCCTCCCTCGGGCTGACCCTGGCATGGCATTCCGAGGAGCGCAGCACCCGGGCGGCCTGAGGCCGATGTCCGGCGAGACCGGGCGGCCGGGCGAGTCGCTCGTTCGGACGCGCATCCTTTCCCCTCCGAGACCGTGACCTGGGTCACGGTCGCGGCCGGGCGCACCGACCATAAGAACCTCGGGGCCGAGAGGGTCGGCCCGGTTGGAGGAGGTTCTCATGGTTCGCTCGGTTCGTGTTCTGGCCGCCGCTCTCGTGATCGGCGTCGCGGCCTTCGGCGCGGGTGAAGCGTCCGCGCGCGGGTTCGGCGGCGGCCGGGGCTTCGGCCCTCACGGCGGGTTCAGCGGCTTCGGCCATCATCACGGCGGCTTCGGCCACCGCTGGGGCTGGCGCACGCGCGTCGTCGGCTTTGTGCCGGCCTATGTCGGCGCCTGCTACGTCAAGCGCTTCATCGACGAGGACGGGGACATGGTGGTCCGGAAGATCTGCGACTGAGCCGTGGATTCCGGCGGGGATGCGCGCCGCCCGCCTCCTGTCGGGCTGCGCGCTGCCTGCGCGAGGGGATGGCGCATCGGGGGCGGCGGCCTAGTTTCAGGCGATGCCCCGCTGGCTCCTCATCCTCGCCGTCGCCGCCCTCGCACTGGCCGTGATCGGAAGCGTGCTCCTGACCTTGCGCGGTAGTCCGCCCGAGGATCCGTCGCGCAAGCCGGCGGTTCAGCTCCCTTGCGGGCCGCCATCGCCGCCCGGAGCGGGGACACCCCCTCCGGCCTGTCCCCAGAACTCGCCCCCGCCCTGAGCGTTCGCGCCGTCCGGCCTGCGAGCGGCAGGGCAGCAGCGACGACCTCTGACGGATCGTGAAAGCCGGCGTCGGGCGAAGGTGAGCCGCGCGCGGGTTCGGGTGCGCACCAGCAACCTGCCTGTCCTCGAACGTCCGGCTCGGGTGATTCGCGAGATCGATCGGTACGCAAGAGTACCGCGATAACTTGCCGTCTCAGAACAGATGTCCCGGCTTCGCGGGCCGGGAAAGGTCAAGGCGCCAGCCTCTTCTTGCCGGCGCAGTCGAAACTCATCGATTTTGACCCGCATGCCGTGCCGAACGGCACCCGAAACGGGCGGCCCGGCGTGCGCCAACGCATCAGCGCCTCACCGCAACCATGATCTTCTTGCGAGGCAGTGGTCGAGCGACTGCGGATCGTGACGGCGGGAGCGTGCAATGGCACTCTGGACGAGTTGGGGTCGTGACTGGACGGCCCTCTTCATGATGATCGCGATCGTGGCGCTGCTCGCCTTCATGGTCTTCGGCCTCGTCGCCCTAAGCTACGAGCTCGCGGCCCTGTTCAGGCCCTGACCGGCGGACCGAACCGCACCCGTCCCGATCGAGATGCCGGGTCCGATGGCCGCGCCGTTCGTGCGCGGGCCGGGTCGTCCCTCTCGGCTGGGCCGGCTGAGAGGTCGAGATTTCGCCCGCGACCGCCCGCGGACATTGCCCCGCCGAACGTCCGGGGCGCCCGCCATCACGAATTCTCCGGCTGCTTGTCTGACGAAGGTCATCGAGCGCCGTCTGGCTCCGCCCGGAATGCGGATATCCCCCTCACGACCCGCTCCCGCAGCAGGCCCACAGACCGCAGTGAAGGCAGGAGCAAGCTCCTTCACCCATCCACGCCCTGGCCGCGGATGCGATCCTGCCCTGAGATCTGGGGAAATGTCGGGTGTCACACAAAAGTGCTTCCCAACATGGAGCGGCCTCTCCCTTTAACCCAGAGCAATGAGCGCGGCTCGGCAACGGTTAGACGAGAGCTTGCCAGCAGCGGCCCAGCTGCTGGCTGGGGTGCGATGTGCCTCCACCCCACGGGCTCGACGAGACGCACTTGGCTCCAGCTTCCGACGCCGATCTGATCCCGCTCATCCGCAAGCTGGAGAGCATCGCTCAGCTCGCCGACGCGGAACGGCAAGCCATCCTCAGCCTTCCCGCGAACATCCGAGCGGTCGACGCGCGCCAGGACATCGTCAGCGAGAAGGATCGTCCTTCCCACTGCTGCCTCGTCCTCTCCGGCTGGGTCTGCCGCTACAAGCTCCTGGATCAGGGCAAGCGCCAGATCCTGTCCTACCATGTCCCCGGCGATCTGCCCGACCTGCAGAGCCTGCACCTCGCGGTCATGGACCACAGCCTCGCCACCGTCACCGCCAGCCGTCTGGCCTTCATCCCGCACGAGAACATGCGCGATGCGATCCTTCGCTTCCCGAACCTGGGGGCGGCCCTGTGGCGCGACACGCTCATCGACTCCGCCATCTTCCGCGAGTGGATGACCGGCATCGGCCGGCGCTCGGCTCAGGCCCGGATCGCGCACCAGCTCTGCGAGATGTATATGAAGCTGGAGGCGGTGGGCCTCGCCCAGCAGCACCGCTGCGAACTGCCGATCACCCAGAGCGACATCGCCGATGGGCTTGGTCTGACGAACGTGCACGTCAACCGCTCCCTGAAGGTTCTCAGGAGCCGGGGGCTGCTCACGCTGCGAGGCCGCGAGTTGGTGATCCACGATTGGTCAGGGCTGACCCAGGCCGCCGAGTTCGACCCGACCTATCTGCATCTGGAGCCGCGCGCCGCATGAGCATCCAGGTCCAGCCGGTCCGGGTTGAAACCGACAGCAGCGATGAGGCGGGCGAGCTGGTATTCGCCGACGGCCGCTTGGTCGCGGTGCTGGTGCAATTGTCGGACGAGCACGAGGCTGAGGCCGGGATGTGGTTCCTGGAGGCGGGGTTCGGGCGTTTGCAAACCCCGGATGCGCCCAAATTCGCCGACCTCGACGAGGCGCGAGCCTGGATCGAGCAGAGATTGGCGCCGCCATCCTAGCAGGAGGCGCAGGAAGGCTCTCGCACAGCCGGAGCGTACATCCGGCAGGGATCAAATCGGGTGACGATGCCCGTCTTGCTGCGACGGGTCCGGCGATGCCTGCGCTGGCGCTCGGCCGAGATCCCACCGGGCACGGAGTTCATCGCCCGTCACAGACGCCCCTCTGCCCCCTGCCGCCAGTCCGTCTATGCGTCGCAGGCGGCTCCGCGATCTAGCCTTGCCGCAGGGCCGCGAGGACGGCGTGGATGACGGTCGCGCCGCCGATCGGTGCGATCAACAAGAGCAACAGGTTCACGGAGATGATCCACAGGAGCACCTGCTCCTCCCGCTTCGTGAGGCGGGGTCTGCCGGGCGGTGGCTCTCCGGGCGGCTTCCATCCTCCCTCGGCGTACATCGAAATCTCCCACTTGGACTCTCCCACCCGATCCGGCAGCCGGAGCAGGGCAGAATCGTGCGGCGTGATGCGCCCTCGCGTCGGGTCGCAGGCGGAGCTCGGACGGTGCACAGGGGCAGCCGCAGCTGCCCCGGGCAATCAGTTTCCCCACATCCGACGATGCTGGAACTGCCGGCGCGACATGTGACGACGGTGCATCCGATGAGGCTTCATGTGGCGGTGCATCCGCACGTCGGTGACAAGATCCGATGATGCTGTCAGGGCGGCGGCGGGTGCGGCCGGAGCGGCGATGCCAGGGCTGCTGAGCGACACGGCGCTAGCGGCGGCGAACAAGACCGCGACGATGGTTGGGGTACGCAAGCGAACTCTCCTCTGGGCCGGCATCTCACGATGCGTTCGGTCAGCCGGGCGATTGCCCGCACGGAGAAGTAGGGCACGTCGTGCGCGTGTCCGCATGAGGGTTCACCCGGGTTCGCGTTCCGCGGACACGGAACCCCCGCCGGCCCGCGATGAGATCGGGCCGCGGGCACTACGCGTCGCGCCAGGATCGCGAGCACTTTTGGCTCTCGAGCACTCTCGGCTCTGACCGCCCTTTCCGTCCTGTCTCACCGCGGCGTCACTCCAAAGCGAGTGCTCTCAGAGGCCATCCCTGCAGCCGCGATCGCAGCGCCTGCATAATGGTGCACTGCAAAATGAAATTTATTTCAGCCTCGCTTGACAGAGAGGCCTCTCGCACAGATGCTGGCATACAAAATACGGAGGATGAAATTCCCTCGATGGACGTGCTCGAGCTTCTGGCTCAGCTCGGGTATCGCAGATGCCTCGGGCCGCGGCCCGGGGCAAGTGCCGATATCGACTATGGGTTGCAGTGAGCCTCGCTGATCGCGCCGATTCCAACGCCGTTCTCGTCTCACGGAACCAACAACCGAATTCGCATCCGGCAGCGCGAAGAGGCTGGGATGCGGAAGAAATCTCGCTCCGCGTGGGGCAATGGGAGGTAAGCAATGAGCACTATGAGAGCGCCGTCAGCTGAGCGTGTCAGCGATGGCTATCGGTGGATGCAACTCGTCATCGGCGTCATCTGCATGGTGATGATCGCCAACCTGCAATACGGCTGGACCTTCTTCGTTCCCGAGATCCAGAAAGCGTTCGGCTTCGACCGCGCCGCGATCCAGTTGGCGTTCACGCTGTTCGTTCTCTTCGAGACTTGGCTCGTGCCGATCGAGGGCTGGTTCGTCGACAAGTACGGCCCGTTGGTCGTGGTCCTCTTCGGCGGCATTCTCTGCGGATTGGGCTGGGTCATTAACGCCTACGCTTCGACCCTCAACATGTTCTACATCGGACAGGTTGTTGCGGGCCTCGGAGCAGGCGCCGTCTATGGAACCTGCGTAGGCAACGCCCTGAAGTGGTTCCCGGACAAGCGCGGTCTTGCCGCCGGCATCACCGCTGCCGGGTTCGGCGCCGGCTCGGCCCTCACCGTGGCCCCCATCCAGTGGATGATCGCCGACAAGGGCTTCCAGGCGGCCTTCCTCTACTTCGGCATCGGCCAGGGCGTCGTCGTCGCCGCACTCGCCTTCTTCCTGGCTTCGCCCAAGAAGGGCCAGATCCCCGACGTTTCGAGCAACACCGCCAACATTCAGTCGCGGCGGAACTACACGCCGGGCGAGGTGGTGCGGCAGCCGATCTTCTGGCTGATGTACTTCATGTTCGTCATCGTCGGCGCCGGTGGCCTGATGATCACCGCCAACCTCAAGCCGATCGCCGCCGACATCCATGTCGACAAGGTGCCCGTGACGATCTTCGGCGTCACCATGGTGGCCATCACGTTCGCGGCGACGATCGACCGTGTGCTGAATGGCCTGACGCGTCCCTTCTTCGGCTGGGTCTCGGACAAGATCGGGCGCGAAAACACGATGTTCATCGCTTTCGCGATGGAAGGTATCGGCATCTACATGCTGTACCTCTGGGGTCACGATCCGCTGTGGTTCGTCCTCCTGTCAGGCTTCGTGTTCTTCGCCTGGGGTGAGATCTACTCGCTGTTCCCGTCCACCTGCACCGACACGTTCGGCTCCAAGTTCGCCGCGACGAATGCCGGGCTGCTCTACACGGCCAAGGGAACGGCAGCCTTGCTCGTGCCCGTCGCGAACTACATGCAGCAGAGTTCGGGAAACTGGGACAACGTGTTCCTGGCTGCGGCCGGTGCCAACGTCCTGGCCTCGGTCCTGGCGATCGCGGTTCTCAAGCCTTGGCGCAAGCATGTCGTGGCCAATGCCCGGGCCGACGTGACCGCTCCTGCTGAGGCCGGCGTCGCGGTCGCTCGATAGATCCGGAGCGACGTCCGACGAAAACGGCGGGCTCGGGCAATGTCCGAGCCCGTTCGGCTTTTCACGGAGCGGCCGTAGGCCTGAAACCTTCTCCGAGCCGGAGCATCCAAGGGTCCGTCGATCGAGGTGGCCGCCTCAAGGCGATGGCATCCAGGCGGACGGGCTCGGGATCCGGAGAGACATTCACGGCCCGAAACGGAAGGATCGGAGGAGAGCACGATGCATGTGCCAGCGGCGGCATTGGTTGAGGCCGCAGCCTTCACGCTCGGATGTATCGCGATCCACAGGATGCGCCGGCATGCGCTGCGTCTGACGAAAGTCCTGGTGGTGGTGCTGATTGCGGTCGCCCTCGTCTGCATCATGGTGGATACCCTGCTCCACCCGGGGGCCGTGGCCGACGAGTACGACATGCTGTCCGCTCTCGAGGATGCGCGCTGATCGCGCCTCCTGAGTCGCTCGCAGCGTCCGCGAGGCGTTGCGGCGACGTCAGTCCGGGTTGGGGCTGTGATACGCGCTCCGGCGACGATTCTGGCTCCGCCCGCCTCGGCTTCAGCGTTCGGCTCTCGCGGATGTCCCGACCTGCCTGCAGAGAACCCTGCCTTGGGCGCGCGTCAGGGATCGTCGACCTTCGGCATGACGATCGAAGAGGTCCGCGGCATCGTCGCGGCTCACGATCGTCCCGCCACCGCAGGGCGGCAGAGGGCGCCGGCAGGGTGTTCGGCCAAGGCGCCTCTACTTGATACCCAACGATCCGAAACGCGCTCCGACCGGCATCGCCGCGCGCGGATCCCGGGCGAGCCCGGCCCAGCACCAGGACAGGCCGGCAGCCAGCAGATCGCAGGAGACGAACAATCCGATCGCCCAAAGCCCGGACCAGGGCCATTGCTGAATGATGGCCATCCCGAGCAGCACCGAGATCAAAGCCAACAGAATGACCGCGGCGCGGGAGGTCTTCACCTCGTGGATGACGGCCCAGACAGCCCTGGCGATACCCGATGCGATCAGGACGAGGCCCAGCACCAAGGTCAGGGCGACCGAGGCCTGAAGGGGCTGCAAGACCGCGTACAGGCCGCCAGCGACATACAGCGCGCCGGCCAGGATTCGAGCCGCGCGGGAGTGCCAGGGCTCGCGCGTCTGGGCCACGGCTTCGATGATCTCCGCCGGACCTGCGATCAGCAGCAGCACGCCGTACCAGAGCGTGCTGGCGACGGTGAACGCCACCGTCATGTACAGGCCCGCCACCCCCAGGACGAGGAGAACGGCGCCCGCGGCCGTGAACCACCATCGGCTGGGACGCGCGCCAACGTTCTGATTCCTCAAGGCCGCCACGTCGCTCATGCGCCGCCTCCCTGGAACATGCCGCCGCAATCTACACGGGCAGCGAACCCACGCTTGATCCGACGAGACGGATGCCGGTCGGG
>NZ_SMNT01000171.1 GCF_004348265.1 Methylobacterium segetis
TCCTTGCCGGGGGAGCGCATGAAGGCGGCGGCGAGGATGATGATCGCGCCCTGGATCAGGCCGAACACGAAGAAGGCCTGGGCGTAGCTGCCCGCGTCGATCATCTTGGCGATCGGCAGGATGGTCAGCGCCGAGCCGGCGCCGTAGCCGCCCGCGGTGAGGCCGACCGCGAGGCCGCGCTTGTCCGGGAACCACTTGAGGGCGTTGTTCACGCAGGTCGCGTAGACGCAGCCGACACCGATGCCGCCGACGACGGCGCCGGCGTAGAAGCCGGTGAGCGAGGTGGCGTAGGAGTTGATCACCCAGGCGAGCCCGGTCATCAGGCCGCCGAACATGACGACCCGGCTCGGGCCGTACTTGTCGATGAAGTAGCCCTCGATCGGGGTGAGCCAGGTCTGCACGATCACGAAGATCGTGAAGGCGACCTGGATCGCGGCGCGATCCCAGCCGAAGGTCTTCTGGATTTCCGGGACGAACAGGGTCCAGGCGTACTGGATGTTCGCGGCCGCCACCATGCAGGCGACGCCGAGAACGATTTGCAACCAGCGATTGGGTGAAGGTTTCACCGCGGCGCTAGGGGTGGCGTATGATGTCATGCGTCGTCTCCTCTACCGACTGCACAGCCCGCCGACACCAGTCTCGAAATGTCGCTGTTGACTGGGCGCACGTGCGCCGTGGCGCGGCAATCGCCCACTTCATTGTATGAGTGTGCTGATCGCGGCGATGAATACATTATTATTCCAGATCAAGCTTTGGCAATCGGAATGTTTCGCCAACCCGCCTAAATTTTATTGGATTAGATGTCTGCGCTGAACGTGCAGGCCGCGAAACGTCCCGTCACCCCTTGCGCCTCGACCGGATTGTCCACCTGGGATGCTCGCGGCACAAGGGTTTGCCTCCGGGCGGGCCCGTCGGCCGTCGCGAGGGGAGAGGCCGCGGCGGCGGGCGCCGCGCGGGGCTCGGCGCACGAACGGCCGCGGAAAACCGTCTCCGGGCCGCCCCTCGGGCATCCGAATCGCGTCGCTCGCATTGTCAGGCGTCACAGTTTCGCGAGGACCGGCGGGCGTCGATGGCGATATATTTCACGAGCGACACCCATTTCGGCGATCCGCGCATCCTGCGCCTTGACCGCAGGCCGTTCCCGGATCTCGCCGCCCACGACGCGGCGCTGATCGCCAACTGGAACGCGGTCGTCGCCCCCGAGGACGAGGTCTGGCATCTCGGCGACTTCGCCCTCGGCCCGAGCGACGCGCGCGTCGCCGAGATCCTCGCGAGCCTGCCGGGCACCAAGCACCTCATCCGCGGCAACAACGACGGCCCCGGCACGCTCGCCGCCCCCGGATGGGCGAGCATCGCGCATTACGCCGAGATCACGGTCGAGGAGCGCCGCCTCGTCCTCTGCCACTACGCCTTCCGGACCTGGAACGGGATCGGGCGGGGCGTCCTGAACCTGCACGGCCACAGCCACGGGCAGCTGAGGCCGATCCCCCGGCAATACGATGTCGGCGTCGACGCGCAGGGCTTCGCGCCCGTGCGGCTCGACGCGATCCTCGCCTCGCGCCGGCGGGGCCGGGCGCCCGGGTGAGAGGCGGAACCATCGCGGCAGCTTCACCGTTTGAGGACCTGAACGGGCGATGACCGAGCGAAACCGAACTTTCGATTGAGCGTGCGAGCCGCGCTCCCGTCACAACCCACGGTGTTCCAATGCGTTACCTGATCCTCCCCGTCCTGGCCGGGCTGAGCCTGCTTGCCTGTGCTCCGCCCGCCTCCGCACTGCCCCGCTGCCTCGAGGCCCAGCGCAAGGTCGACGAGGCCAACGCCCTCCGCTTCCAGGCCCGCCAGGAGGTGCGGCTCGGCGACCACGACCGGATCTGCGACACCCTCGACGAGGTGGGCGACCGCTACAACGATGCGCGGGACGCCTTCGAGGATTGCGGTGCGGGCGTCGTCGCGATCGACCTGCGCAGCGAGCTGCGCGCCCTGCGCGTCGCCAAGCGCGCGAACCGCTGCGACTAGAGCGCCGCGCCCGGCCCGGGACGCGATCCTTGCGCCCCGGCCATCCTCGACCCCCCTTGTGCGGCGACGCACAGCCTTTCCAACCGCCTAACGGCACCGTTCACCCAGACACGGCGACCGAGTCGCCCACCGAAGGCCAAGCCCATGAACCCTGAGACCCTCCGCTCCGACGCGCTCCCCGCCACCGGCCCCTCCTTCGCGGCGGCCCTGTGCGGCTTCCTCAGCACCACGGTCGCCACCACCATGGTCATGTTCCTCCTCAGCAGCGTCTGAGGGGAGGGCGCGCCGGGCCATCCGGCGCGGGGCCGGCGGGGCGGTCGCCGGCCTCAGGGCGCGACCGACCAGAATCGCCGCTTCGACAGCAGCATCTCGGGATCGCCGACCTTCGGTGTCGGCGTCGCGGGCCGGCAGGGGATCTCGGGGCGCGTCACCGCGGCGGCCGTGATCGCGGTGCTCGGCGGCGGCAGCAGGCCGAGCCGGTTCTGGACCTCCGGATGGCGCGCGGCGGCGATGGTCGCGATTCCCGCGATCAGGCCGCCGGCCACGGTGCCCAACAGAAAATTCATCATCCCGACGGATTCTCGCGCCTCGGCCTTGCCGGATTGGGTCCGCGCCCTTTGAGCGGGGTGCTCCCGCGGCATCGAGGCGTCAATGGGGCGATCCGCGCACACCTTGTCTTAAGCCGGGCATGCGACACCGCTCTCCTGCCGCAGCGCGCGCCGCGGCCGCGACAGGGGGACGCCATCCGATGATGCATGCCGCCAATGCCTACGCCAAGACCTCCCGCAGCGTCCTCTCCCCGCGCGAGGCGGAGGCGGCCGTCCTGATCAAGGCCGCCAACCGGCTCCAGACGATCCGCGCCGGCTGGCCCGAGCAGGAGCGGGACCTGAACGAGGCGCTGACCTTCAACCGCAAGGTCTGGACGGTGATCGCGGGCGACGCCACGGAGCCGACCAACCCGCTGCCCGAGGCGCTGAAGCAGAATGTCGGCAAGCTCGCGGTCTTCGTGTTCCGCTCGACCCTCGACATGATGATCGAGCCGAAGGCCGAGACCCTCGACGCCCTGATCTCCATCAACCACAACATCGCCGCCGGCCTCCAGGGCGATTCCGGCCGCTGAGCCGGGCTCAGGCGGAGGCGGCTTCCACCGGCTCGGCGAGCGCCAGCAGGCGGCTCTCGTGCGCGACGAGGTCGCGCGCCGCCTTGAGCGCCCGGTAATGGTCGCCGGCCGCCAGCTTCTCGTAGATCGCGGCGATGAAGGGCCTGGCGCTCGGCGCGGCCTGCATCACCGCGTTGGCGAGTTCCATGAACTGCGTCTCGGCGTCGAACGGATCGTCGAGGAGGTAGGCCCGCTGCAGGGCGACGCAGATCTGCTTGGCCGGGGTGTCGGCCTCCGATTCGCGCACGATCTCCGATTCGCGCAGCACCTTGTGCGGCGTCTCGACGATGAAGGCCGAGCGGCGCGGCCCATTGCGGATCGCGCAATCCCCGATGATGACCCGCTCCCCGGGCTTCAGCTCGATCCGCAGCGGCATCCTGCCCTCCCGATCCGGCGCCGGCCGGGCCGGCGCGCTCTCCGATCGGCCGACTTTCGCGGCGAAGGGTTAACCAAATGGAAACGGCGGGGCTCGCGCCCCGCCGTTTCCGTCTCAATCGGATGCCGCGTACGGTTCAGCGCAGGAGCTGGAGGACACCCTGGTTCGCCTGGTTGGCGAGACCCAGCGTCTGCTGGGCGATCGACTGCCGGGTTTGCAGCGCCGTGTAGTTCGCCGCCTCGAAGTTCAGGTCGGCATTCGTCAGGTTGTCCGCACCGGTCGTCAGCACGTTCGCGATCTGCTTGGTGAAGTCCTGGCGGGTCTGCACGGTCGAGAGGCTGGAGCCGAAGGTCGAGGCCAGCGAGCGCAGCGAGGTCAGCGCGTTCGTCAGCGTGTCCTTGGTCGTCGTGAGCGACGTGTCGTCCTGGATGTCGAAGGAGCCCGCCGGTCCGCCCGTGCCGTTGAAGGCCTGGTTGATGCCGAGCGAGGCCGAGGTCAGGGTGGTGCCCTGCACATCGAGCTTGGTCTGGTTGGCCCCCGTCTTCTCGTTGAAGACGATGGTGAGGAGATCGCCGCCGAGGAGGTTCTTGCCGTTGTAGCCCGAATCCCGGGCGAGCTGGTCGAGCTGCGTCGTCAGGTCGTTGAACTGCTTGACGAGGTTGGCGCGCACCGTGGAGTTGCCCGAGGCGGTGACGCCGGTTGTGTAGTCCGTCGCCGCGAGCCCCAAGTTGGTGTTGAGCGCGCCGGTCTGCGCGTTCGTGGTGGCGGCGGCCGCGCTCGCACCCGAGCCGAAGCCGACCTTCAGGGTGTTCGAGCCCGTGCCCTTCACGGTGAGCTTGCCGCTGTCGTCGACGCTGGCGGTCGCGATGCCGGATGCGTTCACCGCGTTCACGAGATCCTGCACCGTCTGCGTAGCGGAGAAGGTCGTCGTGAAGGTGGTCGGGCCAGCGTTGATCGTCAGCGCCAGCG
>NZ_SMNT01000172.1 GCF_004348265.1 Methylobacterium segetis
GCCATCAACCGGCACGAGCCCGACACACGCGCTGTGATCCGCTGGGACCCCGCGCGGTTCGGCGATGCCCGCCCTTGGCATGTTGCCTCCTGCCGGCACAGCTATCCGACCGATGCCTTCACGGGCTGGCAGCCGTTTCCGGACTGCCCGCCCGTCGCTGAGGCTGACCAGTCAGCCACACAGGAGACGATGATGATGGCGGCGGACAGTGGGGCTCCCCTCGTTCTGCAGGTGGGACCCTGCGAAAACGATCCGGGCCGCTTTCGCTGGGCCATCCGCGACCGCGACCATGTGGTCCGGCAATCTTGCTACTCGCTGACCAGCGAAGACGAGGCGCGTACCGAAGGATTGACCGCTCTCCAAGAGGCAGTGGCCCTGTTGCGCGACACCTGCTGAGAGGTGGAAGCTGGCGGGATGCACGAGGGTGCCTGTCGCGCAGCTCGTATCATGAGGAGGTGACCACGTCATGGCTCCGATCAAGAGGCTGGCCCGTGTTCTCACCGACGAGGTTCATGGCGAGTTTCGCCTCACTCTGGAGGCGGAGGATGGTGCGACCTTCCAGGTCTCCGCAACCGAGCAGCAGATCGCAGATCTGATCGACGAGCTCGATGATCTTCTCGGCGATGATGCCGATGAGGATGAGGTGACGGAGCACAAGGAGATGGGCGACGAGTAGCACTCGCAGCCCATCTCACTTCGGAGCGCGGCAGCGCAGGCGGCGCTTCATAACACCCACTCGGCAGTTGATCGCTTCGAAATTATCATCGGAGGCAACTGGAGGGCTGAAATGGGCGCATAGCTGCCGACCGGGTTTGGCCGAAAGCCGCAGGTCCGTTTCAGAGAAGGTCCGCCAGAAAAGCTGACGGACACTGTACAACTGAATTCGGCAAGCCGACAATTTTCGGCCTTGCAGACGGAAGCGGCATGCACGCTTCCGCGACGGTGCGATCTGGGCTGGGATCGCGCACCTCGCCCGGCACTCCGGAATGGCGCCGAATACCGACCCGGCCGCTAACACGCTCCTCAGCCTGTTTTGGCGGGCAGGGCGAAGAGATCAACGAAGGACTGTGCGAGTTCGGCCTCGCCAGCGTAGGCGAGCGTTCCGCCCGCACCGTCTCTGGCCAGAGGCGCCTTGCCATAGATCGTGCGGCGCATCGCCATCGTATCTCCGGTGAAGGCAAGGTCGGGTGCCTCCATGACACCACGGCTCACGCAGATATCACCGCCCGTCACTGTCGCAATAAAGTTCTCGCCGGGGAAATGAAAGGCGACTGAGACGGCCAATTCCGCGGCGCGCTCTCGGTCTATCAGGGCCTGGAGCGACATCATGGCTGAAGCCGCCGACATGAACAGACTCGGATCATGCCGCGGCGAGCGAGCCGCCCAGCGACCCAGGTCACGCATCAACGGCGCAGCCTCACGGCCCCATTCCGTCAAGTCGTAGACCTGTACGTTGGCCGGCGACGGCAGCCGGAAGCGACGGACGATGCCAGCCTCCTCGAGGCTCTCCAGGCGCTGCGTCAGAACGTTGGCGCTGATGCCTGGAAGGTTTGCCCGAATCTCGCCGAAGCGGCGGGGGCCGAAAACCAGTTCGCGCATGATCAGCAGCGACCATCGCTCGCCGATGAACTCCAGGGCGAGCGCCGTGCCGCAAGCGTCGTCGTATCGACGCTCTCGCGACGCAGATGCCTCTATCGTTATTTTTTCGTACTGCATGGTTGCTTTGTATAACCGAGGCTGCCAGCTTAGGCAAAGCGGGGCCGTAAGGGGTGCTGCGACGCGGCCAACGCGCCTGTTGTCACGGAGGAATGCGCCTGATGCCAATCGTCGAGGGTAAACCCATCTGGTTCGAGTTGAACGCGGCCGACCCGGACGCGGCACAAGCCTTCTACGAGACTGTCGCCGGCTGGCGCATCGCACCTTCACCGATGCCAGAGCTTGGTGGCTACCGAGTCGCGGAGGCGGACGCGAAGGCGGTGGCGGGGATCCGGCGGTCGATACCGGAAGCTCCCGGTTTTCCCGGCTGGGCGGTCTACCTTGCGACCCGCGACGTCGACGCCACCGCCTCCCGGGTGGTGGATCTCGGCGGCCAGATCCGGTTCGGGCCTGTCGACATCCCCCATGTCGGCCGCTTCGCCATGGTCAGCGACCCGCAGGACGTGGTCTTCGCCCTGATGGATGCGACGAGCCCGGGCGAGAGCCGGGCATTTGGGCCGGTGCCCCTTGGGACGGAGCAAACCCTTGGCCACGGCGTATGGATCGAGCTCGCAACCCCCGACCCCGAGGCTGCCTTCGCGTTCTACGGAGCACTCTTCGGCTGGGAGAAGCTCGGGGCCATGCCGATGGGCGGGATGGGCGAGTACGCCTTCATCGGCCGGGGCGACCTGCGCCCTGGCGCGGTGATGTCGAGTGCAGCCACCGGCGCGCCGGCCCGATGGAATTGGTACGTCCATGTGCCCGATATCGATGCCGCGCTCGCGACGGTCTGCGAGAAGGGCGGCACGGTGCTCCAGGGGCCGGATCCAATCCCCGGCGGCAGCTACTCGGCCATCATCGCCGATTCGGCAGGCAACCGGCTGGGCCTTGCCGGCCAGCGCCAAGCGGCGTGAAGGGAGGCTCGCCATGACGAGCGAGAAGCTGATGAACGCAGGTAGGCAGAGTGACGCCACCGCCGGGAAGGCACGCACGACGGTGGAGAGGAGATCGGACAGGGAGCTCGCCGTCACGCAAACCGTCAACGGCCCAGCGCGGATCGTCTTCGACGCATGGTCCAGGCCGGAGCTTTTCCAGCGATGGTGGGCACCCAAATCCTGCGGCGTTTCTTTGATCTCGTTCGAGGCCGACATCCGCACGGGCGGCAGGTACCGTTTGCTGATGGGCCATCCGTCCTCCGAGCAGCCCATGGCGTTCTTCGGCCGGTACATCGAGGTGACGCCCCATGCCCGCCTCGTCTGGACCAACGACGAAGGGGGTGAGGACGGACCCGTCACCACGGTGATCTTCGAGGAAAAGGACGGCGCGACACACGTCGTCGTGCGCGAGTTCTATCCCTCGAAAGAAGCGCTCGACGACGCCCTGGCCTCTGGAAGCACGAGCGGGTGGGGCGAGCAGTTCGCGCAGCTGGACGACCTGATCGTCATGCTGGACGCAGAGGTCTAACGCCCATGGGCAAAGTGCGCGCGAGAGGTTTCGCGGTCTCCATCGACGGCTTCGGGGCCGGCCCGGATCAGAGCCTGGAGCACCCGATGGGCAAGGGCGGCCGGGAGCTGCACAAGTGGCTGTTCCCGACCCGGATCTTTCGATCGATGATCGGGCAAGATGGGGGGACCGACGATCGCTTCGCCAGCGCCGCGGCGGAAGGCTACGGCGCCTTCATCCTCGGCCGCAACATGTTCGGGCCGGCCGGCGACGATTGGGGCGGGCCCGACTGGAAGGGCTGGTGGGGCGACAATCCACCCTATCATGCGCCGACCTTCATCCTCACCCACCACCCCCGGGCGCCCATCGTGATGGAGGGCGGGACGACGTTCCATTTCGCCACCGGGGGAATCGAAGCAGCGCTCGCCCAGGCCAAGGCCGCCGCCGGCGATCTGGACGTCAAGATCGGCGGTGGTGTGTCGACGGTTCGCCAGTATCTGCTTGCGGGCGCGATCGACGAATTGCACTTGGCGGTGTCGCCCATTGTTCTGGGCCGGGGCGAGCACCTGTTTGCGGGTATCGATCTGCTGGGCCTCGGCTATCGGGTGACGGAAACGGTCCCAACGGAGCTTGCGACCCACATCGTGCTGACGCGCTGACTGCCGGAATCGAACCCGGCACGGCCTCAGCGTCCAAAGCCGACCCCGATACGGTATTTAGAAACACACGCTGCCGGCGAAGGCCCGGGTGGGTGTGGGAAGCCGACGTATGCTGGAAGGCGAGGTTCTGGCCGGATCGCGGCCTTATGCGCGTTCAGCCCCGTAAAGACCGGTCAACATACAAGCGAAGGGAATAGCTGAGATGAAGGTAACTGTTTCCATCGACGTCCCGTCGATCGAAGAGGGCCTGAAGTTTTTTGGCGGTGTCTTTGGTTTCGTCGAGACATCCCGGCCTCATGCCGGCTACGCCATGTTGACCTCGGGCGATGTGACGATCGGGCTTCTCGCGAAACCTGCCGGATCATCACCGGCGCCAGGAAGCAACGACCTTCGCCGATATGAGCGCCACTGGACACCCGTTCACGTCGATTTTCGTGTCGATGACTTCGAAGGGACGCTCGAACGCGCCTTGGCCAACGGCGC
>NZ_SMNT01000173.1 GCF_004348265.1 Methylobacterium segetis
CCGCCGCCCGAGGAGGTGCTCGCGCGGGTCCGCTCGCTCGCCGACGCGGGCGAGACAGCCGAGGCGTGGCGCGGCGCCCGCGCGGCCCTGCAGGCCGGCCAGCGCGACCCGCGGCTCCTCCTCTACGAGGGTCTGCTCGGGCTCGGGCTCGGGCGCGAGGCGGAGGCCGAGCGGTCCCTGCGCGGCGCGCTCTACCTCGATCCCGGTTTCGTGATGGCCCATTACCATCTCGGCCTCCTGCTCGCCGCCCTCGGGCGGCCGGGGCCGGCGCGGCGGGCCCTCGACAATGCCGCCCGGCTGAGCGAAGCGCTTGCCCCGGACGCCGTGCTGCCGGAGGGCGACGGTGCGACCGCCCGCGAGATCGCCGCGAGCGCCCGGCTGGCCAGCGCCCGCATCGGTGCCCGGACGCGCTGACGGGCGAGCGCAGGGAGGGAGGAGGCCCGCGTGAGCGCGAACGGACACCGACAGGACGAGGCCGCCCGGGCCCGAACCTTGCGCGAAGCCCGCACGCTGGCGCTCGCCCGCCGGGGCGAGGCGGTCCGCGCCGGGGCCGAGGGCCGCGCCTTCCTCGTCTGCGCCTGCGGCCCCGAGCGCTACGGCCTGCCGCTCGCCGAGGTGGCGCAGGTGGTCCCCGCCCGCCCCTGCACGGCCCTGCCCGCGGCGAGCCCCGCCCTGCTGGGCCTCGTGGCGCTCTCGGGCGGCATCGTCAGCGTGCTCGACCTCGCCCGGGCACTCGGGCGCGGCGGCACCCCCGCCGAGGAGGGACACCTCGTCGTCCTGCGCGGCACCTCCGTCCCCGTCGCGCTCGCCGTCGACCGGGTGCTCGGCACGGCCCGCCTCGACGGCGAGGCGCCGGACGCGCCGGAGGGCGACGCCTCCGCGCTGGCCCTCGGCTTGGGCAGCGAGGCCGTTTCGGGCTATGCCCCCGCCGGTCCCGCCGGGACGGGAGATTTCGCCCTCGTCGATCTGCCGCGCCTGCTGCGGCGCTACCTGCCTTGAGCGCGGCCATCGGGGCGCCCGTCCCGCCGCCGGTTTTCGGAGCCTGAACGCGTGTCGCTCTCGATCGGAAAACGGATCCTGCTCGGCTTCGTCGCCGTGACGCTGGTGATCGTCGCCCTCGGCCTCTACGCGCTCGACCGGATCGGGGCAGTGCGGGACACCACGGACGCCATCGTCACCCGCGACCTCGCCGTCGCCCGCAAGCTCGACGACCTCGCCAGCCGGGCCCGCGACATGGGCATCCTGCGCCGCAACGCGGTGATCTTCGCGCTGACGGGCCGGCGGGCCGCCGACACGGAGGACCCGGCACTCGCCTGGCGCCGGGCCGCCGGCGAGACGGAGGCCGTCCTCGCCGGCCTCGCGCGCGCGGCCGACGAGTTCCGGGCCACCGCGATCTCGCCGGAGCGATCGGCCGTCTGGCGGCGGATGAACGAGGCGGCCCTTGAGGCGGCCGGGGCCTTCCGGCAGCTGCGCAGCGGCAGCGAGGCCCAGCTCGCGGCCGTCTCCGAGAAGAAGATCGAGGCGGTGGAGGCGCGCAACGACGACCTCAACCGCACCCAGGAGGTGTTCCTGCGCAGCATCGACCGGACCCGCGACATCCTCGACGAGGGCATCGCCGCCGGCCAGCGCGGGGTGCGCGACATCTACGAGCGCAGCCGCATCTCGGTCGGCCTCACGCTCGCCGCCGCGATCCTGCTCGCGATCCTCGTCACGGTCCTGATCAGCCGCGCGGTGGTGCGCCCGCTGGAGACGGTGATGGCGTTCGCCGAGCGGGTCGGCTCGGGCGACCTGTCCCAGACCCTCGAGGCGCGCGGCCACGACGAGATCGGGAGGCTGGGGCGCAGCCTCAACGGCATGGTGGCCGGGCTCGCCGACCTCGCCCGCACCAACCGCGCCGCCACCGCCGACCTGAACGCCGCCGCCGCCCAGATCCGTGCCTCCGCCCAGGAGCAGGCGGCCTCCGTCGAGGAGCAGTTCGCCGCCGTCCAGGAGACCGCCGCAACCGTCGACGAGATCACCCATTCGGGCGCCCAGATCGGAAAGCGCGCGAGCGAGGTCATCGCCACCGCCCAGGCCACCGCCCAGACCTCCAAGGCGGGGCTGCGGGCGGTCGCCGACACGGCCCGGGCGATGGATGCGATCCGCGAGCAGGCCGAGGCGGTGGCCGGCAACATCGTGGCGCTCTCCGAGAAGACGCAGACGATCGGCGAGATCATCACCACCGTGAACGACATCTCGGAGCGCACGCATCTCCTGGCGCTCAACGCCGCGATCGAGGCGGCCGCCGCCGGCGAGAGCGGGCGCAGCTTCGCCGTCGTCGCCGCCGAGATGAAGCTTCGGGCCGATCAGGCCAAGGCCGCGACCGTTCAGGTCCGGGCGATCCTCGGCGAGATCCAGCGGGGCATCAACACCTCGGTGATGCTGACCGAGGAGGCGGTGAAGCGGGCGGCCGCCGGCAAGTCGCGCTCCGACACGACCCAGCGCACCATCGAGGAGATCACCGCCCGCGTGGAGGAGAGCGTGCAGACCTTCCAGCAGATCGTGGCCTCCACGAACCAGCAGCAGCTCGGCATCGAGCAGGTGATGGGTGCGCTCCAGAACATCCGGCAGGCGAGCCAGCAGACGGCGGCGGGCACGCGCGAGGTGGAGGCGGCCTCGGCCAACCTCACCGAGCTCGCCCAGGCCCTGATCGCGCTCGCCGAGCGCTACCGGCACTAGGATCCCCGGCGCCCCGATGGACATCCGCCAGCAGCTCCTCGCCGCCTTCGAGGTCGAGCATCGCGAGCACATCGACGCGATCCGGGCGGCGCTCGCCGGCGGTGCCGAGGGGCGCCAGCCCGACTGGAACGACATCTTCCGGCGCGCCCACAGCCTGAAAGGGGCGGCCCGCGCCGTCGACCTGCCCGCGGTCGAGGCTGTGGCCCACCGCCTGGAGGCCCTGTTCGAGCGCATCGTGGCGGGATCGACCGCCCTCGACCGGGAGGCGACGGGCGCCACCCACCTCGCCCTCGACCGGATCGAGGCCTTCGTCGCCGGGCTGAAGGGCGCGGAGGCCCCCGGGATGCCCGACGACGCCATCGCCGCCCTCGACCGGCGGCTCGGCACACCGGGCCTTGCGGCGGCGCCCCCGTCTCCGCCGCTGCCCGCCGCGAAGCCGGCGCCCGCCCCCGAGCCGGCGCCCGCCCCCAAGCCGGCGCCGGCCC
>NZ_SMNT01000174.1 GCF_004348265.1 Methylobacterium segetis
CCTACCGGATCACGAACGGCTTCACGATCACGAGCGGCTCGGGCGCGGACATCCTGACCGACTCGCGGAATGTGGCGGGCATCACGAGCCGCGCCGACGTTACGGCCGCGGACCTGACGATCGACCTCGGCGACGGCGTGAACGCCCCGAATCTCACGGGCAGATACGACGTCTCGCGCGCCATGACCCTCAAGACGGGCAGCGGCGACGACGCGATCACGCTTGCGGGCGGCATCAAGGCCGGCTCGTTCCTCCTCGACGCGGGCGAGGGCGCGAACACGATCACCCTGTCCGGCAGCTACGACGTCGCCGGCCTGCTCGCCATTCGCGCGGGCGCCGCCCGCGACGTCATCGACCTGCAGGGCAGCTACAAGGCCGGCTCGATGGAGATCACGGCGGGCGCGGGCAACAACGACCTGACGCTGACCGGCACCTACCGGATCACGAACGGCTTCACGATCACGAGCGGCTCGGGCGCGGACATCCTGACCGACTCGCGGAATGTGGCGGGCATCACGAGCCGCGCCGACGTTACGGCCGCGGACCTGACGATCGACCTCGGCGACGGCGTGAACGCCCCGAATCTCACGGGCAGATACGACGTCTCGCGCGCCATGACCCTCAAGACGGGCAGCGGCGACGACGCGATCACGCTTGCGGGCGGCATCAAGGCCGGCTCGTTCCTCCTCGACGCGGGCGAGGGCGCGAACACGATCACCCTGTCCGGCAGCTACGACGTCGCCGGCCTGCTCGCCATTCGCGCGGGCGCCGCCCGCGACGTCATCGACCTGCAGGGCAGCTACAAGGCCGGCTCGATGGAGATCACGGCGGGCGCGGGCAACAACGACCTGACGCTGACCGGCACCTACCGGATCACGAACGGCTTCACGATCACGAGCGGCTCGGGCGCGGACATCCTGACCGACTCGCGGAATGTGGCGGGCATCACGAGCCGCGCCGACGTTACGGCCGCGGACCTGACGATCGACCTCGGCGACGGCGTGAACGCCCCGAATCTCACGGGCAGATACGACGTCTCGCGCGCCATGACCCTCAAGACGGGCAGCGGCGACGACGCGATCACGCTTGCGGGCGGCATCAAGGCCGGCTCGTTCCTCCTCGACGCGGGCGAGGGCGCGAACACGATCACCCTGTCCGGCAGCTACGACGTCGCCGGCCTGCTCGCCATTCGCGCGGGCGCCGCCCGCGACGTCATCGACCTGCAGGGCAGCTACAAGGCCGGCTCGATGGAGATCACGGCGGGCGCGGGCAACAACGACCTGACGCTGACCGGCACCTACCGGATCACGAACGGCTTCACGATCACCGGCACGGCGGGCGACGATGCGCTCACCGACTTGCGCGTGGTCGGCGTTGTCGCCTCGCGGGCCGACGTCCAGGCGGATTCGGTGACGATCGGGCTCGGCGAGGGCGCCAACCGCGCGACGCTGGCCGGCCGGTACCGCGTCACGAACGCCTACAGCCTGACCGCGGGCGCGGGGGCCGACGTGCTCACCGACGCGCGCATCGTGGGATCCGCCGTGACGGATTCCGCCGACGTCACGGCGGGCTCGATCGCGATCAATCTCGGCGACGGCGCGAACCGTGTCGCGCTCGCCGGCAGCCACGTCGCGAGCGGTGCCTTCAGCCTCACCAACGGCACCGGCAACGACAGCGTGACCGACGCCGTGGAGAGCGGCGGCGCCGTTCTCCGGACCGCGACCCTCAGCAGCACCGGCGACAGGCTCAGCCTGAGCCTCGGCGCGGGCGACAACGCCCTGACGCTCCTCGGCACCACCATCGCCGGGACCACCCTCGCGCTGACGAGCCTCGGCGGGCGCGACCGCTTCGCCCTGCGCGGACGGATGCAATCGGCCACGACCGAGATCCGTCTCGGCGCGGGCGACGACCGCCTCGACATGGCCCTCGTCTCGATCGCCGGGAACACGTCCGTCTTCGGCGAGGACGGCGCCGACACGATCGTCGTCGACCGCCTGCCCTCGCTGACCAGCGCCCATGCGGGCCGTACGGACACGCTTGACATCGACGGCGGCCAGGACACCGACACGATCAGCGTCCAGGTGAACGGCGCCTCGCTCTACCGCATCAACGTGCACGACACGGGCGATCCGGACCGCGGCGTCGACACCCTGACGATCCTCGGCACGACCGGGAACGACCAGTTCCTGATGCGCCGCAACTTCGTGGCCCTCGTCCACCCGGAAGCCGACGGCACCTACACGAACACCGCCGTCGAGCGGATCAACTACGACATGAGCGTCAACGGGCGCGTCATCGTCGAGGGCGGCGCCGGCAACGACCGCTTCACGATGGACGACAACGCCGCGCTGATGACGATCGACGGCGGCGCCGGCGACGATTACTTCCAGGTGGGCCAGGTCTTCGGCACGCCCCGCGACATCGCGAACGGGCTGCTCGCCGAGGATGCCTTCGCGACCACACAGCTCTCCTTCGGAGGCTACCTGTCGCCGGGCATCTCGATCCCGACCGTGATCTACGGCGGCGTCGGCAACGACACCTTCCAGATCTACTCGAACAAGGCGGACCTGCGCCTCGAGGGCGAGGACGGCGACGACACCTTCATCGTGCGCGCCTTCGCGGTCGCCAAGGAGAACAAGATCAAGCTCAACGCCGGCTCCGGCGACGACAGGATCGAGTACAACATCAACGCGCCGCTCGACATCGACGGCGGCTCCGGGTTCAACAAGATCGTCGCCCTCGGCACCGAGTTCGCCAACACCTTCGTCGTCACCAGTGACGGCATCTACGGGGCGGGCCTGTCGATCCGCTTCGCGAACGTCCAGGCGATCGAGGTCGACGGCCTGGAGGGCGACGACACCTTCTACGTGCTCTCGACGCCCGCGGGCGTGGTCACCACGCTCATCGGCGGCCTCGGCAGCGACACGTTCAACGTGGCCGGCGACGTGAGCGGCGAGGTGGTCGCGCGCGACGCCAAGGGCAACTCGGCCGTCATCAACCACACGGTGAAGAGCGAGGATGCGCGCTTCGACGGCCTGTTCGTCCAGGGCATCAACGCCTCGGTCTCGGCCGCGGATGCGGGCGCCGTCAGCGACGGCCCCGGCCTGACGCTGCGCGAGGACAGCGCGGTCACGGCGGCGAACGCGCCCGGCAGCCGGGTCGGCACCTATCAGGTCGTGCCGCCCACGCCGAAATCGACGGCGTTGCGGGCCGGCGACAAGGCCGTGATCACGGTCTCGGCCGCGCAGGCCTCCTCGCAGTCGCGGGCGCTCGCCGGCAATGCCGGCACGGTCGAGATCTCGGCCGACGGCGCCACGTGGTCCGACATGCTGACCCTGACCTTCACGGCGGTTCAGAGCGGCAGCGGCTACGTCTGGAGCGCCGAGCGGACGGTCTACGTCCGCGCCAAGTCCGATACGGCCCTCGAGGGCGACCAGCGCGTGGCGATCGGCCACTCGGTGATCAGCACCAACAGCGAGGTCAACGGCACCTTCCTGCGCAATGCCCTCGTCACGGTGATCGACGACGACAAGCCGGGCCTCATCATCACCGAGAGCGACGGCGGCACCGCCGTGCTCGAAGGCGACAAGCCGCAGCAGAAGGACAGCTACACCGTCGTCCTCAACAACCAGCCGCTGCCCACCGAGGAGGTGCGCGTCACGCTCAACGTGTCGAGCACCGAGATCGCCTTCGCCGACGCCAACGGCATCGCCCTGCCCAAGGACGCGGACGGCCGGGCCTACCTCACCTTCACGGCGGCCAACTGGAACCAGGCGCAGACCGTGCAGGTCTCCTCGCCCGCCGACACCAAGGCCGAGAACCGCTTCGTGGCCGACATCACCCACGTGGTGACGAGCCACGTCGGGGGCGCCAACGGGCCGGAGGGCTTCTTCGAGGCCGCCCTGGTCGGCACGCCGACCGTGCGCGTGCAGGTGACCGACGGGAACACCGCGGGCGTCGTCGTGACGCCTGCCGCGGGCGGCGTCGCCGTGACCCCGTCCCAGGATTCCTTCTACGACATGGTCCTGACGACGGCGCCGACGAAGCCCGTCACCGTCAGCCTCGTCGGCGACGGCCAGACCCTCACGTCGAGCAGCGATCCGCGCTTCACGGCGGCGAGCGGCTCGAACCCGGCCACCGTCACCTTCGACGCCACGAATTACGACCAGCCCATCCGCATCACCGTGAAGCGGAACCCCTCCGCGTCGCAGACGACCTCCGACGTCAAGACCTTCTCGCGCCAGCCGCACGATCTCAGCCGCATCGAGGGCCCGCTGGTCCTCGAGGGCGGCGTCGGCCCCGAGAGCCGCTCGCTCACCCCGGCGATCGTGCTGCCGGGCGAGACGAACCCGGTCGTGAAGCGCGAGATCGTCGACGACGGCCTGCCGGATTTCGACAAGGTCACGCTCTACAACGACACGACGCTCGTGGGCGTCTCGGGCACGGTGAGCGCCGACCACATCGAGGGGTTCGGGATGTCGCGGAACGACATCACCGCGGCCGCCAGCGGCAGCAACCCCGCCCGCACCTTCGAGGGCGGCGTGACCTACCGCGACATGCGCTCGGTCGAGCTGCTGCTCGGCTCCGGCGCCGACAGCGTCACGGTGACGGGCACGTCGCTCGCGACGCTCACGGCGATCCACGGCGGCGGCGGGGCCGACACCATCACGGTGACCGGCTCGCAGGGCACGCTGGCCCTGTTCGGCGACACCAGCGCCGACCGCAGCCGCTATGATTCGAGCCCGACGAACCCGACCGGCCGCGCCTTCGGCTTCCTCGACGAGGGCGCGACCGATCGGGATGGAAAACCCGTCAGCCTGAACGATTGGATCAACGCCTCGGGCGCCACCGGCCTCGTCATCATCGACGGCGGCGCCGGCAACGACATGCTGATCGGCGGAACGGGCCGCAACATCATCGCGGGCGGCACCGGCAACGACACGATCACGGGCGGTCCGGCGGCCGACATCATCGTCGGCGATTCGAGCTTCAACCTCGACGACGTGAAGCGCCTCGTCACGATCGCCGATCCGTTCGTCGGCGAGGCCCGGGCGGCCGGCACCGACACGATCGACGCCAAGGGCGGCTCGAACATCATCCTGGGCGATCACGGCCAGATCCATCAGGACGGCTCGGCCACCGCGCAGATCGCGCTCGAGGGCAACCACGTCGTCAGTCGCGTCGTCTCGACCCATACGGGCGTCGGCGGGAGCGACCTGATCTCGGCCATCGACGGCGACAACATCATCGTCGGCGGCTTCGGCTCGGACACGATCACGGCGGGCGCGGGCAACCACGTCATCCTCGGCGACAACGGCAAGGCCCTCTTCACGGACGGCGTCCTGACGAGCCTCAAGAGCATCGCCGGCGCGACCGGCGGCGACGACACGATCAC
>NZ_SMNT01000175.1 GCF_004348265.1 Methylobacterium segetis
ACCGGGAGAAGTGCTGGCCGATGATCTCCTCGTCGGTGTAGCCCTTGAAGCGCTGGGCACCCCGGTTCCAGCTCGCGACCCGCCCGCCCGGGTCCAGCATGTAGATGGCGTAGTCCTGGACGCCTTGAACGAGCAGGCGGAAGCGCTGCTCGCTCTGATTGAGCGCATCCTGAGCGGCTTTGCGTTCGCTCATGTCGCGCGTGACCTTGGCGTACCCGACGAGCGTGCCGTCCTCGCTGCGGATCGGGTCGATCAGCACGTGCGCCCACATCAGCGAGCCGTCCTTGCGGACGCGCCAGCCCTCCTGCTCGAAACGGCCCTCGGTCTCAGCGATCTTCAGCGCGCGGCCGGGCAGATCCGTGGCGCGATCCTCCTCGGTGTAGAACCGGGAGAAGTGCTGGCCGATGATCTCCTCGTCGGTGTAGCCCTTGAAGCGCTGGGCACCCCGGTTCCAGCTCGCGACCCGCCCGCCCGGGTCCAGCATGTAGATGGCGTAGTCCTGGACGCCTTGAACGAGCAGGCGGAAGCGCTGCTCGCTCTGATTGAGCGCATCCTGAGCGGCTTTGCGTTCGCTCATGTCGCGCGTGACCTTGGCGTACCCGACGAGCGTGCCGTCCTCGCTGCGGATCGGGTCGATCAGCACGTGCGCCCACATCAGCGAGCCGTCCTTGCGGACGCGCCAGCCCTCCTGCTCGAAACGGCCCTCGGTCTCAGCGATCTTCAGCGCGCGGCCGGGCAGATCCGTGGCGCGATCCTCCTCGGTGTAGAACCGGGAGAAGTGCTGGCCGATGATCTCCTCGTCGGTGTAGCCCTTGAAGCGCTGGGCACCCCGGTTCCAGCTCGCGACCCGCCCGCCCGGGTCCAGCATGTAGATGGCGTAGTCCTGGACGCCTTGAACGAGCAGGCGGAAGCGCTGCTCGCTCTGATTGAGCGCATCCTGAGCGGCTTTGCGTTCGCTCATGTCGCGCGTGACCTTGGCGTACCCGACGAGCGTGCCGTCCTCGCTGCGGATCGGGTCGATCAGCACGTGCGCCCACATCAGCGAGCCGTCCTTGCGGACGCGCCAGCCCTCCTGCTCGAAACGGCCCTCGGTCTCAGCGATCTTCAGCGCGCGGCCGGGCAGATCCGTGGCGCGATCCTCCTCGGTGTAGAACCGGGAGAAGTGCTGGCCGATGATCTCCTCGTCGGTGTAGCCCTTGAAGCGCTGGGCACCCCGGTTCCAGCTCGCGACCCGCCCGCCCGGGTCCAGCATGTAGATGGCGTAGTCCTGGACGCCTTGAACGAGCAGGCGGAAGCGCTGCTCGCTCTGATTGAGCGCATCCTGAGCGGCTTTGCGTTCGCTCATGTCGCGCGTGACCTTGGCGTACCCGACGAGCGTGCCGTCCTCGCTGCGGATCGGGTCGATCAGCACGTGCGCCCACATCAGCGAGCCGTCCTTGCGGACGCGCCAGCCCTCCTGCTCGAAACGGCCCTCGGTCTCAGCGATCTTCAGCGCGCGGCCGGGCAGATCCGTGGCGCGATCCTCCTCGGTGTAGAACCGGGAGAAGTGCTGGCCGATGATCTCCTCGTCGGTGTAGCCCTTGAAGCGCTGGGCACCCCGGTTCCAGCTCGCGACCCGCCCGCCCGGGTCCAGCATGTAGATGGCGTAGTCCTGGACGCCTTGAACGAGCAGGCGGAAGCGCTGCTCGCTCTGATTGAGCGCATCCTGAGCGGCTTTGCGTTCGCTCATGTCGCGCGTGACCTTGGCGTACCCGACGAGCGTGCCGTCCTCGCTGCGGATCGGGTCGATCAGCACGTGCGCCCACATCAGCGAGCCGTCCTTGCGGACGCGCCAGCCCTCCTGCTCGAAACGGCCCTCGGTCTCAGCGATCTTCAGCGCGCGGCCGGGCAGATCCGTGGCGCGATCCTCCTCGGTGTAGAACCGGGAGAAGTGCTGGCCGATGATCTCCTCGGCGGTGTAGCCCTTGAAGCGCTGAGCGCCCCGGTTCCAGCTCGCGACTCGCCCCTGCGGGTCCAGCATGTAGATGGCGTAGTCGAGAATGCTGTCGACCAGCAGCCGGTACCGATCCTCGCGCGTCGCGCCCGCCTCCGGCGCCTGCTCGGTGGCCATCAGGCGGTCCCGCCTCGGATTGCGGGGCCGGCCGGGATGCGCGCGGGTGGAGCGGAGCGGTGGGTTGATCGGGCAGGCATTCGTTCAATCAAACGCGCACAAGTTATTGTATCGTCTTGGACACAACTTACAGATGCATAGGGCCGGTTGCTACCCTGGAATGGGAGCGCGTGCCCGCTAAAACAGGTCGGAGCCCCTCCCGCCGAGGCGGAAGGGATCGCGAGGGCTCGGCGGCGTGGGCGCTACCGCCTCAACCGGTTCCCGAGCACGAAGCCGAACAGGCCCATCAGGATGATGCCCACGGCTCCTTGCGTGCCGACGAGCAGGTTCGTCACGCGGCCGACGGGCTTGATGCCGATCTCGGGAGGGTTCGCCGTCATCATGTTGAGAGCGCTGTAGCTGACGAGATCGACGACGTTGCGGGTTGGGTGCCCCTCGCTGCCCTCCGGGATGAGGCCGCCCGTGACGCCGTAGAACGCTCCGAACACGAGGATCAGCAGGGCGAAGGCGCGCACGATCCGGGAGAGGCTCTCTCCGTAGTCGCACAGCCACTCCACGAAGCGGTCGGCGGCCCACCGGTAGCCATGTCGGGCCAGGGACTTCGGGTCTCGGTCCCGCCAGGCGGCCAGGGCGTTCCGGCCGGCCTGATGGCGCCCCATGCGACGCCCGCGCTTGTAGGCCCAGCTCGCCTCGTCGTGGCTTCCGATGCTCTTCAGGTTCTGTTCGACGGCGAGGTAGCTCGCCTGCGCCGCCTCGTATTCTCCCGCGATCTCCTCGCCGACCGCCCCTCCGAGCTGCTCGATCCGGAACCGCGTCCCGTTGATCCAAGCCCCCGCGAACCGGGCATGACGAAGCTTGCAGGTGGAGAGGTTCAGGCGGACGAGGCTCGTATCCGAGAGATCGGCACCGGACAAATCCGCTCCGTCGAGCTTCGCCCCCGTGAAGTTCGCGCCGCGCAGGCGCGAGCCGGCCAATCGCGCCTTGGCCAGGCTGGCCTCCTCGAAATTCGCGAAGGTCAGATTGGTGTCGCTCAGATCCACCTCGTCGAGGCGTGCGCCCCGGAAGGTCGTGTAATCCGCGTCCGACCCGACGAAGGTGGCGCCCCAGAGATCCGCGCCGGAAAAATTCGCTCCGTCGAGAAGCGCGCCCGGGAGCTTGGCGAAGCGCATCGCCGCGTTCGAAAAGTTTGCGTCCTCCAGCATCGACTGGGCGAAGTTGGCTTGGCCGCCGGCGACGGCCGTGAAGCAGGCCCCGCTCAGGTCGGCATTGCCGAAATCCGCCTCTTCGATCAGAGCCTCGTCGAAGCTGGCCGACCGGCCCAGCACGCCGGTGAGGCTCGCCCGCGCGAGATTGGCGCCGGAGAGGTCGGCCTCCTCGACGGTGGCGTTCTGCAACCGTGCGCCGACGAGGTTCAGCCCGACCTGTTGCGCGTCCCACCAGAGGGGCCGGTTGCCGGAAGTAAGCTGCGGTTGCAGCGCGGTCCGCCCCAGGCGAAGGCCCCGGAGATCGAGCGGCGCCTCCGTGCCGAGGGAGCGCCCCGCGTGGTGATCCGCGATCTGCTCGAGAGCCGCGAGGACCCGCGCCTCCGGCGCATCGGGCGCTCGGCTGCCCTGATCGTCTCCCAAGATCGGCTCTCCTGTTCCGGATTCCTGCACGCGGGCCATCCTGTGAGCGAGCCGCCCGGGTCGGATGCGGTCCCGGCCCCGATCGCTGGGGCCTACCACACATTCGAGCGTCCCGGATCGGAAGGCGGTCGCGCCACGCCTGAGCACCGCATGCCCCGCGCGGAGCGGCGGTTCTTGATCGGCATACAGTGACGGCCTATTATGAATTCACTGTATGGCCGCCGAGCGAGGGACACGAAGCACGCGATGGCGTTCCACTCACACGCTCCGACGCGTCCCGGCGAGAGCCGTCACGGGCGGTCGAACGCGCGCACCGCCGGGTCGCGCGTCCAGCTCCCGGCCTTCCTGCGCGATCATCTGGGGCTTCAACTCCGGACCCTGTACGCGGCGAGCCCCGAGCGGGCGATGCCGACGCAGTTCCTGACGCTCATCGAGCAGCTCGGGGCTTCCCTGGACGGGCTCGATCCGGCCGATTCGATCGCGTTCCGCGACGAGTTGCTGGCGCTGCTGCCGGATCTGCGCGTCTTCGCCCGGTCGATCGTCCGCGATGCCAGCCAGGCCGACGATCTCGTCCAGGAGACGCTGCTCAGGGCCTGGCAGAACCAGCACCGCTATCGTCCGGGCAGCAACTTCAAGGCTTGGGCCTTCACGATCCTGCGCAACCAATTCTACACGGAGCGCCGACGCTCGAAGCGCGAGGTCGAGGACGTCGATGGCGCGGCGGCCGGACGCCTCGTCGCGCCCTCCGATCAGGTCGACCGGGTCGCTCTGCAGGAACTCTGGGCCCGGATCCGTCGGCTTCCGCTGCCGCAGCAGGAAGCGCTCATCCTCGTGGCCGCGCAGGGCATGACCTACGAGGAGGCCTCGTCGGTGATCGGATGCCAGGTTGGAACCGTGAAGAGCCGCGTCAGCCGCGCCCGCGAGGTTCTGGCCGGAGCGATGGGGCAGGGCGGGCCGAAGCTCGGCAGCCTGCCGGCCTGAACGGCCGCGGGCCCTTCCGGACCCGGCCGGCCTGTTCAGTGAAGCTCGGGATGGTGAAGGGGCGCGTGCGGCTGCGACAGGCCCACGAGGCCTACATCCGCGTGCGGATCCACCTCCTGCGGCGCGTGGCCTGGGGCCGGATGGTTCTGTGAGCCTTTGACGGGCGCGAAGACGAGGTTGCCGTCCGCGTCGATTGTTGCCGCGGGACTGCCCGGCCGCGCATCCACCTTCGGCGCGTGCGCCGGTTTGTCGGGCGTTGCAGCAACCGGTGACAGGGCGGGCTGACCCGAGGCTGCCGGATGCGCGGGGGCGGCCGCCTGGCCCTGTTCCGCGCTCGATCCGGCATCGCCCGCGGGGGCAGCGTTCGGCGCCGCGCTCCCGTTCTGCCCGGACGAAGCCGCTTCCGCCTTCGGGTCGTGGCCGTCGACGGCGTGCTTGTCCGGGCTGCTGGCCTGGGGCGGCTCGGACGAGGCGACGGCCTTGTCCGGATGCTTGCCCGGCCGGTCCGGAGCCGCGGTGTCGACGGCCGGACGGTTTGCATCGCTCGCCTCGGGTTCCGCCTGCGGCGCCTCTGCCTTCGCGTGGCTGTCAGCGGCATGCTTGTCCGGGCCGAGGCCCTTCTCCGAACCGGCGGCATCCGCAGCCTTGCCGGGGCCGGCGGCCTTGATGTCCGTGGCCGTCCCGTCCGGCGCGTCCGGCGCAGCCTCGGCCTTGGAGCCGTGGGCCTCCATAACGTGCTTCTCCGAGCCCGTGGCCTTGGCCGCCTCGGGATCACCGGCCGCCTTGTCCGCGTGCTTCGCCTGGCCGGGTGCCGCGGGATCCGCGCCCGGGTAGGCTGCGCTCGCCCCGTTCGCCTCCGCGCTCGAAAGCGTCTCGGCCTTGGAGCCCTGCTCGGCCGCAGCGTGCTTCTCCGAGCCCGTGGCCTTGGCCGCCTCGGGATCACCGGCCGCCTTGTCCGCGTGCTTCGCCTGGCCGGGTGCCGCGGGATCCGCGCCCGGGTAGGCTGCGCTCGCCCCGTTCGCCTCCGCGCTCGAAAGCGTCTCGGCCTTGGAGCCCTGCTCGGCCGCAGCGTGCTTCTCCGAGCCCGTGGCCTTGGCCGCCTCGGGATCACCGGCCGCCTTGTCCGCGTGCTTCGCCTGGCCGGGTGCCGCGGGATCCGCGCCCGGGTAGGCTGCGCTCGCCCCGTTCGCCTCCGCGCTCGAAAGCGTCTCGGCCTTGGAGCCCTGCTCGGCCGCAGCGTGCTTCTCCGAGCCCGTGGCCTTGGCCGCCTCGGGATCACCGGCCGCCTTGTCCGCGTGCTTCGCCTGGCCGGGTGCCGCGGGATCCGCGCCCGGGTAGGCTGCGCTCGCCCCGTTCGCCTCCGCGCTCGAAAGCGTCTCGGCCTTGGAGCCCTGCTCGGCCGCAGCGTGCTTCTCCGAGCCCGTGGCCTTGGCCGCCTCGGGATCACCGGCCGCCTTGTCCGCGTGCTTCGCCTGGCCGGGTGCCGCGGGATCCGCGCCCGGGTAGGCTGCGCTCGCCCCGTTCGCCTCCGCGCTCGAAAGCGTCTCGGCCTTGGA
>NZ_SMNT01000176.1 GCF_004348265.1 Methylobacterium segetis
CAGCGGGTGACGCCGGAGATCGACGGGGTGGTCAGCCGGGTCTCGGCGGACGTGACGAGCGACCCGAAGACGGGGATGAGCTACTACGTGGCGCGCATCCAGGTGCCCGAGGAGCAGACGGCGCGGCTGAACGGGGCCAAGCTGGTGCCGGGCATGCCGGTGGAGAGCTTCATGCAGCTCGGCGAGCGCTCCGTGCTCTCCTACCTCACCAAGCCCCTCACCGACCAGATCGCCAAAGCCTGGAGAGAACGATAGTCCCACGGAGGGCTTAGCACCGGGGCTTTTCACCCCCGCTGCCAAGCTCGATCCGCTGCGCTATCCTCGGGCATGCCCCGGGCGCGCCTCTCCATCCTCGTCGTCGGTGCCGGCATCCTCGGCCTGGCGACGGCGCGCGCGCTCGGCCGGCGCGGACACGAGATCGTGCTCGCCGAGGCGGGTGACGCGATCGGGACCGGCATCTCCTCTCGCAATTCCGAGGTCATCCATGCGGGCCTCTACTATCCGCCGGGCTCGCTGAGGGCACGCCACTGCGTCGAGGGACGCCGCCGCCTCTACGCCTTCTGCGAGAGCCACTTCGTGCCGCATGCCCGCCCGGGCAAGCTCGTCGTCGCCACCACGGAGGCGGAAGAGCCGGCCATCGTCGCGATTTTCGACCGCGCGTGCGCGAACGGCGTCGAGGGCCTGCGCCTCCTCTCCGGTGCGGAGGCTCGGGCGCTCGAGCCGAATCTCGCCTGCACCCGCGCTCTGCTCTCGCCGGAGACCGGCATCGTCGACAGTCACGCCCTGATGCTGGCGCTCCTCGGCGACGTCGAGGCGGCGGGCGGGGTCCTGGCCCTGCGAACGCCGGTGGAGCAACTCCTGCGCCGGGGCGACGCGTGGAGCGCGGTGTTCGGCGGCGAGGCGCCGGGAGAGATGCCCTTCGACGCGATCGTGAACGCGGCGAGCTTCGGGGCACCGACGCTCGCCGCGCGGACGGACGGATATCCCGCCCCGCGCGTGCCGCGCCTCGTGCTCGCGAAGGGCAGCTACTTCTCCTACGCCGGCAAGGCGGCTTTCCGGCGGCTCGTCTACCCGGCACCGGTGGAGGGCGGGCTCGGCATCCACCTCACCCTCGATCTCGCCGGGCGGATGCGCTTCGGTCCCGATGTCGAGTGGGTCGACCGGCTCGACTACACCGTCGAACCCGCCCGCGCCGAGACCTTCTACGGGGCGATCCGCCGCTACTGGCCTGCCCTGCCCCAGGGGAGCCTGATGCCCGATTACGCCGGCATCCGCCCGAAGCTCACGGGGCCCGGCGAGCCGGCGGCCGATTTCCGGATCGACGGCCCGCGCGAACATGGCCTCCCCGGCCTCGTCCATCTCTTCGGCATCGAGAGCCCGGGGCTGACCTCAAGCCTCTCGCTGGCCGAGGAGGTCGCGGACAGGCTGGAGGCCTGAGCCGCTCCCCTCCCCTATTTCGATTCGGCGACGTGGATCCCGGCCCAATCCTCGGGGGGTGGCTCGCGCTCGAAGGCGTCGACGCGCCGGGCATAGAGATCGTAGAGGCGGTCGAGCCCCGGGCCGGCGCCGCGTTCCCGACAGCTCTCGAGATGCGCGCGCGCCGCCGCCCAGTCCCGCCCGCGATAGGCCGCGAGCAGGGCGGCGTGCGCGGCGGCAAGCTCGCGGAACGCGGGCGAGGCGGCGAGCGCCGCGTCCCCGGCAAGGACCGAGATCGTCTCGGGCAGTGACTTCCCCTTCACCCGGATCCGGTCGATCTCCAGCACCGCGAAGCGGCCGGCGATCGCCGCGGCGGTGGCAGCCCCGAGGACGATCTGCACGCCGTAGGTCTTCGACTGGCCCTCGAGCCGCGAGGCGACGTTCACGGTATCGCCGAGCACCGAATAGTCGAAGCGCTGCGCCGACCCCATGTTGCCGACGACGCAGCGGCCCGTGTTGATGCCGATGCCGACCTCGAGGGGCAGGACGGGGAAGCCGCCCGCCTCTGCCTCGGTCCGGCGCGCCGCGTTGAGCGCGTTCATCCGGGCGATCATTTCCAGTGCCGCCGCGCAGGCATTGGCCTCCTGGTCCGGATCGTCGAGGGGCGCGTTCCAGAACGCCATGATGGCGTCGCCCATGTATTTGTCGATCGTGCCCCGGCGCCCGATGATCGCGTCGGTGAGCGGCGTCAGGAACCGGTTCATCAAGGCGGTCAGGCCGGACGGATCGGCGCGGTAGAATTCCGAGATCGCGGTGAAGCCGCGCACGTCGCTGAACATGATCGTCAGACGCCGCTCCTCGCCGCCGAGGCGCAGCTTCTCCGGCGAGGCGGCGAGCTCATCGACGAGGGCGGGCGAGAGATACTGGCTGAAGGCCGAACGGATGCGCTGCCGCCCCATCTGCTCGCGGGTGTAGTTGGTGAAGACGAGCACCGCGTAGACGCCGAGGCTCGCGCCGAGGGGAAAGGTCGGGTCGAGCAGGATGCCGAGTTCGCTGAAGCGGAACCACGAGATCGCGGCGATGAAGACGGCTACCACCGCCCCGAGCAGCAGCAGCCACGCCGCCCCGAGCACCGGCGCGAAGGCGATGATCCCGACCGAGACCGCGACGGCCAGGAGCACCTCCACGATGGCCGCGTAGCTCGGGTAGGACAGCGTCGCGCGGGTGAGCACGCTCTCCAGAACCTGCGCGTGCACCTCGACGCCGGGGATGGTGCGATCGACCGGCGTCGTCTTGTTGTCGAGGAGACCGATCGCCGAGGTGCCGATCAGCACGATCTTCTGCGCCACCCGCGCCGGATCGAAGCTCCCGTCGAGCACGGATCGGGCCGAGACGAAGCGGGCCGGATCGTGGTGGTTGAAATGCAGCCAGACCGAGCCCGTCGCATCGGTCGGCACCTCGAAACCGGGCAGCACGGCCGCGCCGACCCCCGCCTCGTCGCTGCGCAGCATCACGGCGCCGCTGCCGGTGAGGACGCGCAGAACTTCCAGAGCGAGGGCCGGGACCATCCGGCCCTCGGCGATCAGGACGAGGGGCACGCGCCGCACGATGCCGTCGCGTTCCGGAACGATGGTGAAGAGGCCGCGCCCCGCCGCCGACTGCTCCAACTCGGGCACGTTGCGAAGGAGGCCGGGAAAGCGCGCGATATGGGCCGAGGGGTCCGGCCCAAGGAGGGCGAACCCGGTCTCCGGCAGGCCCGCAGGGGGGTCCGAGGGCTGGACGAGGGCCGTCTGGCCGAGGATGACCCGCGACGCGGCGACGGCGTCGGCCAGGATCCGATCGTTGCTCGGAAGCTTGGCGAGCAGCGTCCGGCTCTGCGCGTCGAGGCCGGGGACGGTCTCGGCGATGAGGGCGGGCGACAGCCGGTCGGGCTCGGGGAAGACGGCGTCGAAGGCGATGGCCGCCGCGCCGGCCTCCGTCAGCCGCGAGACCAGATCGGCGACGCGGGTTCGCGACCAGGGCCACTGCCCCAGCGCGCGGATGCTAGCCTCGTCGATGTCGACGATGGTCACGGGCCGCAGGGTCGCAGGCCGCGGCCGCAGGATCTGGAAGGCGTCGAACGTGCGAAGCCGGAGCGTCTCGACCGGCGGCGGGTCCCAGAGGCGCAGGAGGACGAGCAGAAGGAGCACGGCCGTCGCCAGGACCCGGTCGAGGCCGATCCGCGCGACAAGCCTCCGCCGCGGTGCTGCCGGGCGGATCGATATGCCGGACGCCGCGCGGCTTCGGCCGCCTCCCCTCACACCAGCGGGGCCTGGACACTCAGGCGGACGAGGTGATCGGTCCAGATCACCGTCACGTCCGGTGTCGTCACGGGCAGGTTCAGGTGGGCGAGGGTGTGCCAGGATCCGTCAGGGCCGGTATGGACCTGCAGGGCGAGGTAGCCATCGACATCCGCCATGCGGGCATGGGCTCCCAGAGTCTCGGCGGTCACATCCGAGCCGAGCAGGCCGGTGAGGTCGATCGCGTCACCGGCGGCGCCCGGCTCGAAATCCGTGATGGTGCTCACGGTGGTGGGATCCGCGAAGACGAACACATCGTGCCCGCCCCCTCCGGTCAGCACCTGCGTGCTCCCGGCGGCGATCAGGATCTCGTCGTTGGGCGCGCCGACGAGATCGAGCGCGTCGGCGCGGTTCACGACCGCCTGAACGGTCTGGGCGGACCGGGCGCCGAACTCGTCCTCGACGACGTAGCTGAAATGGCCGCCGTTGCCGGCACCGTTGACGATGATCGCGTCGCCTCCCTCTGAGACACCCGCGTCCGTCACGTCGGCAACGCGCAGATGAGCCCCGGCATCGGGGTCGCGATCGTTGAACAGGAGGGCCGATTTCGGCACGGACAGGCCTGCGCCGGAGGCGGCGAGGATGTGGTCGAGGCCCCCTGTCGGCGCGTCGTTGACGCCGGCCACCGTGAAGGAGGCCGTCGCCGAGGCCGTGGCGCCGCTCGTGTTCGCGATCGTGTAGACGAAGGAATCCGAGGCCGTCTGGCCCTGCGCCAGATGATCGAAGACCGCGCGCGGGTCGTATGTGATCGTCCCGTCGGTGTTGAGCGTGACGGTGCCGCCATGCTCGCTCGTCGGGGCCACCGAAACCAAATGGATCGGGAGGCCGCCCGGATCGCTGTCGTTGGCGAGCAATTCGGCCAAGTGAATGACGAGGGGGACGTCCTCGCGGATTCGAGGCACGACGCCCGCATAGTCGATCACGAGTTCTGCGCCGACGAGGCGGCCGAATGTCGAATCGTAGGAACCGACTTGGAAGTCGATGTAGTACGAGCCGCTCGTCGGCAGGATGAAGGTGCTGGTCCTGAGGCCCGTCGTGCCCGAGAAGCCGGTGTTGAACTCGAACACCGTATCGACGATGTGGCCCGTGGAATCGCGGAGATAGCCACGCCCGAGCGCCCAGTCGCTGCCGCTGGACAAGATCCAATCGAACTTCACCGCGTCGCCTGCCGCCGCCGAGAAGGTCGCGCTGCGGATCGAAGGCCCCCAGGCCGTCCCACCGGCCGTGTCGATGCGGCCGTCGAAGTTCAGGACTGCGACGGCGTCCGCACCCGCGAGGCGCGTGCCCGTACGGTCGACGAAGACATGCGCCTCGTACGAATTGTCGGTGAAATTGTTGGATGGCGTGGTGACGGTGTTCCAGCCCGAGAAGTCCGGCGCGGCGCTGAAGCTCGAATTCGTCAGAAGGCTCGGATGCAGATCCGGATCGTCGTGAGCGATCGGGGGCCGCTCGCCGGCGCCCGTCAGCGTGACGGTGATCGGCTGCGCCGCGGTGCCACCCTGCCCGTCGGAGATGAGGACCGAGTAGGTCTGCACGCGGGTCTCGCCGGCTGCGAGCCCGTCGAGCGCGCGGTCGGGAACGGTGAAGGTCCAGGTCAGCGTACGCGATACCGGATCGACCGGACCGAGCGTCAGCGTGCCGAGATACCCGGCGCCGTCCGCCTTCAGCAGGGCGGAATGCCCGTCGCCCGCATCCGGATCGGCGAAGGCGATCGTTCCCGAGCGGGTATGGACGGCCGTGCCCGCACCCGAGGCTCCGTAGGGCAATTCGGCGACGGTCGCCGCCGCCTGGGTCGCGTCGGGGCGGATCACGGGCGGATCGTTGACGGCCGAGACGTCGAACCGTGCCGTCTGCGCGACGCTGCCGCCGTGCCCGTCCGTCACCGTGTAGGCCAGGACCACGCGTCCGCTGGCATCCGGCGCCGGCCGGTAGGCGTAGCGCCCGTCACCGAGATCCTCGATCGTGCCGCCGCCCTCGACGACCCGGAGCCCGGCCACCTGCAGGGCGTCGCCATCGGCGTCGCTG
>NZ_SMNT01000177.1 GCF_004348265.1 Methylobacterium segetis
GTGGCACGTCACCGCGAACGAGGCCTCGGCCGCCGTCTCCGCACGGGATGGACGGCGCTTCGACACCCGTCAGGACACCCCGCCCGACGCGTTTCGCGTGTGACCACGGCTGACGGCAGGTCTCCTGGCTCACGGGTCGCCGCCCTCGCACCGTCTTCCCGGGCACGACCCAGTGACATGGTGGTGAAGGGCTCGCCGCTGACAGTTGCGGGGGCAGCCGCGGCCTCGGAGCAGGCTCCTCACCGCGTTCCCTTTTGATCCCCGAGGGGAACCGTCAGCACCCACGCTAGGCGCTGGCAAGCCCGCCCGTCAACGCCGGCCCCCGCCCGACCCACAGCGGGCGCGCCGATGCCGGAACCGGTGTGGCGCCCGCGCATTGACGCTACATTCGACTTGTTCTAATTAACAACTGCGAGGACGAGGCGGCTTCGAGCCCGTCCGCCCAGGATCGGAGAGACATCATGGCCAGCACCCACGACGGCGCCTGCGAGAGCTGCCGCTTCTTCGACGACCACAAGCTGAACGGCGGCGTCGCCGCCTCGGACCAGGGCCTCTGCCGCTTCAACCCGCCGGTGAGCCAGCCCGCCCCGGAGTCGAAGGGCCTGTGGCCGGTGGTCGCCTCGAAGGATTGGTGCGGCCACTACACGCCGGAGATGACCGCGGCCGAGTGATCGCCCCGATCGGGAGCGAGGCCTGCCAGGAGCGAGACCTGCCAGGAGCGGGGCCTGCGGGAGGGCCGGTGCGCGAGCGCCGGCCCTCTCTCCGTTCGGGGCGGCCCGCCACCGCACGCCGGGCGCAGGCCCGCGCGTTTTCTCCCCCGGCGGGAGGGCCGCGGTCATGATCCGGACACCTTCGGGGAGGAATGGCGGGTCATCCAGACGAGGCCGTGCCGCCGGGACGTTCCATCCGGCGAGGGCAGGGGCCATGGGAGTGATCGGATGACGTTTCGACTGATCGGCGGCGGTGCCGGATCGTGGGCCGGCCGCGTGACCGCGCCGCTCGTCGCGCTCGGCGCCCTCTCCGGCCTCGCCCAGGCCGCCGCGCCGGCCGACCCGAGCGGCACCTGGCTGACGGAGGACGGGCGCGCCCGCATCCGCGTCGAGAAGTGCGGCCCCCAGGAGAAGAACGTCTGCGGCTACGTGGTCTGGCTGAAGACCCCGCTCAACGACAAGGGCCAGCCCCGCGTCGACTTCAAGAACCCGGACCCGAAGAAGCAGACCCGCCCGTCGCTCGGCCACCAGCTCATCATGGGGCTGAAGCCGAACGCGGATGCCCGCTACGAGGGCAAGATCTACAATTCCGAGGAAGGCAAGTTCTACGACGTGACGATCTGGACCGACCAGCCGACCGAGCTCTCGGTGCGCGGCTGCATGCTCGGCTTCCTGTGCGGATCGCAGACCTGGAACCGCGTCACCGACGTGCTGCCCGGCCAGCTCACGGGTGCGACGAACGCCCCCAACGGCCCCCGCGCCGACGCCGAGTGGGCGCCGAAGGCGCCGGCCGCCGCGGGCGCCACAGGCCCCGGAACCACGGGCACCGCGACGGCGACCGCCGCCCCGAAGCCCGCCGCTCCGAAGCCGGCGGCCGAGAAGAAGGCCGCCCCGGCCGCCGCTCCGGCCGAGTAGGCCCGAGGCGGGCTGCCCCGCTCCCCGGAGGGGAGAGGGCGCCCGCCGGCGCCCTCAGCCCGCCAGCGCGGCGTAGGTCAGCACCCGCAATTCCCGGCGGATCGGCAGGGCCGAGGACGGGATGAGCTGGGTCAGGAGCACGACCGCGAGATCCTCCGCCGGGTCGATCCAGAAGGCCGTGCTCGCCACGCCTCCCCAGGCGACCTCGCCCGGGCTGCCGAGGATCTGCGCGCGGGCCGGGTCGAGCATCACCGAGAAGCCGAGCCCGAAGCCGATGCCGGTGTAGGAGGATTCGGCGAAGCGCGGGGTGCCCATGCTGGCGAGATCCCCGGGCAGGTGGTTCGTCAGCATCAGGTCGACCGTCTTGCGGCCGAGGAGCCGCACGCCGTCGAGCGCGCCGCGGTTCAGCACGAAGCGGCAGAAGCGCAGGTAGTCGGCCGCCGTCGAGACGAGGCCGCCCCCGCCGGACGCGATGGCGGGCGGGCGCGCGAAGGCGGTGTCGACCGCATCGTCGTAGAGCTTCAGGCTGCGGTCCCGGACCAGGGTGTAGTTCGCGGCGAGCCGGGGCAGCTTCTCGGGCGGCACGAAGAAATCCGTGTCGGTCATGCCGAGCGGCGCGATCACCCGCTCGCGCAGGAAATCGGCGAAATCCTGCCCCGACACGACCGAGACGAGGTGGCCGAGCACGTCGGTCGCCACGCTGTAGTTCCACTGCGCACCGGGCTGGGACAGGAGCGGGAGACCCGCCACCCGTCCCACCACCTCGGCGAGCGTCGCGTCCTTCAGGTGGAAGTCGACGCCGTTGCGCCGGTAGAGCTCGTCGACGAGCGTCGCCTCCATGAAGCCGTAGGTGAGGCCGGAGGTGTGGGTGAGGAGATCGCGGATCGTGATCGGCCGGCGGGCCGGCTCGCTCTCGAACTTGATGCGGTTGCCACCCGTCAGCACCCGCATCTCGGAGAATTCCGGCAGGAAGCGCGCGACCGGATCGTCGAGCTGGAAGCGGCCCTCCTCGTAGAGCATCATCACCGCGACCGAGGTCAGCGGCTTCGTCATCGAGTAGATGCGGGTGATCGTGTCGAGGGCGAAGGGCCGCTCCCGCGCGAGATCCGCGAGGCCGTGCGCGCGGGCGAAGGCGGTCTGCCCGCCGCGCATCACGCTCACCGAGAGGCCGGCGAGCCTGCCCTCGGCGACGAGGCGCCGCATCCAGCCGTCGATCCGCTCCAGCCGCTCGGCGCTGAACCCCACCGAGGCCGGCTCGACCGTGTCCGTCTCCTGCATGCGCCGCTCCACTCGCCTGTTCCGGCCCGGCATGTAGCGGGAGCCGGGCTCCGCGCCAAACCCTCTCACCAGCCCATCGTCCCGGGGCCGCCCTTGAAGGGGCCGACGATGCCGGGCGTGATCCAGCCGCCGTAGAAGGCGCCGGGCTGCGGCTCGGCGCGCTGGTCACCGACCGTGCAGGAATCCATCGGCCCGGCATAGAAGGCGACGTGGCCCGCGATCGAGCGGAAGGGCGGCGTCGGGTCCGGATAGGCCCAGGCGGCGCCGGGGCGGCCCGCCACGTCGAAGAAGACGGCCCGGCCCTTCCACTCGCAGATCCCCGCCCGCCGGGGCGGTCCGAGGATGCCGGGGGCGACGTCCGCGAGGGGGAAGTAATAGGTCGGCGGGTGGCTCGTCTCCAGGACGCGCCAGCCGCGCCCCGTCTCCGCGATGGTGCGGGCATCGAGCACGACGCGCAGGCGCTGCGGCACCGGCTCCAGGCGCGGCGGCCGAGGATAGTCCCAGACGCTCTCCTCGTCGGGGCCGGCGGGCAGGGGCAGGGGGCGCATCGGCATCACGTCTCCGCGGGAACGCCACGGGAGGATAGACCGGGCCGCATCCCCGCACGCAATCGCGGCGTTTGCCCGGAACGCGCGGCGTGCTAGCGCAGGCCGCCCTCAGGACAGGAGCGCCCCGTGACGGCCGACCTCGCCCTCTTCCTCGACTTCGACGGCACCCTCGTCGAGATCGCGCCGCGGCCCGACGCGGTGCGGGTCGATCCCGGCCTCGTGCCCGCCCTGGAGCGGCTGCGGGAGCGGCTCGGGGGAGCGCTCGCCATCGTCACGGGCCGGCCGATCGGCGTGATCGACGATTTCCTGGCGCCCGCCCGGTTCGACGTCGCCGGGCTGCACGGGGTCGAGCGGCGCGTGAACGACGCGGTGACAGGCGGGCGCCCGGAGGACCATCCGGACCTGCGCGCCCGGGTGCCGCGCCTGCAGGCGCTGGTGGCCGACCTCGATGCCGTGCTGATCGAGGACAAGGGCGCCTCGGTCGCGGTGCATTGGCGGCTGGCGAACCCGGAGGACGCCCAGCGGGCCGAGGCCGTGGTGAAGTCGATCGCGGCCGAACTCGACGGCCCCTACCGGCTGCAGCTCGGCAAGGCGGTCGGCGAGATCGTCCCGGCCTCGGCCACGAAGGGCCACGCCATCCGCGCCCTGTTGGAGGCGCCGCCCTATGCCGGGCGCCGGGCCGTCTTCCTGGGCGACGACCGCACGGACGAACTCGCCTTCGCCTCCGTCAACGCGGATGGGGGCGTCAGCGTGCGGGTCGGCCCCGGCGAGACGGTGGCGCCCAAGCGGCTGGCCGATCCGGAAGCGGTCCGCGCCTTGCTCTACGCCTGGGCCGACGGCGCGCCGATGGACGTCTCGGGCCTGCCCGAGGCCTGAGAGGCCTTCCGGATGGTGGGGCCGCGGGACTAAGCTTCCGCATCCGGAGGCTCGAGGCGGAGCGGAACAGGGGGCGACGCGCGCATGTTCGAATTTCCGGTCCTCGTCGGCGACATCGGCGGCACCAACGCGCGTTTCGCGCTGGTGGCGGAGAAGGGCGCCGCGCCCCGGGTTCTGTCCCACGAGGCGACGGCCGGACATCCCGACCCGTCGAGCGCGATCCGCGCGGCGCTCGGCAAGGGCGGCGAGGGGCCGGCTCCGCGCTCGGCCATCCTCGCCATCGCGGGCCGGGTCGACGGGCCCGAGGTACAGCTCACCAATGCCCATTGGGTGATCGCGGGCGAGCGGATCGGCCGGGATTTCGGCCTCTCCAGCGCCGTCGTCGTCAACGACTACGTGCCGGTCGCCGCGGGCGCGGCGGGTATCGCCCCCGACGACCTCACCGTGATCGGCCCGGCGCGGGAGGAGGCGAAGGGGGCCCGCCTCGTGCTCGGCCCCGGCACCGGCTTCGGCGCCGCGGCGCTCGTGCCCTACGCCGACCGCCTCGCCATCGTCTCGACCGAGGCCGGGCACACCGAATTCGGCCCGACCGATGCGTTCGAGGAGCAGGTCTGGCACGCGGTGGAGCGCGTCGAGGGGCGCGTCACGGTCGAGGCGCTGCTCTCCGGCCCCGGCCTCGCGCGGCTGCACGCGGCCGTCCACCACGTCCGCTCAGGCAGTCCGCGGGAGAAGCTCCACCCCGCCGCTATCACCCAGGCCGGGCTTTCGGCCGAGGACCCGCACGCGGCCGAGGCGCTCGCCCTGTTCGCGCGCCTGCTCGGCCGCGCCTGCGGGGATCTGGCGCTGACCTTCCTCGCCACGGGCGGCGTGTATATCGGCGGCGGCATCGCACCGCGCATCGTGCGGGTGCTGCAGGCGGGCGGGTTCCGGGAGGCGTTCGAGCGCAAGGCGCCGTTCGCGCAGATGATGGCCGAGATCCCGACGAGCGTGATCACGGTCCACGACCCGGCCCTGACCGGGCTCGCCGCGCTCGCGAGCGAGGGGGCGGCCTTCGTGTATCACGGGCAGGTCTGGCGGGCGGAGTAGACGGCTCAAGCCAGGCCGAGGTGGAGGGCGAGAGCGCGGTTCACGGCGACCATGACATGATCGTCGGCCCGCCCGATCCTTCCGCCGACGCGCTGCTGCGAGATCGTCGTGATCTTGTCGATGACCACTTGCGAGGTTTGCCGCAAGCCGTTCGACGGCGACGGTTCCATCGTCAGGCGAAGCAAGCCTGCGTCCGGGCGCAGCGTCGTCGCCAGCGGACAGATCGTTGCCGAGGGCAGCGCCGAGAAGAGGTCGGATTGGACGACGACGGCCGGGCGCGGCTTGCCGTACTCACCCGGGATCACGACGGTGATCAGGTCTCCCCGCCGGATCACGCCTCCGGCCACTGATAAGTGTCCTCGATGAAGCGGAGGGCTTCATCCCCGGCGGGGTCGGCGGCCGCGATGGCCTCGGCCTGGGCACGGCACGTCGCCGCGAAACCGGGTGCGCGGGTATCCGGCACCCAGATCTGGAGAGGCCGCAGACCAGCGGCGCGCATCCGCTCCCGGTAGGTGAGCATGCGCGAGGCTGCGGATCGTGGCTTCTCGTCACGCTGAGGCATGCCGACTCCTTCCGTAACATGTTACAGGAAGATGGCCCTCCAGTCCCCTCACGCCGCCGCGAGCGGCTTCGAGACGCTCTCCAGCGACTTGCCCTCGGCGGCGGTGGCGTAGATCCCGCCGACGACCGCCGCCACCGCCATCAGGGCGGCGCCGATCAGGTAGCCGACGAGGATCATCTCCCGCGAGCCCGTCTCGACCAGCGTGCCGAACAGGAGCGGGCCGGAGACGCCGCCGATGCCCG
>NZ_SMNT01000178.1 GCF_004348265.1 Methylobacterium segetis
GGATTGGGCGCACCAGCATCACTGATCGGCTCATCTCGTTCGATTGCCGGAGGTCGCGGCGGAACACCTCCGCGGCACGAGGGCCCGCTGGCATAGGAGGCCTCCTGTGTGGCAACCTCGCGGCTGGGCCGCGGTTCGGAGCGCTAGTGCGTCGGCTCTGGCCGACGCTGGCAACGAGCGTGATCGGATCCCGAGTCGCAGCCGCCTATCTGCACGGCACGTTCGGTGGCCAGTCCATCGTCGCCTTGGGCTTCGCCCTGATCGCGTCTGGCGTTTAAGGGCTTGCTGCCCCCGCCTTGTCGTAGCGCCGGGCCCCGAGCCTTGGTTGGCTCCCCTGGCCGGCGCCGCAACGAGGGTGGTGACGGCCGCCACCGAGGTGTCCTCGATCCCAGCTGCGCCGTTTCTGGGGTCGCTAGGCTTCATCCGAGAGGATCTTATTCAAGCGCTCGGGCTGTCATGCACGGCGTCCACCATCGCACTCGCCGTTGCAATGGCCACAGGCAGGACCCTGGGCGTGGGCACCGCTGGGGCTTCAGTCTTGGCGCTGGTGCCTCCACTCCTCGGCATGAGACTTGGCGGATGGGTGCGCGGTCGGGTCAGCGAGCCCGTCTTCCGGCGCTGATTTTTCCTAGGGCTTTCTGGGGCTTGGGCTTCATCTCGCCTCGCGGGCCCTGATCTACCCGGAACAATTGCCATTGTGTCGGTTGCGGCAGGATGTCCGCCAGGGGTTACTTTGACGCCTTCTCCTCAACCGCGCTGAACGTCCGCTCTCCCACCTCCCAAGCCTCAAAGCGGACGAGCCGCTTACGGCCAACATCGGTCGTCTGCAGCTCAAGGTCGGGCTACTGGAAAGCGGACGCTCCTCGAACCTGTCGCAAGCCGATGAACGAATCGTACCTGCCATCGCCAGCAGGGTGGTTCTCAAGCGAGGCGCTCAAACTGATCGGGGTTGATTATTTTTCCGGCCAGCTTTGCGCTTCGGCTAGGAGCGAAGCCGTATTTGGATCAGGACGGATGGCACGCTCCGGTCCATTCAGACGAAGCGCCGACCGGAGAAGGTGATGCCGCCATCCACTCCACGGCTGGTCACCCATAGCGGGACCTTCCACCTCGATGACACCTTCGCCTATGCCGTCCTTCGGCTGGCACTCAGCCTGCGTGAGGTTGGGCGAGATCATGAGCTTGTTCGAACCCGCGACGAGGCTGAGATCGCGCGGGCCGACTTGGCCTGGGACGTAGGAGCAGCCTACGAGCCCGCAGCGGGTCGTTTCGACCATCATCAGCGTGGCGCGCCGGTGCGGGAGGATGGCACGCCCTTCAGTTCAGCCGGGCTGGTCTGGCGCCACTACGGTGAAGCCGCCGTACGGAGCGTGTCGGGCCCGCCTGATACCGCGCAGTTCGATGCGCAAGTCGGAGCAGTGATCGATCGCGAGTTGGTGCGGCGCATCGATGAGACAGACAATGGCGTCGGCAGTCCCGGAGATGCCCTAGGCCTTGCCGCGATTGTTGAGGACTTCAACCCAGCCTGGAGCGCGCCCGCAGTTGGTGATCGCACAGCGGAAGATGCAGCCTTCCTGCAGGCAGCAGACCTGGTGCAAGCCTCCCTGAAGCGGCGCATCGATGCAGTACGGGCGCGCCTAGCCGCTGAAGCTGCCGTTCTCGACGCTCATGCCCGGTCGACGGATCCGCGCGTGCTAGAGCTCAACCAGAAGATGCCTTGGGAAGGAGCGGTCTTCGCGCATGCGCTCCCCGTTCTCTACGCCGTATATCCGGTCTCGAGCGGCAACTGGATGGTGGATGCCATGCCGCCGGAGCCTGGCTCGTTCGCTCAGCGCCTTCCGCTACCAGAGGCTTGGGCCGGCTTGCGCGACGCTGAACTGGCTATGGCCAGCGGTGTGCCCGACGCCGTATTCGCCCACTCTCGCCGCTTCGTTGGAGCAGCCCGTTCGCGCAAAGGGGCCTTGTTGATGGCCCGCAGAGCCATCGAGATCGGGCGGAGACCGGCGAGCACCTGAGGAAACTGCTGTGTCCGTCTCCGTCAGACCGGGAGAAGCCCCTCAGCACTCGGTTGCGGCCTTGCTCTAGCGAAGCTCGTAGCAGTTGACGATGACGCGTTGGCTCCTCGTCACATCGTACAGGGTGGAGCACTGCACGAGGTGCTTCACATCCTTCTTCCGGAACAGGATCAGAGAGGTTCGCACGTCGAGGTTCCCCGCATATCCCGCGATCTCCTAACCGTCACCGAGTAGGCGTTCGATCGTGATCGACGCCTCAATGGCGGATGCGAGGCCGCCAAATGCGAGAACCATCAGAAGGCCGAGGGAGAACCGCATCGTGACCTCACACCCTCAATGATCGCGTCGACCTTTCCGATGGCGGCGCACGGAAAGCATCGAAGCCCTGTTGGACTGCGCTGAAACCTGTCGGCTCGACAAGCTGATCAGGTTCGGAGCGCCCGCGCGAACTCGATAACGGCTCGATCCAGCACGCCATCTGGCACACGTAGCTGCCGGTAGATGGTGACGTGGTCTGCCTGCGGAACCGAAAGCTGGATCATGCAGGCCCTGGCGTGCGTGCCACGTTCATCAGCCAACACACCATCACGAAGTACCCAACCAGCGTCAGCAGCTCGACCGTCCCCGCCTCGCCCCAGGTCCGAATAGCATTGGCGTAGGTCTCGTCGTTCAAGCGATGCTGACCGATGAGTTCCGCAGCAACGGTACGCGCAAGTGCGAGGTCGCTGCGCAGGTCGTCCGGTAGCGCCGTACCCCGCTCAATGGCAGCCAGGGCAGCCGCGGGCACGCCGGCGGCCTCGGCCAACGGCAGGTGCATGTCCCACTCGAACACGTTGGACACCTCACGGGCCACCACACAGATCGTCCATTCGCGCAACGCATCATCGAGCGTCCCTGCGTAGCGCAGCGTCTCGCCGACCTTGGCGACCGCCTGCAGGAGCGGCGGGCGGTGCAATAGCGGCCGAAATGGGCCATAGACGCCGCGGCGTGGGCCGTTGATCAGCTCGTCGGCAGCGGCCTGCTGATCTGCGTCGAGCGTGTCCGGCGGCCCCAGCCGCTCGGATAGACCGGCTTCCGGGAAGGCTGGGATGGCGGTGGCGGAACGGTTCGGGCTCATCAGGCTCGCCTCAGGCTCTTGAACGAAGGTTCGGCATCGCGCCACAGCCACAGCGCCGTGAGCGCCAGGAGCAACGTGGCCGCCGCGCCGGTCCAACCCAGCGCATCCCCGCCAGCCCAGCGGCCCGGACCGAGCGCGCGGACGACCAAAGGGCCTGCGATCTGCCCGGCAGCGAAGGCTGCGGTCATCTGGGCCAGGAGCGGCGTGGGATTGTCGGGCCGCACTTCACGCGCCAGTTGCAAGCCGGCCATCGTGGCAACCATGAACGTGCCGCCGACGAAGATCGCCGACGCGGCAATTGCCCAGAGGGCCTGCACAACCAGGGGCAGCGCGGTGCCGAGCGCCATGATGCCCTGGGCCATGGCCCAGATTCGTTTCCGCGGCCAAGCCGCTAGCCAGCGTGCCACAGCCGCGACCGAGAGGGCAGCAGCCAAGCCGAACAGCGGCCAAGTCAGTCCGAACACGAGGGGATCGGGGGCTAACTCGCGGGCCATGGCGGGCAGGAAGGTTGCCGGCACGATGTAGCCGAACCCGAAGGTGCCGTAGCAGAGCACCAGAGCCAGGTGCCCACCGCGGCTGTCCAGCGCATCTGCCGTCGCCTCACGCTCCTCCATTCGCACTGCGGCGGTACTCGGCCCTGCTGACTGCGCCCAGACGAGAAGCGCGCCTGCCCCGGCGACGAGCCCCAGCTCCAGCCACAGCCAGTCCGCCGGCTGACGTCCGCCGAGCCAGGCCAGCATGCCGGCAAGCGCAATGCCGAGCCCGACCCCAGTGTAGATCCAGGCTCCCAGTTGCGAGACCTGACGCCTTGCGAGTTCGGCCAAGCACCAGCTGCTCGCGCAGACCAACGCCCAGGCACTGAACACGCCCGCCGCCGCGCGCAGCAGGACACCGGCAAAAGCACCGGGAATGGCATCGGCTCCCGCGGTCGCCAGGGTTGTCAGCGCTACGCCTATGAGGCTCAGCAGCAGGCCACGACGCGGGTTGCCGGAGAACCAGGAGGCGGTCAGGGCACCGACAAGGTAGCCGCCGTAGTTGGCAGCCGCCCACTCCGCGCCGGCTGCAGCGCTCAAGGTGCCGTCGCGCATCATCAACGGCATCAGCGGCGTGAAGGCGAAGCGCCCGACGCCCATGGCGACGGCGAGTGCGACGATGCCGCTGCCAACGACCGGCCAAGTCGGGTGGGGGTGGGGCGGGGGAGAAGGACGTGTGATGCTCATGGGACGAGCCTATCAAACACCCTCCGCTTGTTCTTGGAAAATGAATTCTCCTGACATATCATTCTTCATATGAGAACGATGGATCTAGACGACCTGCACATCTTCCGCAGCGTGGTGCGGGAGGGCGGTGTGACGCGCGCGGCGAACCTGCTGCACCGTGTTCCGTCCAACGTGACGACCCGGATCAAGCAGTTCGAGGAGCGGCTGGGTGTGACGCTGTTCCGCCGCCAGGGACGAAGCCTGACCCTCACCGAGGCAGGCCGTACACTGCTGGGCCACGCCGAGAAGCTGCTGCAGATGGCTGACATAGCTGAGCAGGAGGTGCGTAGCGGCGTCGTGCGCGGTGTGCTGCGGCTGGGCTCTCTGGAAAGCGCAGCCGGCGCGAGGTTGCCGCCGATCCTGTCAGCTTTTCACGCACAGCACCCCAACGTCACGATCGAGCTGCAAACCGGCACGACCCGCACGTTGCTGCGCCTGCTCGACCGCTTCGAGGTCGAGGCCGCCTTCGTGTCGGAGCCCTTTGAGAAGGGCAGCCTCTCTGCGCTTCCGGCCTTCGACGAGGAACTGGTGCTGATCACCGCCAGGGGTGGTCCGACGATCCGCGAAGCTGTCGCGCTACGTGGGCAAACACTGGTGGCGTTCCCGCATGGCTGCTCCTATCGCCAGCGCCTCATCGAGTGGCTGGCTGAAGGCGGCGTGTCGCCGGACCGGGTTCTAGAGATGAGTTCGTACCACGCCATTGTGGCGTGCGTGGCGGCCGGCACAGGGGCGGCGATTGTTCCGGCGGAGGTGCTTGATCAGGCCGTGTTGAGCACGGCCGTGGAGCGCCATCCGCTGCCCCCGCATCTGCGGGTCAACCGCACCCACCTCGTATGGTCGGGTGAGGCCAGCGCGTCGTTGCAGGCCCTGATGGGGCTACTGCCCAGCGCGGCCGCCAGTCAGCAGGCGCCTGCGTGAAAGTGCCGACGCTGCCCGTTTCACGAAGTCAGGACCGGAACGTGTGCAAGCTGCAGGCGTTGCGGTCGGACCATGACTCGGGGCAGGTCCGATGGTCGATCTCAACACGGCGACCGCCGAGGAGCTGGACAGCGTGCCTGTGCTGCGAGGTCACGGATTTGAGATCGTGCGTTACCGGGAGGAGCGGGGCCGGTTCACCAGTCTGCGACAGCTTGATGAGGTTCCGGGTCTCAGTGGCAAAACAGACGGTATCGCGGATCAGGTCACAGTCTCGGAGAGCTAGGCCGCACACCGAGCTTACGCGCCACTCGGCCGGCTCCCGCAAGGATGTTTGGGAGCGGAGAAGTTGCCGATCATCCCAAGACGGCTGCTGCGCGCCCATTTCGGCTGTTCAGCCGATCCAAGCAGCACCCGAGAAGCGGACGTTCGTCAGCTGGGCATTATGGAGCATCCCGCCCGCCTCTGCGCTTCAGGAGCTGTCGCGCAACATGGCGGCTGCCTCCTGGAGAGCTGCCTCTCCCTCGGTGCGCGCCTCCTCCTCGCTGGCCAGCGAGTAGCAGGATCGCCGCACGACGTGGTCACGATCGCGGATGAGCCAACGATAGCGGCTCGGGTCGTTCTCGCAGGGCTCCACCTGCAGGACGAGGAGAGCCGCACTGTCCGCAGCCATCGTCATAGTCTCCTATTTGGCTGACTGGTCGGCCTCAGCGGCGGGTGGGCAGTCCGGGAACGGCATCCAGTCGGTGAAGGCGTCGGCCGCGTAGCTGTGCCGGCAGGAAGCGACGTGCCAAGGGCGGGCATCGCCGAAGCGCTCCGGGTCCCAGCGGATCACGGCGCGAATGTCGGGCTCGTGCCGGTTGATGGCCACGATCCACCGGCCGTCCTGCGGGGCCCGATCCATGGACCGCCAGCTGGCCATGACACCCTCCTGCCCTGTCGTGCTCGACTGTCAGGAACGCTCCAGGGGTCGAGACCGTTTCGGGCCCCTCTCAGGCGCACCGCCTGCTCACGAGGCTCATGTGAGGCGCCTCCCATGGTTGGTCTCCCATGGCCCGCATTGCCATCCTCATCGTCACCCCAAAGGGGCTTCGCCGCATGACGCTTACGAACCCATGGCTGCCTCGACCCTTCCGCGTCCCATGCTTGCATGAGCCACAGCTTCATGCCCTTGCCAGGCTGCTTGAGAGTACCTGTCCTGCACCGTCTGGCCGGGGCGTGCCGGGCCAGCTCCGCACCGCTGTGAAGCGTCTGCACGCGCACGAGGCGGATCAGGAGTAGCCGCACCACAGCCTTCGCTGGCACGCATTATGAAGCGCCGCCTGGCCCGCCATGCCGGATCAGAATGCTGCGATGCACGTTGATGTTACCGGGATTAACATCACGAGGCGCAAGATGGCAGCTCTAGAGGTCGATCCGACTGAGGTTGAGGCTCTGGCGCAGCTGGCCCGCGTCATGATCGAGAGAAGCCTCGAGCGCACAGAGGGAGATGGGGCCGCCTTCTGGCACGCCGTGTCGCTGATCTACCGACGCGGTTTGCCCGCCCCTGCTCCAGTGCCGGCGTCGGAACCACTCGATATCGCCGCATAGACGAGCCAGAGCGCGGTGCAGGCTCTCTCTCAACCCCGTGTAGGGTTTGAACGTCAGGGAGCGTCAGAGGCGGGCCTGAAGTCAGCGCCTAAGCGGAGACCCGGGTTGCGGGCATCCCGAGCAGGCTCGTCAGGACCGCGCGCGCCCGGCTCACCCGGCTCTTCACGGTGCCAACTTGGCAGCCGATCACCTCGGCCGCTGCCTCGTAGGTCAGGCCCTGCGCGCCCACGAG
>NZ_SMNT01000179.1 GCF_004348265.1 Methylobacterium segetis
ACGGTGATCGCGACCTCGTCGAGCGACGAGAAGCTCGAGCGCCTGCGCGCGCTCGGCGCCGACCACGTCCTCAACTACCGCGCGGATGCGGCATGGGGCGCCAGCGCCAAGCGGCTGACGGGCGGGCGCGGCGTCGACCACGTGCTCGATGTCGGCGGCCCGGGCACCCTGGAACAGGCGATGGAGGCGGTGCGGGTCGGCGGCCACGTCTCGGTGATCGGCATCCTCACGGGCGTCGCGGGCCCCCTGCCGCTCGTGCCGGCCCTCGTTCGGCAGATCCGCCTCCAGGGCGTGCTGGTCGGCAGCCGCCGCCAGCAGACCGACATGATCCGGGCCATCGACGCGAACGGGCTGCGCCCGGTCGTGGACAGCCGCTATCCCCTGGACAGGCTCGTCGACGCCTTCCGCCACCAGGAGAGCAACCGGCATTTCGGCAAGATCTGCATCGAGATCTGACCTCACCTGAGCGCTCCCGTGATCCAGGGATCACGGGAGACGGCCTAGCCGGCGGCCGGTGCCGCGGGCGGGTGCGTCGCGCCGGGCTCGTCGCGGGCGCCGACGAACCGGCCGAGGAGCCGGCCGAGGAGGCGCGAGAGGCTGTCCATCAGCAGGAACACTGCCGGCACGAAGACGAGGGAGAGCAGCGTCGAGACGATGAGCCCCGCGATCACCGCGACCGCCATCGGCGCCCGGAACTCGCCGCCGACGCCGAGCGCCATCGCGGAGGGCACCATGCCGGCGGCCATGGCGATCGTCGTCATCACGATCGGCCGGGCCCGCTTGCGGCCCGCATCGACGATGGCGGTGACCGGGTCGACGCCGCGGGCCATCTCCTCGACGGCGAAGTCGACGAGCATGATCGCGTTCTTGGTCACGAGCCCCATCAGCATCAGGATGCCGATGACGACGGGCATCGAGATCGGCATGTTGAGGAGGAGCAGGCCGAGGATCGCGCCGCCGATCGAGAGCGGCAGCGAGAACAGGATGGTGAGCGGCTGCAGGAACGAGCCGAACAGCAGCACGAGCACGGCGTAGACCATCATGATGCCGGCGCCCATCGCCATCAGGAAGCCGGAGAAGACCTCGCCCATGATCTCGGCATCGCCCGTCTGGCGGATGGTGACGCCCGGCGGCAGGCTCTTCGCGGTCGGGGTGGCGAGCGCCTGGGCGATCAGCGAGCCGAGCGCGTCCGAGCCCTCCATGTTGGCCTCGACCGCGACGCGCACGGCGCGGTCGTAGCGGTCGATCGCGCCCGGTCCCTTGTCGAGCTCGATCTCGGCCACGGCCGCGAGCGGCACCGCCGTCCCGTTCTTGGCCGGCACCTTCAGGTTCTCCAGCCGCGAGACGGCGCCGCGGGCGCTCTCGGGGAGCTGCACCCGGATCGGCACCTGACGGTCCTTGGCGTTGAACTTCGGCAGGTTGAGGCCGATGTCGCCGATCGTGCCGACGCGCACCGTCTCGGCGATGGCGTCGGTCGTCACGCCGAGATCGGCCGCCGCGCCCTCCTTCGGGCGGATGCGCACCTCGGTCCGGTCGAGCGGGGCCGTCGACATCACGGCCACGAGATGCGGGATCGCCGCCATGTCGCGCTGCAGCCGCGCCGCGACCTCTTTGACCTCCGCGGCGTCGGGCCCGCTCACCACGAGGGCGAGGTCGCGCTGCCCGCTGTCGCGCAGGGTCCAGGAGCGGATGTCGGGCTCCTCGGCGAGGAGGGCCGCGATCTCGGTCTCGATCGCCGCCTGCTTCTTCCGGCGCGCGTTCTTCGGCACGAGGTTCACGGTCAGCGTCGCGAGCCGCGTCTCCTTCTTGCCCCCGGCTTGGCGCCCGCCATCGACGAAGACCGAGGTCACCTCGGGCAGCGCGCGGATGCGGGCGACCACGCGGTCGGACACCGCGACGGTGTCGGCGAGCTTCGCGCCCGGCGCCAGCTCGACCATGAACAGGGTGCGGGCATTGTCCTGCTTCGGCAGGAAGCCGGAGGGCAGCAGCGCCGTCGAGGCGAGCGAGGCGGCAAACAGCGCGAGGCCGACGATCAGAGTGACGATCCGGTGACGCACCGACCAGCCGACGAGGCGGCCATAGGCGCGCATCACGACGCCCTCGCGCTCCTCTTCATGGCCGTGGTCGCGCAGGAAATAGGCGGCGAGCATGGGCGTGATCAGGCGCGCGACGAGGAGCGACATGAACACCGAGACCGCGATGGTCAGCCCGAACTGGATGAAGTAGCGGCCCGCGATGCCGCTCATGAAGGAGACGGGCGCGAACACGGCGATCAGGGTCGCGGTGATCGCGATGACGGCGAGCCCGATCTCGTCCGCGCCCTCGATCGCGGCGCGGTAGGGCGATTTGCCGAGCCGGATGTGGCGGACGATGTTCTCGATCTCGACGATGGCGTCGTCGACGAGGATGCCCGTCACCAGCGTGATGGCGAGCAGGCTGATCCCGTTGAGCGTGAAGCCGAGCGCGTCCATCGCCCAGAAGGTCGGAAAGACCGAGAGCGGCAGCGCCAGAGCGGCGATCAGCGTCGCCCGCCAGTCGCGCAGGAACAGCAGCACCACCACGACGGCGAGCGCCGCGCCCTCGATGAGGGTGTGCATGGCCGAATCGTAGCTGCCGATCGTCGCCGAGACCGAGGAATCGATGGTCTCGAAGGCGATGTCGGGGTGGCTCAGGCGGAACTCGGCGATGCGCTTCTCGACGCCCGCCGCGACCTCGGCGTCGCTCGCGCCCGAGCCCCGCGAGACCGCGAAGGCGACCACCGGCTCTCCGTTGAAGCGGGCGAAGGTGCGGGGCTCCTCGATCCCGTCCTCGATCGTGGCGAGGTCGTCGAGGCGGACCTTGCGGCCGCCGGGCAGCACGATCGAGGTGGCCTTGAGGTCGCGCACGCTCCGCGAGGCGGCGAGCGTCCGGATCGACTGCTCGCGCCCGCCCACCTCGCCGCGCCCGCCCGCCATGTCGGCGGAGGTCAGGCGCAATTGCCGGTTCACGTCCGCGGCCGTGATGCCGAGCGCGAGCAGCCGGTCCGGCTGGAGGGTGACCCGCACCTCGCGGGCGACGCCGCCGACGCGCTCGACGCCGCCGACGCCCTTCACGCCCTGCAGGGTGCGGGCGACATTGTCCTCGACGAACCACGACAGCTCGGCCGGCGTCATGGCGGGCGCCGTCACCCCGTAGACGAGGATGGGCAGGCCGGCGATCTCGACGCGCTGGATCACGGGCTCGTCGATGGTGCGCGGCAGGTTGATGCGGATCTTGGAGACCGCGTCCTTGACGTCGTTGACCGCGCGGTCGGTGTTCACCTCGAGCCGGAACTCGACCGTCGTCACCGAGGAGCCCTCGGTGATGCTCGACGTGACGTGCTTGACGCCCCGCACGCCCGCGATCGAATCCTCGACCCATTTCGTGACCTGGGTCTGAAGCTCGGAGGGCGCGGCGCCGCCCTGCGTGATCGTGACCGAGACGATCGGCACGTCGACGTTCGGCATCCGCGTGACCGCGAGCCCCCGGAAGCTCACGAGGCCGAGGACGACCAGCACGAGGAACAGGACGAGGGGCGCGATCGGCTTGCGGATCGCCCAGGCGGAGACGTTCAGGCGCATCGGGGCTACCGGCTCGGGGACAGGGGGTTGGTGAGGCCGTCCGCCCCTCAGGGCAGGCCGGCCTCCGCGGTGTCGCGCGGCGCGGGCGTGCCGGCGAGCGCCGCTGCCGGCGCCGCGACGAGGATGGGGCGCACCCGGTCGCCGTCGCGCAGGAAGCTGCCGGCCCGGGCCACCACGCGCTCGCCCTCGGCGAGGCCGGACCGGATCTCGACGTCGTCGTCGTTGGTCAGGCCGGTGCGGACCTCGCGGGCCTCGACCGCATCGCCCGCGACGACGAGGACGCTGCTGCGCTTCGCGCCGCCATAGAGGATCGCGGCCTGGGGCACGGCGACGCCGCGGGTGCGGGCGAGTTCGACGGCGCCGCGGGCGAAGGTGCCGATGCGCAGGCGCGGGTCGGGATCGAGGCGGACGCGGACCTTGCCGAGGCGGGTGGCCTTGTCGACCTCCGGGTAGACCGCGCGGACGCTGCCCGCGACGCGCTCTCCGTCGCCGATCTCGATCCAGGCCGGCTTGCCCTCGCGGAGCAGCGGCAGCTTCGTCTCGATGACCTCGCCCTCGAGCTCGATCTCGCCCCGGGCGATCATCCGGAACAGGGGCTCGGCGGAGGCCGAGGCGGCGAGCCCGACCCGCGCGCTGCGGCGGCTGACGATGCCCGCCTCCGGCGCGCGGATCTCGGTGCGGGCGAGCCGGAGCTGCAGCTCGTCGCGCACGGCGAGCGCCTGGGCGAGCTCCGCCCTGGCGATGACGAGCCCGTTGCGGGCGAAGGCGAGCTTGCCCTCGGCCTGCCGGAGCGAGGCCGTGCGCCCCTCCATCACCGCAGCGGTGGCGTTTCCGGTCTGCAGGAGCTGCCGGGCGCGGTCATGGGCGAGGCGGGCCTCGAGTTCGGCGGCCTCCGCCTGCTCGATGGTGCTCCGGGCCTGGGGCACGGCGGCGGACGCCTTGTCGACCAGGGCGTTCTGCTGGGCGAGCTGCCGGTCGATCAGGTCGCGCGAGAGGCGCGCCAGCACCTGCCCGCGCTCGACGCGGGCCCCCTCCTCCACCAGCACCTCGGTGACGCGGTAGCCCTCGATCTCGGGCGTGATCAGGATCTCGTCCCGGGGAACCAGGGTGCCGGTGACGATGACCGATTCCACGATCTCGCGGCGGGCCGCCTCGACCACGCTGATCGCGGGCGCCGGGCGCGGCTGGGCGGGACTCTGGGCGCTCGGCCGGGCGGTCTCGGCGAGGACGGGGCATGCGGACAGGCCGAGCGCGAGAAGCGCGGGCCCGGCGTGCCGGAGAATCGGTTTCATCGGTCTGTCTCGTTCCCGTGAGCGGCCGGCAGGCGGCCTTCGAGGCCGGCCTCGATCAGCCCGAGGAGGTGGGCGACGGACGGGGCCGGGTCGTAATCCGGCAGGATCGCCCGCTCGATGATGATGCCCTTCATGAGCGGCCCCATCGCCCCGTAGAGGGCGACCGGGTCGCAGGCCGGCGAGACGGCGAGCGCGGCCAGCGTCTGCGTGAACCAGAGCCGGGCCTCTTCCTCGCTCCGGACGACCATGGCGGCGATGTCGGGATTGCGGGTGGCCTCAGACCAGATCTCGACGCGCAGCACCGCGGTCTCGCGGGTGATCGCCAGGAAGTAGCGCTCGATGATGCCGATGAGCGCGGCGCGCCGGTCGCCCTCCCGCTCCAGCCGCTCGACGAGGGCGCCTCCGCGCGCCCGCTCCCGGTCGGCGAGGCCGAGCACGACCGCCTCCTTCGACTCGAAGTAGCGGTAGATGTTGCCGGGGCTCATGCCCGCCTCGCGGGCGAGGTCCTGCATCGTGCTGCGATGGAAGCCGTTGCGCACGAAGCAGGCCTCGGCCGCATCGAGGATGTGCTCGCGCCGGGCCGCCTGCCCGCCGCGCGCGTCGAGGACGGCGCCGGCCGCCGCGCTCACGACAGCCCCCCGAGCCCGCGGGCGGTCGCGGCGCCCGGCGTCGCGTCCGAGACCGGCAGGGCGCCGCAGGATTGGGATTGCGCCGCTAGCCCGGCGCAGAGCCGCGCCTGCCATCCCCGCGGCCCGGCGCCCGTCCAGCCGATCAGGGCCAGCCAGCCGACGAGCAGGATCGCGACGAGGAGGAGGTTCGCCGGCGAGGAGGCGGCGCGCAGCTGCGCGAGAGCGCGCCCGGCGAGCGGCGCGGGATCCGGCCGGCGACGGCGATCGTGGCGAAGGGTCGGGACGGCGCTGATCATGCGGGCTCCTGTCTCCCAGAAGGAGTAATGAACGTTCATTCTCACGTCAATGAACGTTCATTCTCATCTGGATTGACCTCTTCCGCCGGGTGCTTCACGGCACATCGGACGGACGGCCGGCGGGGTGCGGAGGCGGGCGG
>NZ_SMNT01000180.1 GCF_004348265.1 Methylobacterium segetis
CTCTCGACCGGCAAGAAGGTCGCGAGCGCCCTCGACAACCCGATCAACTTCTTCACCGCCGCCTCGCTGAACGACCGCTCGAGCGCGCTCTCGGGCCTGCTCGACGGCATCTCGAACGGCATCCAGACTATCCAGGCCGCCTCCAAGGGCATCGACGGCATCACCAAGCTCGTGCAGTCGCTCCAGTCGACGATCACGCAGGCCCAGAACGACGCCGCCGCCAACCGCCCGACCAAGACCGGCACCGCCCTCTCGGTCGCCGCCGAAGCGGTCGCCACCAACAAGGGCCTGAAGGACGTCACGCTCAACAAGAAGCTCGGCGGCGCCGATACCACGGCCGATCAGGCGACCTCGACCTCGTCGGGCGACATCGGCATCGACACCTCGACCAACAACACGCTGGCGCTGACGATCAACGCCGGCCCGACCACCTTCACGACGACCTTCTCCGCTACGCAGACGGTGCAGGATCTCGTGAACGCGGTGAACTCGTCCGGTATCGCGACCGCCAGCGTCGACGACAGCGGCAAGCTGACGGTGACCGGCACGGGCTCGAACACCCTGAAGGTCGGCCTCGGCTCGGGCACGGACGCGGCGACCGCCACGACCGACTCGAAGCTGGGCACGCTCAACGGCAAGCTCGGGCTTGCGACGACGGACTACACGACCGGCGTCACCGCCTCCGGTAACTCCACGGTCCGTTCGAACCTCGTCAAGCAGTTCAATGACCTGACGACGCAGCTCGACCAGCTCGCCCGGGATTCGGGCTACAACGGCAAGAACCTGCTCGGCGGCGACACGCTGTCGGTGGTGTTCAACGAGAAGACCGGCAGCGCCCAGTCTTCGCTCAGCGTGCAGGGCACTACCCTGAGCTCCGCCTCGCTCGGCATCGGCCAGGCCGCCAACGGCACGGGCGGTCCGGCCGGGTCGTTCAACATCCAGGACGACACGTCGCTCACGACGGCCAAGGACACGCTGACGAACGCGCTGACCTCGCTGCGCTCGCTGGCCTCGACCTTCGGCTCCAGCCTCTCGACCGTGCAGACCCGTCAGGACTTCACCAAGCAGCTCTCCAACGTGCTGACCACCGGTGCGGACAACCTGACGAACGCCGACCTGAACTTCGAGGCGGCGAACTACACGGCGCTGCAAACCCGGCAGTCGATCGCCCAGCAGACGCTGGGTCTCGCCAACCAGGCCAACCAGGGCGTCCTCCAGCTCCTGCGCTGAGCTTTCGGACAGTCGAACATCGAGAGGCCGGGACGAAAGTCCCGGCCTTTTTTCTGTTTTGGTTATTCGCGAGCCGCCAACACTAACCGGGCCTTAACCACCTCCGCGTGATCTTCCCGATCATGTGATCCAAGCGAGCGCGGAGTTAACGATCCGTCGTCCTCGCGCTGGCGGTTTGGAGGCCCGAGATGGCGAACGACATCACCTTAAGTTCCTCGATCCGTTCGAGCCTTCTGTCCCTTCAGGACACGGCTTCGCTTCAGGCGACGACGCAGAACCATCTCTCGACCGGCAAGAAGGTCGCGAGCGCCCTCGACAACCCGATCAACTTCTTCACCGCCGCCTCGCTGAACGACCGCTCGAGCGCGCTCTCGGGCCTGCTCGACGGCATCTCGAACGGC
>NZ_SMNT01000181.1 GCF_004348265.1 Methylobacterium segetis
CGAAGGCGGGCGGAGCATGTGCCGGACGACATTGATTTCCACCAAGCCACAGCTGGCGCTGGCCATGATCGAGCGGGCGATAAAGGCAGAGGTGCCGTTTGCATGGGTGGCCGCCGACAGCATCTACGGGGTGGGCGAGATCGAGCTGGCGCTGCGACGTGCTGACACCGGCTACGTGCTTGGCGTCACCGGTCGGCATCGGTTCTGGTCCTGGGACCAAAACCTCGACGTTGCGGGCACCGCTGAGGAGATCGCCAAGGATCTCTCCAAGACAGACTGGATCCGGCTCTCGGCCGGATCTGGCACGAAGGGACCGCGCCTGTTTGTCGTCGCGCATCCTCCGAGCATCAGTCGGCGTCGTAACAGCACCCAGGCAGCAACATGGCTGAGCTTTACGAAGCCTCCGTTTCAGCCTCGTGGCCTCAGCCGCCAGCTGATGTCACCCCTTTCTTAGATAGCGCAGTGATGCGTCAGACGGTCGAGCAGGGTCCCCCTCATGTTCGCGTTGCCGGACACATCGGCCATACAGCAAGAAGCACGTTCGTGGTCATGATCATAGCCGTTTGCTCGCAGAGCCGCCTCACCGTCGAGAGGGCCCGGCGCACCCGCCGGGCGACGGCAAGGCGGGAAAGGCTCCCAGCTCACCCGCCCGATCTCGGCCGTGGCCCCGTCCGATGCCCGGGTCGGGCTGCGTTGAGCGCGGGACGGTTGGTTGGCCGGTCCCGCAGCCCCATCGACGGCGAAGCAATCGCGCCACTTCCGAGAAGCCGTGGATCAGCCCGCAGCCACGCTCAACAGCGTTCTCGGCCGGAGACCGAAAACCGCCTCATCAACCAGGGATGGACGAGTATGCCCATTGGCCTGCGTGGTTCGGATCATCGACTACTATCACCACCGCTTGCTATCAGACACCGACGGCGATTTGCCCAATTCTCATCGAGCGCAACAAATTTCCATCCTTACGAAACTCTACAACGAATTCGTGTCTACCCGGGGCGATACGACTACCAGAGAACTGGTACTCAAGCCCGCTTTCATAATCTTCGGGCAGGCCATGAAGCAAGTTGACATCCAGTCTCGGAAACCTCGAGCGAGAGAACGGGACAACGCTTGCCCGGGCTCCCTGCAAGCGAATAACAATATCAAGTTGTTCGGATGCGGTACGTTCGGAAAACCCCCAGCCTCTCACTGTAAACCCATGACCAGAATCTAGTCGCCAATTCCCTAGTTCTGAACGTACGTCATTAATTGAATCTATATGAAATCTCTCCCCCCTTCTAGGACTAAGCAGTCTCGAAAACTCAGGAACAAACCTACGAATATTCTTTTTATTGTGTTGCGCGGCCTTCCGACGGATTTCCAATTCATGAAGTTGCTCGGTTACTTCAGGCGGCAAGGTGTCGGGGCCACGTTCAGAAGTTACTCGCATATCAGTTATTTCGATCGCCCTCTCATCTATGCGCGGGAAACTCTGCGGCGCAAGCCCACTGCGCGCGCTTGCAGCCTTGGATATCTGATCCAAAACAGCGAGCCTTTCATGCTCGCTCTCTGGGGCAAAGACCCTCACATCAATGTCATTGTAAAAAACATCAACTTCAGGCCAAACTATAAATCTGCTCCCATGACGTGCCAAAATCTGAAGGTATAACCACTCAAGATGGGCGTTCGAAGCTTCGTCGAACGGTACCCGAGAAAACACGTCTCCTCTCAAAAGGAAGAGATGCGCTGTAAAGCGATTATCAATGACGCCACTTGCGAAACTTTCACCCAACGAGTGGAAGACATATTGATGCTCTGCTGCAGGATCATCACCACGCAACACGGAAGCTGGAACAAGCACATCGTGGAGTTGATTAGCTTCCAACGCGTGAACAAAACGCTTGAGCGCACCAGGAGTCACATAAGTACCCGCTGGCGCAATACCAACGTAATTACACCGATACTTAAGACGCATTTCGTTCAAAGCAGAGCCCCAATTTACCCGTTCAGGTAAAAGCTCAATCTTCAGATTGGTATACTTACTCTGCAAGTCGGCCATACGTCGTAGAGTCAACTCAGAGTCCGCAGATTTCGATCCGTTGTCCACAACGACGCATTCAACATCGAGATCTATTGTCTCTAAAAAGTTGACGACAGTAGATAAAAGCGCATTCGGGTTGTCTTGGTGCAAAACAAAGATGGAAATTCGCGGAATTTGACCGTCGTCAGAACCTTCAAGATCTGTTCGATCATCTCTGGTATAGTATGGAGATCGGGGGGCATCTAGCATAACCGGCAAAAGTTTCGGTGATGACTGAGACACAACCTGACTCAACAACGAATATAGGCCAAACGATGATCCGTCGAACTTCAAACAGTTACACCGATTCTGCCATGGGGTATCATCACCAAACGCAGGATTAGCGCCGTTCAAAATAACGTAGGCGCCGTCAGCACTTGCTTCATAGGCAGCAAAACAAAATGCTTCATAAGCGTTCGGAAATACGACGATTGAAGCCGACAGAAGCGTGGTGCGTTCGTTAGAGCTTAGGGAAGTTAGAAATTTCACCCGCTCCCGGAATCGAATTGGCACGGAAGCAAGCATTGCTTCTCTTTTTCCGGGAACAGGTTCGAATGCAGCAAATATTATTTCCCCACCGTATTGGGGACATTCAGCCATTAGTCGGACCGCCGCCTGAAGAAACACATCAGGACGCTTTATTTCCTGTAGCTTACTTGAAAATACGATAGGCGTTTTAAAATCGGGAGCGATCGAATTCGTAGCAGCGCGGGAATTAATTACAGGGGGCTCTTCCACGATAACTCGTTTTCTCCACTCGGCGTCGAAGCCATAGTGATCGGCGACTGTTTTCGCGATCGGCCTTAGTGGCGCAATTATCTGGTCGGCGTCAGCCATCGCCTTTCGCTCAAAATCGTAAATTTCCAAATTTCCTTTGTGCGGAAAGCGATGTTCATAAAAACGTATAAGGCTCTCTGTTGTATGAATTCGCACGGAAAGTCTTGATTTCGTCCGCAGCAGATTGCAAAGCTTTGCTTGAATACTGAAGTACGCAGCCCCGCCCCAATCGATGAATTCGATTGTGTCGAAGTCACCTTCGTGAGCAATAGTGTGCTCAAGCGCTTTATAAATTGAAAAACTTTTCTGAAAGAGGGGATGCCCTAAAGTACGGAACTCAATGTTATTTTCGGTTTCAATTTTTTCATTGATATCTGTTAAGTGATGGAGGCGAACTTCGGCGTAAAAATTGTTCCAGTCACCGACTTCGATTCTAGTTTTTCCGGTATAAAGAATATGAAAGTTGGTGGTTTTTGAATAACTAGCAAGTACATTCCTTACGAAGGCGCCGATTCCGCCTTTAGTGAATGGCATCACTTCGTCTGTTACTAAGCAGACTTTTTTAAAACTTTCTCTTAACATCGCGTTTTCCCGATGGATAAATCATTTGCGGGCGGTCGCTGGGCGCTAATCCCAGCTCCTATTCCACGGTGACGGATTTGGCGAGGTTCCGCGGCTGGTCGACGTCTTTGCCCATGAATACGGCCGTGTGGTAGGCGATCAACTGCATCGGCACGGCGTAGACGATCGGCGCGATCACCGGGTCGAGAGCCGGCATCGTCAGCGTCGCCAGCGTCTCGAGGCCCGCCTCCGCCGCCCCC